>JAHBWE010000002.1:304948-609897 GCA_019637155.1 Labilithrix sp. | reverse complement strand
GGGCGGCGCGAGCTCGGCGGCGCGCAGCGCGGACGCAACCGCGCTTGGCGCAAACGCAACGGCGCACGCGGGAGCAGCGGCGGGCGGCGCGGGCGCTACGGCGCGCAGCGCGGACGCAACCGCGCGTGGCGCAGACGCTACGGCGCACGCGGGAGCAGCGGCGGGCAGCGCAGACGCAACGGCGCACGCGGGAGCGGTGACGGGCGCGGGCGCGACGGCGCGCGACGCAGGCGCGACGGCGCGCGGCGACGCGGCGACGGGCGCGCTGATGAGCGCAGGCGCAACGACGCGCAGCGACGCGACGGTGGGCGGCACAGGCGCTACGGCGCGCGACGCAGGCGCGACGGCGCGCGGCGACGCGCACGCGATGGCGGACAGCGCTACGGCGCGCGGTGGCGCGCACGCGGGAGCGATGGCGGACGGCGCTACGGCGCATGCGGGAGCGGCGAGCGGCGGCGCGAGCGCAACGATGCACGCGGGCTCAACGATGCGGGGCGCAGGCGCGACGGCGCGAGCGGGAGCGGCGAGCGGCGGCGCGGACGTGGCAGCGCGGGCGGGCGTGGCGGGCGCAGGCGCGGTGTTGGAGACGGCGGCTGGCGCGAGCGCGGCGGCAGCGGGGGCGGGCGCGTTGGCGACGGTGTTCGGGGTCGCGGAGACGGGGGCGGGCCGGGCGACGACGCGGGAGAAGCTCGTTGCGCTGCGGGGTGAGGTCGAAGCGTTCCTTGCGGAGCTCTCGGCGAACGTTCGCCGGTGAGTGGGGCGCGTGTCGTCGTCGTGCCGCCGTCGGGTTGGCGCGTGGGCTCGATCGCGCCACCGAAGATCAACGAGAGCGCGGGCGCGGAGATCGTGCAGCATGCTTCGTTCGAATCCCCGAACGGTGGCGCGATCACGGTGGGGTGTGTGGCGACCTCGATCCCGGGCTGGGTCGAGGACATGCGGCCGGCCGTCGAGGGTCGGACCGTCGCGCTCGCGGGGGCCTCGGCGGCGCTCGCGACCGGCGCCCCGATCGACGCGAGGCCCGACGGCACCGGCACCTTCGAGCTTCGCGCCGCGAACGATATCGCAGCTCCCGTCATCGGCCACGCGCGCACGTTCATCGGCTTCGACACCCAACGCGTGCACACGTGCTGGGTGACATGCACGCGCGCCACCACCTGCCAGTCCACGATCGCCACCGCCCGACTCGACGGCTCGACCGCTCCCCCCTCCCCCGGCCTCGCGCTCACCGGCGTGACCTGGGCGGTCCACCATCCGACCCCCTTCGCCCTCGCGCTCGCCACCACCCTGACCATCACGACCCTCCTCGCCGTCACCCTCCGCCGCAAGCCTCGCCATCGCGCCCAGATCTGAGCAGTCGCCCTTCATCCGCCGGTCGCGCCGCATGCCCGTCATCGCGCCCTCGCGCCGAGCGCCCAACAGGGCGCCGACCGACCCCCCGAACTGGGCCGATCGGGGTCCGCGGCCCGGCCGTCCGTCGTGCGCCCAAACCCGCGGCCGCTTGTGTTATGAGGTCGGGCCATATGGTTTCCAGGTCGCCGGCCGGACCGAAATCCTTCGCCTTTTGCTTCTTGCTCACGTGCGCCGCGCTGCTCGTCGCCGCGGGCGCGCACGCGCAGGCGACCGATCCCGCACGCCCCCCGGCGCCGACCACGCCGACCACCCAGCCCGGAACCCAGCCGCAGCCCCCCCCACCCGCCGCCGCGCAGCCGCCCCCCACCCAGCCCGCGCCCACCCAGCCCGCGCCCACCCAACCGGCCCCCGCCCAGCCCACGCAGCCCCGCCCCGCACAACCCGCGCCCGCGCCCGCGCCCGCGCCGTCGCCTTCGCCCGTGCCGCCCGTCACGCCACCTGCGGCGAGCGACTCCGGCGACGCGCTCTTGCCGCCGCCCGAGCCGATGCTCAAGGACGACGATCCGCGCACCGCCGTCGATCCGGCGAAGGAAGAAGAGAAGCGCGCGCAGCAAGGGCCCGAGCGACCCACCGCGGACGGCACCATCGGGTCGCGCGCGACCGACGTCTTCAGCGAGGACTGGTGGGCGCACACGCGGCCGATCCTCGAGATGCACGGCTACTTCCGGACGCGCGGCGAGCTGTTCCACAACTTCGCGCTCAACCGGCACGACGCCGCCGACACGCTCGACAACCCGAACCTCTGGGCGCAGCCGGTCGATCACACGTACACCGATCGCGCCGGCGTGCGCCGGCAGGTGCTCCTCTGCGGCGATCCGAACGCGGCCGGACAGTTTCGCGAGTGCTTCGACAAGTCCCAGGCGCACGCCAACCTGCGCCTTCGCCTGAACCCCGAGATCCACATCTCGGACAACCTCCGGATCCTCTCGCAGATCGATCTGCTCGACAACCTCGTCCTCGGATCCACGCCCGACTCGTACGCGCTCGTGCCGAGCGGCGTCGGACGCACCGGCTACAACTCCGCCCTGCCCTACGGGAACGCGCCGCTCGCCGCGTTCTCGAACAACCAGGGACCGCCCACCGCCGGCGTCAACGGCTACCGGAACTCGATCGACGTCAAGCGCGCGTGGGCCGAGTACCTCACGCCCGTCGGCCAGATCCGCGTCGGCCGCATGCCCGCCCACTGGGGCCTCGGCATGGTGCTCAACAACGGCGACTGCATCGACTGCGACTACCAGACCAACGTCGACCGCATCATGTTCACGACCGGCCTGAAGTCGCTCGACCTGTACTTCGGCGGGTCGTGGAACTTCGTGTCGTCCGGGCCGACCAACGCGTCGCCCTACGACGTGTACGGCGGCCAGCCCTACAACACCGCGAACCTCACCAACGTCCACGAGTGGATGCTCTTCGCGGCGCACCGCACCAACCCGGAGCTCCAGCGCCTCAAGCTCTCGCGCGGCGACATCGTCATCAACGGCGGCCTCTACACGATGTACCGCAAGCAGGTCCTCGACGTGCTCGCGGGCCAAACGCCGTTCAGCACCGACTTCGCGACGACGAACAACGGGCTCGAACGCCGCGGCATGGGCGCGCTCATCCCCGACGCGTGGGTCCAGCTCCTCTTCAACAAGCTGCGCGTCGAGGCCGAGGTCGCGTCGGTGTGGGGCGACATCGACAACTCTCCCGCCGGCGGCACCGTCAGCAACCCGAAGAAGATCCGGATGTTCGGGTACACGACGCAGGCGGAGTTCCGCGCGGTCGAGGACAAGCTCCGCATCGGCTTCGGCCACGGCTGGGCGAGCGGCGACCCGAACCAGACGACGCTCGCGCCGAGCTCCACGTCGCTCGGGCAACGCGCGGGCGACGGCGCGATCTCGAACTTCGCGTTCCACCCCGCCTACTACGTCGACTACATCTTCTTCCGCCGCATCCTCTCCCGCATCGAGGGCGCCTACTATTTCCGCCCCAACGTCGAGTACGACTTCCTGCGGAACCCGAACGGACAGAAGTTCGGCGGCGGCGCGGCGATCATCTGGAGCCGCGCGAGCGAGTTCATCCAGGCCCCCGGCAACAAGCGTGACCTCGGCGTCGAGCTCGACGTGCAGCTCTACTACCAGTCGAAGGACGGCTCGCTGAACGACGACCCGAACAAGATGGGCGGCTTCTACGCCGCGCTCCAGTACGGCGTCTTCTTCCCGCTCCCGGGCCTCGAGTACCTGAAGAACGAGCAAGACACGTCGAAGAACTCCGACTGGAGCCTGTCGACGGCGCAGACGGTCCGCCTCATCCTCGGGGTGCTCTTCTGAAGTCGGCGCCGCTCCTCGCCGTCTGCGCGCTCGCCGTCCTCGCCGCGTGCGCGGAGGCCGGCGGCAGCACGGTCGGCGGCGAGCTGATCATCGAGCCCGAGCCCGACCGCTGCACGAACGGAGGACCGACGTGGAGCGAGCTCTACCGCGACGTCTTCGCGAGCGGAAAGCCGGGCAGCTGCGCGTTCGCGGAGTGCCACGGCTCGCCGCAGGGCCCGGGCGCGATGTCCGCCGCAGGCCTCCAGTGCTTCGACGAGGCCGGGTGTCGTCAGTCGATGATCGACCGGCGCCTCGCGCGTCCCTCGAACGCGGAGAGGCCGGAAGGCGCGATCCTCCTCAGCTCGATCCTCCGCGTCCGCAAGCCCGACGGAAAGGTGTCGGGCATCATGCCGATCGAGCCGGCCGACTACATCTATCCGCAGGCGTGCGTCGATCGCATCGCCGCGTGGATCAAGAACGGCGTCCCCGCGGACTGAGGACCTTAAGCGCGCGGCCAGCGCGGCCGTGAGGGATCACGCTTTCGGCGACTCGTGCCGCGGAGTATGGTGAGCGTCATCCTTTGGCCAAGCTCCTGATCGTCGACGACCAGCGCAACATGCGCACGACGCTCGCGATGATGCTTCGCGGCGCCGGCTTCGAAGTAGACGAGGCGCAAAGCGGCGAGGAAGGCGCCGAGCGCGGCGCGTCCGGCGCCTACGACGTGCTCGTCACCGATCTCCGCATGGGATCGAAGGATGGCATCGACGTCCTCCGCGCGGTGAAGGGCGCTCAGCCGATGACCGAGATCATCGTGATGACCGCCTACGGCACGATCGAGAGCGCGGTCGAGGCGATGCGTTACGGCGCGTTCGACTACATCCAGAAGCCGTTCACGGAGCAGGAGCTGCTCGTGAAGGTGGGCAAGGCGCTCGACAACCGGCGCCTCGCCGGCGAGGTCGCCTTCCTCGCGACCGAGTTCAAGGACCGCTACAAGTTCGAGAACATCGTCGGCCGCTCGCGCGGCATCCGCGAGGTGCTCGGCCGCATCGTGCGCATCGCGCCGACCGACGCGATCGTCCTCATCACCGGCGACAGCGGCACCGGCAAGGAGCTCGTCGCGAAGGCGATCCACGCGAACTCGCGGCGCGCCGATCGCATGTTCGTGCCAATAAACTGCGCGGCGATCACCGACACGCTGCTCGAGAGCGAGCTCTTCGGTCACGCCAAGGGCTCGTTCACCGGCGCCGTCAACGCGCGCAAGGGCCTCTTCGAAGAGGCCGACGGCGGCACCTTCTTCTTCGACGAGATCGCCGAGACGTCGCTCGCCTTCCAGGCGAAGCTCCTCCGCGTCGTCCAGGAGAACGAGATCCGGCGCGTCGGCGAGAACAAGCCCATCCAGGTCGACGTCCGCATCATCGCGGCGACGAACCAGGACCTCCTCCGCGCGATCGCGGAGAAGCGGTTCCGCCAGGACCTCTACTACCGGCTCAACGTCGCGCGCTTCCAGCTCCCCGCGCTCCGCGAGCGCCGCGAGGACCTGTCCGATCTGCTGACCTTCTTCCTCGACAAGTACAACAAGAAGATGGGGACCAAGGCCTGGCTCGACGACAGCGTCTTCGAGGCGCTCGAGAAGTACGAGTTCCCCGGCAACATCCGCGAGCTCGAGCACATGATCGAGCAGGCGGTGGCGCTCGTGCAGACCGGCGCGATCACGAAGGACGACGTGCTCCCGGCCGCGACCGAAGATCCGACCGCCTCGTTCTCCGGCCGCACCCTCGCCAGCGTCGTCGACGCCGCCGAGCGGCAAGCGATCGAGGCGGCGCTCCGAGATGCGGATGGAAGCCGCGAACGTGCGGCAGAGCTGCTAAGTATTTCGGCGACGACGCTCTGGCGAAAGATGACCCGGCTCGGAATTGTGTACGAGAGCCGCGGCTGAGGTGACGAACCGCCTCCATGAGAGAACGAACCGTGACCTGGATTTCAGAAGTGAAACTATCCCGGACAGGGTTGCAAGGTCGCATTGACAGCGTGTCGCGGTGTTACACCCCCGTTTCCATTGGCACCCGGCTTGCTGATGTTTCGCGCCCTCATCCGGAGCTTCACCCATGATGACGATCTTGCTGGTCGACGCGAACGACGCCGACGCTTCGCTTCTCGCCAGCGCGCTGCGCGTCGAGGGCTTCGAGGTCATGACCGCGAAGAGCGCGCACGAGGCGCGGTCGACCCTGGCCGCTCACCCGACCGCCCTCACGATCGTCGACCTCATGCTGCGCGGCTGCGCGGAGAGCGAGAGCCACGGCTCGAGCGGCCTCGACTTCGCGCGTGAGCTCCGCACGCGCTACCCCGCGATGCGCGTGCTCCTCACGAGCGCGTATTACCTGAGCGAGCGCCAGCTCGAGCGCGCCGACTGCGGCGTGAGCGGCTTCATCCCGAAGCCGTACGATCTGCGCGAGGTCGTCGAGTTCGTCCGCAACAAGCTCGCCGGTCCGCCGTCATCGCGCCGGCTGTGGTGCGCCGAGCCTCCGTCGGGCGTCTCGGTGCGCCCCGGCAGCGAGCCCGCCGACGCCACCGCGGACGTCGGCCGCGCGCGCTGACCGATGCGCTAGAGTGCGCGCCCGATGCGGGCCTCCGCCTTCGCGTACGACTTGCCGCCCGAGCTCATCGCGCAGGAGCCCGCGCCCGAACGCGACGCCGCGCGCCTCATGGTCGTCGGCGACGCGCTCGAGCACGCGCGCATCGCGGAGCTCGCGTCGTTCGTGCCGCGCGGGAGCCTCGTCGTCGTGAACGACACGAAGGTCATCCGCGCGCGCATCGTCGGGACGAAGGAGAGCGGCGGCAAGGCGGAGGTGTTCCTCGTGCGCCGGCTCGCCGACGGCACGTGGCAAGCGATGACGAAGGCGTCGAAGCCGATGCGCCCCGGCACGCGCGTCACGAGCGGACCGCTCGTCGTGACGATCGAGGGGCGCGAGCCGAACGACGGGCTCTTCCTCGTGCGCCTCGCGGCGACGAGCGGCACGCTCGACGAGGCCCTCGCCGCGGGGGCGCGCATGCCGCTCCCGCCGTACATCAAGCGGACGCCGACGGAGGCGGACGAGGCGCGCTACCAGACCGTGTTCGCCAAGACCGACGGCGCCGTCGCGGCGCCCACGGCGGGGCTGCACCTGACCGAAGCGCTCCTCGCCCGGCTCCGCGACGAGCGCGGCTGCGAGGTCGATGCATGCACGTTGCATGTCGGGCTCGGCACCTTCCAGCCGGTGACGACGGAAGACCTCGACGATCACGCGATGCACAGCGAGCCCTTCGTCGTGACGCCCTCGCTCGCGGCGAGCGTCGCGCGCGCACGCGAGCGCGGCGCCCCCGTGCTCGCGATCGGCACCACCGTCGTGCGCGCCCTCGAGTCGGCCGCGACGGAGGGCGGCCACGTGCGCGCGTGCGCGGAGGAGACGCGCATCCTCATCCAGCCCGGCTACCGCTTCCGCGTCGTCGATCGCCTGCTCACCAACTTCCACCTCCCGGAGTCCACCCTGCTCGCCCTCGTCTCTGCGTTCGCCGGCACCGAACGCGTCCTCGCGGCGTACCGCGCCGCCGTCGCCGCGCGCTACCGCTTCTTCTCCTACGGCGACGCGATGCTGCTCTCGCGCGCGGAGGCCGCATGACGCGCGCCAAGGGCTTCGCGTTCGAGGTGAAGGCGACCGCCGAGCGCGGCCACGCCAGGTCCGCGCTCTTCACGACGCCGCACGCAGCCGTCGAGACGCCGACCTTCATGCCGGTCGGCACGCAAGGGAGCGTGAAGGGCCTCACCGCCGAGGACGTCGCCTCGAGCGGCGCCCAGATCATGCTCGGCAACACGTACCACCTGTGGCTCCGCCCGGGCCCCGACGTGATCGCGAAGCTCGGCGGCCTCCACGGCTTCACGCGCTGGCCGCGCGCGATGCTCACCGACTCCGGCGGCTTCCAGGCCTTCTCCCTCGGCGGCAACGCGGGCTCGCGCGATCCGAAGGCGCCGGGCGAGGCCCCGAAGTCGCTCGTCACGCTCGACGAGGAGGGCTTCACGTTCCGCTCGCACCTCGACGGGCAGCGCCATCACCTCTCGCCCGAGGTCGCGGTGCGGGTGCAGGGCACGATCGGCGCGGACATCCAGATGCAGCTCGACGTGTGTCCGCCCGGCGACTCCGCGCGCGCGGTGGTGGAGGCCGCGGTGGCGCGCACCACGCGCTGGGCGCGCCGCGCGCTCGCGACCGAGCGACCAGAGGGGCAGGCGCTCTTCGGAATCGTGCAAGGTGCATGTTTCGCCGACCTCCGCCGCGAGCACGCGGAGGAGCTCGCGGGCCTCGAGATCGGCGGCGTGTCCTTCGACGGCCTCGCGCTCGGCGGCTTCTCGGTCGGCGAGCCGATCCCGAAGATGTACGAGACGCTCCACGAGGTCGCGCACGCGGTCGACCCCACGCGCCCGCGCTACCTGATGGGAGTGGGCACGCCGAAGGACCTGCTCGAGGCGATCGACGCCGGCGTCGACATGTTCGACTGCGTGCTCCCGACCCGCAACGCGCGCAACGGCCAGGCGCTGACGCGCTTCGGCAAGGTCGTGATCAAGCAGGCGCGGTGGCGCGAGGACACGTCGCCGATCGATCCGGACTGCACCTGCGCCTGCTGCGCGGGCGGCTACGCGCGCGGCTACCTCCGCCACCTCTTCCTCGCGGGCGAAATGAGCGTGCTCCGCCTCCTGAGCATCCACAACCTGCACTGGTACGGCGAGCTCGTGCGCGGCGCGCGGACCGCCATCCAGAGCGGCACCTGGGGCACGTACAAAACGGCGACGCTCGCGCGGATGGAGTCGAGCTAAGATCCTCCGACCGAGCATGTCGGACGAGAAGAAGCAGATCGGGCGCATCCTCCTGAAGCGGCGCCTCATCTCGCCGGAGGAGCTCGACAAGCAGCTCGAGACGCAGAAGCAAGCGCGCGACGGCGTGCCGATCGCGTCGCGCATCGCGGCGAGCGGCGTCGTCGCCGAGACCGAGGTGCTGCGCGCGCTCTCGGAGCAATACGGCGTCCCCGGCATCGACCTGAACCAGCTCGCGCTCGCGCTCTCCCACCTCGACATGGTCCCGCGCGAGGTCGCGGAGTCGAGCCGCGTCCTGCCCGTCCTCGTCCGCGACGATCGCCTCTTCCTCGCGATGGCGAACCCGCAGGACAAGCGCGTCATCGACGAGCTCGAGTTCGTGACCGGCCGGCGCATCTACCCGTACGTCGCGATCAGCACGACGCTCGAGAAGATGATCCGCGACGCGTACGACGCGAAGGAGCAAGGGCAGACGCAGTTCGCCGGCCCCAACGCGCCGCGCGCCGCGCTCGAGCGCATGGCGCAGCAGGCGCCGCAGCGCGAGCGCGACAGCGTGCAGCCGGGCGCGCCGCCGGTCGTCGTCGACCAGGAGATCCAGGAGTCCGCGTCGAAGATCTCGATCGTCACCGACGAGTTCGGCGAGATGGGCGAAGAGGTCTCGAAGGTCGCGATGCTGACCGACGAGCTCCGCAACGCGGCGGGGATCGACTCACGCCCCGGCACGAGCGGCAAGCGCATCCTCGTCGTCGACGACGAAGAGGACATCCGGAAGCTCGTTCGCCGCCTCCTCACCGATCGCGGTCATCGCGTCATCGAAGCGGACCGCGGCCTCATCGCGCTCCGCCTCGTGAAGGAGGAGACGCCCGATCTCATCCTCCTCGACGCGATGCTGCCGGAGGTCCACGGCTTCGACATCGCGCGGCGCATCAAGGGGAGCGCGAAGTACGGCGGCATCCCGATCCTCATGATGAGCGCGGTCTACCGCGGCTGGCGCATCGCGGAGGACCTGAAGGCGAACTACGGGATCGAGGACTACATCGAGAAGCCGTTCCGCATCGCCGAGCTGATGCAGAAGGTCGACACGCTCCTCACGCGCGACCCGACCATCGCCCCGCCGCGCGATCCGGAGATGATCAACCAGGAGGCCTCGCGCTACCTCGAGGAGGGGATCGCGGCCTACAAGGGCGGAGAGATCGATCTGTCGATCAGCCTCCTCAAGAAAGGGATCTCGATCGATCCCCTCGCCTACCGGCTCCGCTACCACCTCGCCCTCATCTACGGAAAGCGCGGCCAGTTCTACGACGGCATCACCGAGCTCGAACGCGCGGTCGACCTCAACCCGCGGCACTTCCCCGCCCTCAAGAACCTCGCCGTCCTCTACGAGAAGGCAGGCTTCAAGAACAAGGCGGTGGAGATGTGGGAGAGGAGCATGCACGTCGCGAGCGACCTCGAGACCAAGGAATCGATCAAGGCCCACCTGCTGAAACTGCTCTGAGCTCGCGCACACCTTTGTGGGGCGTCGGCCGTAGAACCAGCTACGCTTCCATCCTGGGGCCTGGGCGCACGCGTGAAGTTTCTCTGCGACAACTGCAAGGCGAAGTACCAGATCGCCGACGAGAAGGTGGCGGGCAAGACCGTCCGCATGAAGTGTCGCAAGTGCGGCCACCAGATCGAGGTGCGCTCCGCCGTCACCGAAGGAAGCGGGAGCATGCCGCCGCCGGCCCCGCTCCCCGGCGTGAAGGCGCCGCCGAAGCCCGGCCTGGCCACCAGCCTGTCCGCCCAGAAGCCGAAGGCGCCCGCCGGCTCCGCGCTCGCCGGCGCCTTCACCAAGAACGTCGAAGACGCGCCGGTGTCGAGCGTGTCGGCCCGCGGCGAGGGCTCGCTCGATCTGTCCGTCAGCGACGAGTGGTACGTCGCGATCAACGGCGTGCCGGTCGGCCCGATCCGCATCTCCGAGCTCCGCCGCAAGGCCGCCACCGGCGCGGTGACGGAGGAGTCGCTCTGCTGGCAGGAGGGCCTCGAGGAGTGGCGGCCGATCCGGACCATCCCCGACCTCGCGACGATCGTGCGCGAGGCCGCGGCCGGCAATCGCCCCTCGCTCGCGAGCACCGAAGCCGCCGCGCCCGCGCGCATCTCCAACCTCCCCCCCGCGCCGAGGCGCCCGAGCACGATCCCGCCCTCGCCGGTGCAACCCTCCGCGCCGCGCCAGCTCGCGGCCCCGCCGGCGCCCGCGCCGCTCCGCAGCAACGTCGTCCCGCTAAGGCCGGCCGCGCCCTCGATGGAGGACGTCCCGCTCGCGCCGTTCGGCTCGGCCGCGCCCTCGCTCAGCCCCTTCCCCGGCTCCGCGCCGATGCCGGTCGCGCCGCCGGCGGCCGCGACCGCGCCGCTCCCGCTCTCGTCGCCGGCCATGCCGGTCGCGACGCCGCAGACCTCGCCGCTCGCGCCGCCGATCGCGGTGCCCGATCCGTTCGCGGTGCCGGCCCCCGTGTTTCCGTCGAGCCAGATGCCCGCGGCGTCGCCGTACTCGCTCTCCCCGCTCGCGCCCGCGACGTCGCACGCGCCGTCGTATCCGGACCGCGCGTCGTTCCATCCGCCGGCCTACAACGCGCCGGCGCCCGCGCCCATCGCGCCGCCGTCGACGATGCCGGTGGAGCAGAAGCGCGGCGGCGCTCCGCTCTGGTTCTGGCCGATCCTCGTCCTCTTCCTCGGGTTCGGCGGCGGCGGTGCGTATTTCCTCTTCGGCCGCCCGCAGCCCCCACCCGCGCCCGTCGTCATCCAGATGCCGGCCACGGCGCCGCCCGACCCCGCGCCCGCGCCGTCCGACAGCGTCGCGACGATCGAGATGCCGGACACGCCCACCGTCGAGCCCAAGGACGGCACGACCAAGAAGCCCGCGACGAAGAAGGAGCCGGTCGCGGCGGCGGCGCCGAAGCCCACCGAGGAGAAGAAGGGCCTCGATCTGGGCGGCCTCGGGACCGGACCGAGCGGCCCCGCGATCGGTCCCGGCGGCAGCAGCGGCGGCGGATCGAGCGGCGGCCTCGACACCGCCGGCGTCGAGCGCGTCGTGGCGGGTCACCGTGCGGGCGTGAAGCGGACGTGCTGGGAGCGCGGCGGGAGCGACCAGAAGTCGAGCGTCAACGTGACCGTCACCGCGAACGTCGCGCCGAACGGCCAGGTGTCGAGCGTCTCGTCGTCGGGCGACGATCCCGTCGTCGGCAAGTGCATCGAGAACCAGGTGAAGGGCTGGACCTTCCCCGCCCCGGGCTCGCCGACGACGATCAACATCCCGTTCAAGTTCGTCCGCCAGTAAGTCCGACCGTAGGACGTTTTCGCGCAACGCCGGCGCGAGGCCGGCCGAGCCGCTGCCTTCGTGAAGGCCGTCGTCGCGCTCGGGATCGTCGCTCTCTTCTCGTTCCTGTCCCGCCCCGCCGCGGCGGACGAGGTCGCGCCCGCGTTCGAGAGCGCGGATCTGCGCGCGTACGCGGCGTCCGCGATGACCGCGCTCCCGAAGCCGACCGGCACGTACGTCGCGTTCGATCCGGAGGTGACCGACGCCTTCGCGCAGGTGGCGTGCGACGACGACGGCGATCCCGTCGTCGTGATCTCGGCGGCGATGCTGCAGCTCGTCGCGCAGGTGATGCGCGTCGCGCGGTCGCGCCCGGAGGCGCTCGCGAGCTACGCGAGCTACCTCGCGAAGAACCAGGCGCCGGGCAAGCGGCTGCTCCCGCCGCCGCCGGGCACGTTCACGACGACCGACGGCGGCACGCTGCGAGCCGAGGACGCGATCGGCGCGCTCTCCTTCGTCCTCGCGCGCGAGGTCGAGCACCTCCGCGCGCGCGATCTCGTGTGCCCGCACCCGACCGCGACGAAGGAGAGCGGCGACGCGGTGTGGACCGCGGCCGAGCGGAGCGCCGCGGCGGCGACCGCGCGCACGGTGTATCCGGGCCAGGCCGCCGTCCGCGACGAGGCCGCGCTGAACGACCTCGTCGACACGGCCGGCGTCGAGTCGGTGAAGCTCGACGTCCTCGCGTTCTTCGCCGCGTTCGAGGCGGAGCACGCGAAGGCGCCCGCGCGCGTCGCGCCGTCGTACCTCACGACCCACCCGGGCTCGGCCGCGCGCCTCGCCGCGGCGAAGGCCGTCCTCGCGAAGCGCGGAGCGTCGCTGTGAAGGTCGCTGTGAAGGGCGCCGTGAAGCTCGATCCGCGCGACGCCGCGTACCCGCCGCCGATGCTCGACCTCGACGAGCCGCCGGTCCTCACTGTGTCGGGGCCGCTCGAGCCGAGCCGCGTCGTCGCGATCGTCGGCTCGCGGCGCGCGAGCGGCGAAGCGAAGTGCTTCGCGCATCAGCTCGCGTATCACCTCGCGGCCGCAGGGATCGTCGTCGTGTCGGGAGGCGCGGTGGGCGTCGACTGGGCGGCGCACACCGGCGCGATGAAACGAGGCGCGACATGGTGCGTCGCGCCGTGCGGCCGCGGTGAGGTCTTCCCGCCGGCGAACGAGGACCTCTTCGCGGAGATCGAGTCATCGAATACGTCGCGCATGATCTGGCCGTTCCCCGACGGGACGCCGAAGGACACGCTGACGCCGCGCTACCGCAACGGGGTCCTCGTCTCGCTCGCGTCGGCGGTCATCGTCGTGCAGGCCGCCGTCGGGTCCGGCTCCATCCACGCCGCGCGCATCACGCGCGAGCTCCGGCGGCCGCTCTACGTGGTGCCGGGCATGCCGTGGAGCTGGGAGTTCCACGGGTCGAAGGGTCTCATCATGAGCGGCGCGACGCCGCTCTGGTCGGTGGAGCAGCTCTTCGACGAGCTCGACCTACCGGCGCCGGACATCGCCGATCCCGAGGCCCTGCTCAGCGGCAGGATGCCGCTGCCGTCGCCCATTCGCACAAATAAGAGGAGGGGCGGATCCTCGCGGAAACAGGTGCTTTTGCCCCTGCCGGCCCCGTCGCTCACACCCGAAGAAGAACGAGTAAAATCCATACTTTCGCCCGCTCCGACCCAGCGGGATCGCATCATCGAGGAGGCGGGCCTCGGGACGAGCGCGACGCTCACCGCCCTCTTGACGCTGTCCCTCAAGGACGTAGTAGTAGAGGCCCCTGACGGGTTCTTTCGCCTCAACAAAGCGTCATAATCCGTCGTTTTTATTGAGCTTCTAGGGAGACCGAAACCCCTCGGCATCCAAGGAAGCGTGGACGGAAGCAGGCATCTGGGGATGGGCAAGACACTCGTCGTCGTCGAGTCGCCGGCCAAGGCCAAGACGATCAAGAAGTACCTGGGCACGGGCTACGAGGTCCTCGCATCGAAGGGCCACGTGAAGGATCTGCCCAAGAAGATGGGCATCGACGTCGAGAAGGGCTTCCAGGAAACCTACGAGATCGTCCCCGGCAAGGAGAAGGTCCTCCAGGAGCTGAAGGCCGCGGCGAAGCAGGCCGACGACATCCTCCTCGCGACCGACCCCGATCGCGAGGGCGAGGCGATCGCATGGCACCTCGCGGAGGAGCTGACCGGCAAGCCCGACAAGGCGAAGCGGGTCGAGTTCCACGAGATCACGAAGGGCGGCGTGCAGAAGGGCGTCGCCGCGCCGCGGAAGCTGAACAAGCACCTCTACGACGCGCAGCGCGCGCGCCGGGTGCTCGATCGCATCGTCGGCTACGACGTGTCGGCGCTCGTCTGGTCGAAGCTCGCGTTCGGTCTCTCCGCCGGCCGCGTGCAGTCGGTCGCGCTGCGGCTCATCGTCGATCGCGAGCGCGAGATCGAGGCGTTCGTCCCCGAGGAGTACTGGAACATCGCGGCGCAGGTCGCGAAGCAGAAGAACAAGAAGCAGCCGTTCACCGCGAAGCTCGCGCAGGAGAACGGGAAGAAGCTCGAGGTGAAGGACGGCACGACCGCCGCCCGCGTGAAGAGCGACCTCGAAGCGTCGAAGCTCACGATCGCGAAGATCACGACGAGCGAGCGGAAGCGGAAGCCGTACGCGCCGTACACGACGAGCAAGCTGCAGCAGGACGCGGTCAACCGCCTCGGCTTCGGGGCGAAGCGCACGATGCAGATCGCGCAGGGCCTCTACGAGGGCGTCGACCTCGGCAAGGAGCTCGGCACCGTCGGTCTCATCACGTACATGCGCACCGACTCCACGCGCGTCGCGCCAGAGGCGCTCCAGCTGCTCCGCGACTTCATCGAGACGAAGTACGGCAAGGGCTCGCTCCCGAAGGACCCGAACGTCTACAAGTCGAAGAAGGCGGCGCAGGAAGCGCACGAGGCGATCCGCCCGACCTCGCTCGACTACACGCCCGAGAGCGTGCGCAAGCACCTCAAGGACGAGCAGTTCAAGCTCTACAAGCTGATCTGGGATCGCTTCGTCGCGAGCCAGATGAAGGACGCGCTCTACGATCAGACCTCGGTCGAGATCGAGGCGAAGCCGGCGAAGGCGGGCGCGTCGACGTACCTCCTCCGCGCGAGCGGCCGCACGCTGAAGCTCGCGGGCTGGCTCGAGGTCTACGGCGCGGCGGCGGAGGAGCCGCAGGCCGGCGGCGACGAGAACAAGGAGGAGGGCGACGCGGCCTCCACCGAGCCGGCCGAGGGCGAGGCGAACCTGCCGGAGCTCGCGGAGGGCGAGGTCCTCGACCTCGTCACGCCGCCGGGCGTGCTCGCGGAGCAGAAGTTCACCCAGCCGCCGGCGCGCTACAACGAAGGCTCCCTCGTGCGCGAGCTCGAGGACCGCGGCATCGGCCGCCCTTCGACGTACGCCGAGATCATCAGCAAGGTGCAGGCGCGCGACTACGTCGAGAAGGTCGACGGCAGGAGCTTCCGCCCCACCCAGCTCGGGCGCATGGTCGTCGAGGGCCTCTTGCAGAGCGAGCTCGAGTTCATGGATCCGGCGTTCACGTCGAGCATGGAGGAGGAGCTCGACGAGGTGGAGGCGGGCAACGAGGAGCGCGTCACGCTGCTCTCGCGCTTCTACAAGAAGTTCCGCACCCAGCTCGATAAAGGGAAAAAGGGTAAACGGTGGAATCCGGACCCGGTGCCCATCGGCGAGATGTGCGAGGCCTGCGGGCCGAACGGCAACTCCGAGGACGAGAAGGTCCGCGCGCTCCCGCCGGGCGAGCTCTCGAAGCGTTGGTCGAAGAACGGCTGGTTCGCCGGCTGCTCCAACTACCCGAAGTGCAAGAACACGCGCGACATGGGGCCCGACGGCAACGGCGCGGCGCCGCCGAAGGAGACCGACATCGACTGCGACAAGTGCGGAAAGAAGATGGCGATCCGCTCGGGCCGCTACGGCGAGTTCCTCTCCTGCACCGGCTACCCGGCCTGCAAGAACGCGCGCCCGGTCCCGCTCGGCGTCCCGTGCCCGAAGTGCGGCGGCGACATCATCGAGGTCCGCCCGAAGAAGAAGGGCGGCAAGACCTTCTACGGCTGCTCTCGCTACAACGACGAGACGGTGAAGTGCGACTTCAAGCTGTGGCAGAAGCCGATCCCGGAGCCCTGCCCCGCTTGCGGCGCCAAGTTCCTCGTCATCGCCGGCACGAAGGCCAAGCCGATGATCGCCTGCGCCGACAAGGAGTGCGGCTACAAGCGGGCCCCAGAGACCGACGCCGCTCCCACGCTCGGCGCGCCATCCCCAGACGCCGCCGCCCCCCCGCCAGCCTGAATGGCTCTCAACGTCGGGGGCTTCGCCCCCGACACCCCCACCCCAGACACGGCCCTCGCGCGGAGCGCTCGGGGCGCTTCGCGCCCGCATTCGCGGCCGCTTCTGGGGCCCCAGGTGCGCTGCGGGGGCGGGGGCGGGGGAAAGGCGCGGCCGCCTCGGGGCGACGCGGGGAGGCGCGGCGCTTCTGGAGCCCGATCGCTGGCTGGAACGCGCGGTACGGCTGGCGCCGTCGAAGGCGCGGCCGCCTCGAGCACGGGCGACGCGGGCACCGGGAGAATCGTCGGAACGCGGCCGCCTCGGGGGGCACCGGCGGCGGCGGGGACGCGCGGCAGGCGCGGGAAGGCGCGGCGCTGAAGCCCGGCTGGAACGCGCGTCGGAAGGCACGGCCGCTTCTGGAGCTCGGTCGCGGCTGGAACGCGCGGTACGCCTGGCGCTGGCTGGACCGCGGCGCGGCCGCCTCTGGTCGCTCCGGTCGGGGAGACGTACATGGATTTTTTTATGGCGTGCACGACTATCCAGCACGCTGCGACGCCTTTGGTATGCGGCGTCGCGAGGATGTGCCTTTCGCTACGCATCGCGCCCGCATCCCAGCCAAGGCTCCCTCCCCGAGTCCACAACCCAGCCGCCAGCGTCGCGGGCGCCCCGCGAGCGCAGCGCGCCCGAGAGCTCGCGCGACCCAATTGACCAGGTGCAGCGGCGGCGCCTGCATGGCGAGCCCCAAGTCCGCGCACGAGTGCGGCGGGGGAGTCGGTAGGATGCGGCGCGTGGGGAGCGAAGGAGACGCGGCACGGCTTCTGGCGGAGGCGCGGGAGAGCTTTGCGCGCGACGGGTTCGAGGCGGCGGCGATCGACGCGATCGCGAAGGTGGCCGGCGTTCCCCTCGCGCAAGCGCTCCTGCTCTTTCCCTCGAAGTACGCGCTCGCGCATGCGCTCTATCAAGGCGTCGTCGCCGACACGCTGTCGATCGTGGCCGACCTCGAGGCCGGGAGCGTCGCGGCGCGCTTCGCGGCGTTGCTCGAGGCGAAGCTCGATCGGCTCGATGCGCAGCGCGACGTGATGCGGGCCCTCCTCTCCGTGGCGATGGATGCGCGCGGGGACGCCGGCGTGCTCTCGTCGAAGGCGGCGGCGCTGCGCGCGCGGACCGCGGGCGCGATCCTCACCGCCGTGGTCGGCGCGGACGACGCGCCCGCGAACGCGAGCGAGCTCGGCGCCCTGCTCTACGGGCTCCACCTCGCCGTCGTCCTGCTCTGGACGCAAGACGAGGACGGCAAGATGGCGCGCGGCGTCGTCACGCTCGCGCGCGACCTCCTCGGTCAGGCCGCGCCGATGCTCGCGCTGCCGTTCGTGAGCGAAGCGATGCACCGGCTCGGGGCGATCTTCGGCGATCGCCTCGCGCCCGTCGTCTCCGCCGACGTCGAGAGGCGCGCGCGCTGGATCCTCGCGCGCTTGATGCATGGGCGGCGCCTCGCGCCGGGAGAGGCCGACGGCGCGCCCGCCGAGGTCGAGCTCGCGCCGCATCTCCCGCTCGTGCGCGCGGCGCTGAGCGAAGACCGTCCGCTCGAGCTGCTCTTGCCCGCGTTCCCGGCCAAGTCGCCGAGCCCGGCCAAGGTCCTCGGCAAGCTGCCGGACTACGCCGAGTCGATCGCGCTTCGCTCGCGCGATGACCGGTGTCGCGGGCGCGCGACGGCGGCGTGTGCGGTTCGATCGTGAGGTACCGGCGCACCAGGCAAGGCAGCGCCGCGTCGGACGGGGCGGACCCTGATTTGCTCTGAAATCCGCGTGAAATCGGGCGGCATGCCACATGCTCATACCTCGTCATCATGAAGTCCTGGGTCGGGCAGGTCATCTCGGTCGTCACCCTCGCCACCGCCGCCGTCGCGGGGTGCGCCACGACCGAGGCCGAGGAGGTCGCCGGGACCGAGGACGCCGTCTCGAGCGGGCTCCTCATCGAAGAAGACACCAGCCTCCTCGTCGAGCACCCGGAGACGCTCAAGGCGCTCGAGGCCGGCGGCTTCGACCTCGGCTCGCGCCTCACCGGCGCCGCGATGACGAACAACGTCGCCTTCGCCGCCTCGGAGGAGGGCAAGTCGATCATCGCCGCGGTCGAGCAGGACGTCGCGACCGCCAAGGCCGGCGACCGCCAGCTCGGCGTCGGCATGGCCTTCAGCCACCGCGCCTTCGACGCGCGCTGGCTCGCGTCGAAGGAGGCGCGCTTCGAGCTCGTCGCCGTCGCCAACCGCCTCGACCGCCGCCACGCGAGCGCGGAGACCGACGGCACCGGCTGCGGCGAGGTCCACCTCGTGTACCGCCTCGCGTACGCGAACCCGCAGGGCGTCTCGCGCCTCCCGATGACGCTCATGCTCGTGTACCCGCAGATCGGGGAGAACGGCAGCTGCACGAAGACCGCGCAGAAGTGGCTCGCGACCAAGTCCGCCTCGACGTTCGCGGCCAAGGCCGACGCCGTCGCGGCGGGGCCGCTCGCGGCGCTGCCGAAGCTCGCGCCCAAGGTCGAGACGAACTTCCAGCTCGTCCGCTGGCCGTCGACGACGCGCACGGACATGGGCGGCCACGCCGAGTACTCGCTCCGCGTCTTCTCGCGCAGCGACGACGCGCCCGGCCTCGCGCCGGTGTACCTCGAGAACACGCCGCGGGAGGACCTCGACGACGCGGCGAAGGCGGCGCTCGCGAAGTGGGTCGCCGCGAACGTCGACGAGATCGACAAGGGCACCGCCCAGATCCCGCTCGAGCTCGAAGGGCAGCGCATCCTCGCCGAGACCGCGATCTCCGTCTCGCCGAAGGGCCTCGCCCGCGCGCAGAACCGGCCCTTCGCCTCGCTCTTCGGCCGCGACGGCGCCGCGTTCGCGGACGCGAAGCTCGACGGCCTCGAGCTCGTGAAGTCGAAGGCCGCCCTCGTCCGCCGCCTCGACACGATGGCATGCAACGGCTGCCACCAGAGCCAGGGCATCGCCGGCTTCCACGTCGTCGGCCACGACCGCGCCGAGATGGACGACATCAACGCGCTCATCCAGGGCGTCTCCGCGCACGCGCGCGAGCAGGTCTCCTTCCGCCGGCAGGACCTCGTCGCCGTCGCCGGCGGCAGCGCCGAGCTCGGGGCGATCCCGTTCGCCGAGCGCAACCCGAACAGCGGCGCGTTCGCGGTCGAAGGCGGCTACGGCTCCGCGTGCGGCCTCGGCGATCCCGGGTTCGCGACGTGGACCTGCGGCGAGGGCTTCAAGTGCTCGGACATCAACGGCGAGCAGGTCGGCATGTGCGTCACGAACGGCCGCGCGCGCAAGGGCGGCGAGGCCTGCGAGGAGTCGACGACGACGTTCGACGCGAACCCGCACAAGGACAAGGTCCGGGAGATGAAGGTCGTCGCCTGCTCGCTCCCCAGCGGCGGCGCCGGTCGCTGCGTGCGCTCCGGCGGCGATCCCGGCGGCTTCCCGACCGGCATGTGCGGCGGGTCGTGCGGCAAGACGGGGGAGGTCTTCGCCGACGGATCGATCTGCGGCGTCGCCGTGCCGAGCGGCTTCAACGCCTGCGTCGGCGCGGGCAAGCCGTTCGCGCAGTGCGCATCCGGCGGTCCGAAGGCGCTCCGCAAGAAGTGCAGCGCGACCGAGCCCTGCGGTCAGGACTACGTCTGCTCCGCGGTGCCGGGCGCGCCCGCCGGCGTCGGCGCCTGCCTCCCGCCGTACTTCATCTTCCAGGCGCGCGTCGACGGCCACAACGTCGGCCGCTGACGCGACGCGAGCGCGCCTACTTTTTTACGGGCGCGGCCTGCACGACGTCGTCGCGGAACTTGCTGATCTCGGCGGTGAGGTCGGCCTGCTCCGCCTCCTCGATCTTGTTCTCCTCGAACGAGTTCCGGAGCTCGAGGAGCATCGCGTTCCACTCCTCTTCCTTCAGCTTGTTCTTCGGACCGAGGAGCTCCTTCATGAAGCGCCCCTCGTACTTGCAGTCCGCGCCCGCGTCGGGACCGCCGGACTCGACGCAGACCTGGTCCGCGAGATCCTTCTTGAACTTGTCGAGCTTCGCGCCCTTGAGCGTCGCCATGCGACCCTTGAACTTCGGGTCGGCCTGGAGGTTCTTCACGAGGACGTCGACGACCTTCGTGATGCCGTCCTGCTTCCCGAGCCGCTCGTAGAGCGACTTCGGCGGCGGGGGCTCCGCGTCCGCGTCCTCACCCGCGTCGGCCACCGTCTCGGTGTGGGCGGGCTCCTTCGGCGGCGGCGGTTTCGAGGCGCAGGCAAAGACCGCCAGACCAGCTGAGACGAGGATGACGGCGTAGACGCTGCTTGCTCTCATGGCGCTGCCAACTCTAGAGCGGCCAGGCTTTCCGGGGCAAAGAAAAAACACGGTAACCAATAGTGGGAACCTCCAGAAATCCACTGTAAAAAACGGCTTGTTGGGTGCTCCGAGCGCAGACGTGAAGTGCACGCTCATCTTCTCTTCGCCTTCGCGAGGAGAGCGCGTCGTGCTGCGCTCCGACGCACCGCCCGAAGCCGAGTACGCGATGTTCGACATCGGCGACATCGAGCTTCGCGCGAGCGAGCCCGGACGCGTGCGCGAGCACGGCTACCAGACCGTCGCGAGCAAGGCGCGCACGCGGCTCGCGAACGCAGGCATGAGCGCCGCAGCTGCACGCGACATCTCGCACGCGATGCAGCCGCTGCTCGCCGAGGCCTACGCGCGCGGCGCCGCGGCGCGCAAGGTCGCGCGGTACCTCGAGCCGAGCGAGGTCCTCCGCGCCGACTCGTACGACGCCGCGACGCACCTCTATCACGGCGTGTTCCTCGACCTCGGCGCGCTCGCGCGCGACCTCGAGCTCGAGCACGTCGGCGCGACGCTGCAAGCGCTCTACCTCGCGAGCCTCCTCGAGCACGAAGAGGAGGACACCGAGATCATCATCCACACCGACGAGTGCACGAAGGGCGGCAAGCCCGGCACGCGCACGTACAAGCGCCCGTCGTTCACCGAGATGCAGCGCCTGATGAACGCGCTCGGCGGGCTCGCGCACCGGAGCCCCACCCCCGAGATCGGCGAGCCGATGCCGAAGGCGGCGGTGATCGACTTCCTCCGCTCGCGGCAGGACACGGCGCCGGACGACGACGCGCGCTCGCTCTTCCGATCGCTCGAGACCTCGATCTCGACGCGCGAGATGCCGGAGAAGGGCCCCCTCGCGCTCCCCGATCTCTGGGACATCGAGGAGCGCATCGAGGCGAACCAGTTCGAGGGCACCCTCGACATGATCGACGAGGCGGAGCGCCGCCACGGCCGCACGCCGGGCACGACCTACCTCCGCGCGCGCATCGCGCTCGAGCTGCGCCTCGAGCCGCCGAAGCTCATCGCCGAGCGCGTCTCCGCGCTCGCCCTCTCGATGACGAGCTTCGCCGAGCTCGAGCTCCTCGCCGCCGAGGCGTGGCTCGAGGCGGGCGATCCGCGCCGCGCGATGCCGTACGCGCGCGACCTCCTCGCGTCGCGCGACATCGACGACGGGCTCCTCATCAAGGCGAAGACGCTCCTCGAGCGCGCGGAGACCAACAAGCCGAAGCGGCGCATGTCGCCGACGCTCGTCGACGCGGTCCGCCCCGCGCCGAAGCGCCGCGACGCGCCGGCGGACTCGGAGCCGCCGACGCCGGTGCCGCTCGCCTCGCCGGCGGAGCCCGAGGCGTTCACCGGCCTCGGCATCGAGGACCTCGTCCTCGAGCCCGAGACGCCGCCGCCGGCGCCCCCGCCGCTCCCGTCGTCGTCGCGCTCGATGCGCGCCGCGCCGGCGGTCCCCTCCTCGAGCCGCATGCCCGCCGCGCCGGCGGTCCCCTCCTCGAGCCGCATGCCCGCGGCCGCGCCGGCGGGCGCGGCGAGCGCGGGCCGCATCTCCGTCTCCGCGCCGGCGGGCGCGGCGAGCGCGGGCCGCATCTCCGCCTCCACGCCCACGCAGGACGAGCTCGCGATCCCGGACATCCCGACGACCGAGCCGACGATCCCGAACGATCGGCCGTCGTCCTTCCCCGCGCTGCGCTCGCAGCGTCCGGCCGCGGCGGAGGTCGAGCCGCACTCGATGCCGCCGCCGCTCGAGCTCGATCTCGCGCCGCCCGATCCCGCCGCGTCGTTCACGCTCGATCTCCCCGGCCCCGAGGCCGTGCCGGAGCCCGCGCCGATGTCGGCGCCCACGCCGTCGCGCCGCCCGCGCATGAGCGGCATGGTGATGGAGACGCGCCCGCCGACGTCGTACGACCCGCGCGCGGAGCCCGACGGCGAGATCGTCCCGCGCCACCCGAGCGTGCCCGAGGTCCGCTCCGCGCCGCCGCCGCGCGAGAAGATGCGCTCGTCGCCGGCGCCCGCGCGCCGCCGCTCGGTCGAGATGCCCGCGACCGAGCTCTCGGGCCCCACCGAGCCGTCGGTGCGGCCCGGCCCGGCGATCCCGTCCATCCCGCCCGCGTCCCCCGGCCCGGCGATCCCCTCCATCCCGCCCGCGTCCCCCGGTCCAGCGATCCCCTCCATCCCGCCCGCGCCGACGGAGCCGTCCGTGCGTCCCGGCCCCGCGGAGCCCGCGCCGTTCGACGACGATCCGTTCGGCGCCTTCGTCGCGCCGGTCGAGCCCGCCGACGTCGAGGAGCCGACGCCGCCGCGCCTCGACGCGCCGGCGCTGTCGCTCGACGACGTCCACACGCAGCCGAGCCTGCCGCCCGAGCCCGAGCCCGCGCCCGCGCCTGCGCCCGTCCTCGCGCCGACGACTCCTCCCGCGCCCGTCCTCGCGCCCACGACTCCGCCCGCGCCCACGTCTCCTCCCGCCGCGCCGGAGTCGCGCGCGTTCATGCGCGGCGCCTCGATGCCGCCGTTCAAGCACGAGGTGCCGGCGCCGCTCCTGCCGAAGGCGCCGCTCCTGCCGAAGGTCACCGGCGACGAGCTCGCGGAGCACCTGTCGCTCCCGTCCGGGTTCGGCGGCGAGGCGCGCTCGCTCGACACGCTGCCGACGAGTGTCCTCGAGGCGCGCATCCAGTTCACGTTGCTCTCGCGCGAGCTCGGCCTCGACTACCGCCTCAAGCGCGGCATCGAGCTCCGCGCGGACGAGACCGGCATCGAGGCGATGCAGGCGGTCCTCGTCGAGATGTTCCCCGATCGCGTCGTGCGGACGAAGGACGACGCCTACGAGGTCCGCCGCCACGGCGCGTTCCTCAGCGAGATCCTCGCGCGCCGCCTCGACGCGGAGTGGATGGACATCTCGCCCCCCGAGCTCGGCCACTGGGTGATGATCGTGCCGCCCGACACGCGCATCTGGCCGTTCGGCCGCGTGTCGCGCCTGATCTCGATGGGGCACAAAGAGCGCGACCTCGTCAGCTACTTCTTCGAGCTGACCGCCCGCCATCGCGCGCGCTAAGATCGAGCGACATGCCCCGCATTCAGCTCGAGCTCATCGAGCAGGACGAGGACCTCGCCGAGAGCTCGACCGAGAGCTTCGACCGCATCGCCTTCGCGGAGCAGGCGATCGCGCTCGTGCGTCCTCCGCGCATGCGCGTCGCGATCCTCCAGGGGACGCGGCGGGTGAAGGTCTCCTCCGGCCGGCAGTGGGGCGGCGGGCCCGGCGCGAAGTGGGCGATGGTCAGCGTGCCGAAGGACGCGTCGCGCCGCGCGATCGCGCGGGCTGTCCTCGCGCTCCACGACGAGACCTCGACCCGCCCGTGGGCGCTCGACGTCCTCGTCGCCGGCGCCGAAGGATGAGCGACGTCGAAGGATGAGCGACAACCCGAATTACATCACGCGCGCGGGCGCGCGGCGGCTGCAAGAGGAGCTCGTCGACCTCCGCACGAAGCAGCGGCCGAAGGTCGTGCAGGACGTCGCCGACGCGGCGGCGCAGGGCGATCGGAGCGAGAATGCAGAATACATCTATGGAAAGAAGAAGCTCCGAGAGATCGATCGGCGCATCCACTTCCTGACGAAGCGCCTCGAGAGCGCGCGCGTGGTCGAGCCGACCGATCGGCCGGTGAGCCCGGACGGCGCGACGCGCGTGTACTTCGGCGCGACGGTGACGATCGAGGACGAGGACGGCAACGAGTCGACGTACACGATCGTCGGGCAAGACGAGATCGACGCGAAGGTCGGGCGCATCAGCCATCGATCGCCGCTCGCGCTCGCGCTGATGAAGCGGCGCGAAGGCGACACGTTCACGTTCCGGAAGCCCGCCGGCGAGGTCGACCTCACCGTCACCGCGATCCGGTACGAGTCAGATCACTGAGCGACGATGAGCTTGAACGACGCGGCCTGGCCGTTCGTGTCGCCGTGGAAGTAGCCGGTCGCGTTGGTGCCCGTCTTCAGCGAGCGGACGCGCGGGCTGTTGCCCTGCAGCTCGTAGGCGCCCGGCTGGATCGGCTTGTTCGCGTCGCCGTGTCCGAGCGAGCCCGGGAAGTGGATGACGCGCGCGCGGGAGTCGTCGTTGAAGATCGTCATGACGATCGGGTTGTCGGCCTGCGTCTTCATCGTCGTCGGGCTCTTGCCGAACGCCGTCCCGAACTCGTCGCGGTAGACGGTGCCGCCCGCGTTGAGGAGCGCCTGCGCGTTGACCGGGATGTGGACCTCGATCTTCGGGAGGATCTTGAAGTTCGCGTTCGCGGTCGCGGTCTCGCTGCCGGACGTGCCCTTGAACACGAGCGCCTCGGCGCCGGCCTTCGGGGTCACGGTCGCGCCGTAGGTCGACGTGAGCTTCACCGCGATCGGCGAGCCGGGCGCGCCGGAGGCGGGGGCGGCGGTGACGCCGGCGGGCAGGCCCTCGACGACGACGTTCACCGTGCCGTTGAAGCCGTTCTTCGGCGTCACGGTGACGTTCACCGTCGTCTCCTTGCCGAGGTCGACGGTCGGGTTGTCCTTGTCGAGCGCGAGCGAGAAGCCCTGCGCGGCCTGCCCCGGGGACGCGGGCGAGGTGGGCACGCTGTTCGCGGCCGGGTTGCCGGGGTCGACGTTCGTGGACCCGACCGACCGATCGCCGCCGTTGACGTCGTCGACGTCGTCCTCGTCCTCGTCGTCCTCGTCGTCGGCGTCGTCGACCTTCACGACCTTCTTCGGACGGCGCGACGTCGTGCCCCCCTCCTCCACCGCGCACGCGACCACCGAGGTCGAGGCGATGACGGTGACGAGGCCGAGCAGGAGAGCAGTGCGCATGCCCGCCGTAGTGCAAGGGAGACGCCAGGTCCGTCCCCGACCCTCCGCGATCCCGCGAGGTTGGACGATTTCTGCGAGGGTCCGCTTTTCCCGTGCTTCGGAGGCAACACGACGGAAAGATCCGCGAGGACGTGCCTTCCCTGGCGCAGACCGGCGCGCAAAGCGTCGAGGTCTCACAGTCTCGCAGGGGGACTAGCGATCCACGGATGATGTCCGAGAGACGCGGTCGTGCCGGCGCAAAACGAGGGCCAGCGCCCCGATGAGCCACGCGAGATCCGCCGCGCGAGGGCGCGCGCTCCCTACCGCCTCGCACCCGCACTTCGAGCCGCTGCGCTCCTCCGAGGACGCGCGCGCGCCCCCGTCGCGCTTCTTCTTCCGGCGCCCCGCGTCGAGCGGCGGCTCTTCGCCCGCGTCGGGCGGCGCTTCGAGCAGCGCCTTCGTCTCGGGCCACGCGGGGCCGCAGAGCCCGCCGCGCGCGTCGGGCACGTCGCACGCTACCGGACCGAGCACGTCGGTGAAGCGCGCGATCGGCGTGATGGTGGCGCCGTCGTCGTGCGACGTCGCGACGGTGTACGCGCCGTACGTGAAGACGTTCTCGCAGACGAAGAGCGTGCCCGGCGCGGAGTGCATGCAGAGGACGCCGTGCTTCGCGATGCTCGTGAACGTCTCGCCGCGATCGGTCGATCGGAAGATGCCGTCCTCGGCGAGGCCGGAGCCGGCCCAGTAGCTCTTGCCGTCGTGGCTCTTCGCGAAGCCGTACATCGCGCTCTTGATCGAGAGGACGTTCTTGAACGTCTTGCCGCCGTCCTTGCTGAGGAGCAAATCGCTCCCCTTCGCGTGGAGGTGGCGCACGAGCAGGCGGCTCGGGTCTGCTGGATCGATCGCGCCGATGAAGAAGGGCCCCTCCGCGACGAGCCCGCTCGCGTACGCCCCGCCGTCGCCGATGTCCGTCTTCAGCGTCGCGCCTCCGTCGTCGGAGCGGTAGATCTGCCCGCGGATCGTCGCGTACGGCTGCCCGCTCACGTAGACGCGCGCCGAATTGGAGGGCGCGACCTCGATCGTCATGACGTTCACGTCGTCGAGGCCGGCGAGCTTCTCGAAGCGCCCGCTCTCCGGCGTGCGCCGCCAGACGTGGCTCTTCGTCCCGGGCCGCCCCGTGATCGCGAAGACGGTCTCGCCCTTCCCGTCCACGGTGATGTCCTTCACCGTCTCGCCTTCGAGCTCGGGCGAAGGATCGAACGAGCAGCCGTCCTTCGTCGAGCCGAGCCCGGTCTCGAGGCCGACCCAGAGGCGGCCGTCCTTCGTCGCCGCGATCGCCGGATCCCACTGCCCGTCGTAGCCGAGCGCGCGCTCGCAGATCCAGCGCCAGGTCTTCCCCGCGTCGTGAGACACGAGGACGCCGAAGGTCGTCCGGAGGTACACGTCGTTCGGGCTGCCCGGCACGGTCGCGATCTGCTGCGCCTCGGGGAAACGGCCGTTCGCGCTCGCCGCCGCGGTGATAGACAATGCGCAGGCGATGACGGAAAGCGTAACGAGGCGCACCCGCCCCTTCTACCTCATCGCGCTCGCGCTCATCGCGTCGATCGTGGCGAGCGGCTGCTCGAGCTGCAAGCGAGGCGACGCGAAGAAGAGCGAAGGGCCGCTCACGAAGGGCGCCGCGATCTCGATCCCGCGCGCGCGCGCCGCGTACGTCACGAACAACGGCTCCGACACGATCAGCGTCTTCGATCGCGACGGCGACGCCGTCATCGACGTGCCGGTCGATCTCGATCCCGACGAGCACGAGGCGCCGCACCACCTCGCGATCGACCCCGTCGCGCAGAAGATGTTCGTCGCCCTCGCGTTCCCGCCCGCGCCGACCAAGAAGAAGGACCCGCACGCCACCCACGGCGGCGGCACCGACGTCGGACGGCTCGTCCGCCTCGACCTCGCGAACCTCGCGATCACCGACGAGATGGACGTCGACGAGAACCCCGGCGACGTCCTGCTCACGCACGATCGCGCGCGCGTCATCGTCACGCACTTCGACATGCGCCGCGCGATGGACGTCGCGGCCAAGGGCGCGGCGAGCCCCGCGACGATGTTCGCGCACCTCGTCCTCGTCGACGCGAAGACGATGACGCGCATCGACTCGCGCGCGGTCTGCACCGCCCCGCACGGCGTCGCGATCACGAAGGACGACAAGACCGCGTTCGTCGCGTGTTACGGCTCCGACGAGCTCGCCGTCGTCGACCTCGCCGCGCCGGGCCTCCCCACCGCGCGCATCCCGCTCGGCTCGTCTCCCGGCGTCCCCGGCGTCCCGCGCTACGGCCCCTACTCCGCGACGCTCTCGCCCGACGAGTCGTACGTCGTCCTCGCCGACCTCGAGGGCCAGGACGTGCGCGTCTACGATCGCGCGACGAAGAAGCTCGTCCCCGAGCGCACGGTGCCGCTCGCGGCGAAGGCGTTCATGCCCGCCTTCGTCGACGACACGACGATCATCGTCCCGACCCAGGCCCCCGACGGCCTCGCCAAGGTCGACATGGTCGCGGCGAAGGTGGTGGGCCGCGGCGCGATCACGAAGGCCGAGTGCGCGCTGCCCCACGTCGTGAAGGTCGCGAAGGACGGCCGCGTCTACCTCGTCTGCGAGGGCGACCACGTCGGGCCCGGCAGCGTGGTGGAGCTCGACCGCGAGACCCTCGCGATCAAGAAACGCTGGCAGGTCGGCGTGTACCCCGACGGCATCGCGCTCCCGGAGGACTGATCATCGGATCAGGCTCTGCCTTTTCGGGTGGGCACATCGCCGTTCCTGGGTTAAGCCCGTGCGTCACCCCCATGGCCTCCTCGCCCGCCCGTACGTGGGGCTGTTCAACGTCAGGGGCTTCGCCCCCGACACCCCCACCCCAGACACGGCCCTCGCGCTCCGCGCTCGGGTCGCTTCGCGACCGCATGCGCGGCCGCTTCTGGGGCCCCGGCCTCGGACTGTTGCTGCTCGCGGCGTGCAGCGCGCGGGAGCCTCGGCCGGCGCCTCCCGCGGAGGCGACGATCGCGTTCGCCACCGTCGTTCCGCAGGCGCCGGCGGCGCCCAAGGAGGCGCCGAAAGAAGCGCCGCCGCCCGTGTGCCCGGAGGGGATGGTCCTCGTCGAGGGCGAGTATTGCCCCGACGTCGAGCAGAAGTGCCTCGAGTGGAAGGACCCGCCCACGAGCCGGTACCACGAGTTCCGCTGCGCGCGGTATGCGCCGTCGGTCTGCAAGTCGAAGAAGCGCGTCCACATGCGCTACTGCATCGACGTCACCGAGCGCCGCGAGGCGGGCTCCGACCTGCCGCGCCACTTCATGTCGTGGACGGCGTCGAAGAAGCTCTGCGAGTCCGAGGGCGGGCGCCTCTGCAAGGAGCGCGAGTGGGTCTTCGCGTGCGAGGGCGAGGAGATGCGGCCCTACCCCTACGGGTGGGAGCGCGACTCCACCGCGTGCAACGTCGACATCAGCGAGAACATCGGGCGGCCGGGGCGGCTCGTCGACCACCGCGCGCCCGTCGCCTCGAGCGCCAAGTGCGCGAGCCCCTTCGGCGTCCAGGACCTCGCCGGGAACGTGGAGGAGTGGGTCCAGGCCGACCACGGCAAGAAGATGGGCTGGAAAGAGGTCCTCAAGGGCTCGTGGTGGATCCCGAGCCGTCACGCGTGCCGTCAGTTCCAGGTCGGGCACAACGACGTGTACAACGGCGCCGAGACGGGGACGCGCTGCTGCCACGAGCCGCTCGCGAATTGAGGGTTCTTCGGCGATTCCATCGATAGGGATGGTATCGTGGGGCTCCCTTGCGAGGCCTCGTTTCGTCCCGACAAACGCTCATCGGCGCCGCGCTGCTGCTCGCCGCAACGGTGGCCCCCGACGCGCGCGCGGCCGACTTCCCCGTCGGCGACGAGCGGAAGGTCGAGGTGCACGGGTTCGTGAGCCCGGGCTTCATGCTGACGACCGGCAACAACTGGTTCGCGAAGTCGAAGCGAGGCAGCTTCGAGTTCACCGAGGTCGGCATCAACTTCACCGTTCCGCTCACGGACAAGCTGCGGACCGGCATCCAGCTCTTCTCCCGCGACCTCGGCGCGCTCGGCAACTACACGCCGCGCGTCGACTGGTTCTACCTCGACTACAAGCTCGAGGACTGGCTCGGAGTCCGCGCGGGGCGCGTGAAGATCCCGTTCGGGCTCTACAACGACGTCGCCGACATCGACGCCGCGCGCGTCCCGATCCTGCTCCCGCAGTCGGTCTACTCCCTCACGAGCCGCGACTTCCTGCTCGCGCAGACCGGCGGCGAGGTCTACGGACGGGTCCGGCTCGGGAGCCTCGGCGCGTTCGAGTACCGGCTGTTCGGCGGGACGATCTTCGTCGATCCCGGCAACCAGACGACGTCCGCGCAGCCGATCACGAACGTCGACGTCCCGTACGTCGTCGGCGAACGCGCGATGTGGGAGACGCCGCTCGAGGGCCTGCGCGTCGGCGGCACGCTCGAGGCGGCCAAGCTCAACCTCGATTTCATCATCCCGCCCGGCAATCCCCAGTACCCGCCGGGACCGAGCACGCTCGGCCTCCGCGCGGTCATCGGGATCCTGTCGGCGGAGTACGTCCGCGATCGGCTCCTCCTCGCGACGGAGTACGCGCGTTCGACCGCGCAATACGACTCGCCGCTCCTTCCGCCGCAGGCCCCCATCGTCACCGAGTCCTTCTACGCCATGGCCTCGTACCGCTTCGCGTCGTGGTTCACGCCGGGCCTCTACTACTCGGCCACGTACGCGACCGTCGCCGACCGCTCCGGGCGCGACAAGTCCATGCACGACGTCGCGGCGACGCTGCGCTTCGACGTCAATCCATGGTGGATCGTCAAGCTCGAAGGCCACGCGATCAGCGGGACCGCGGGCCTGGACCCCGCCCTGAACGGCGGGACGCCGACGACGGCGATGACCCAGAACTGGGGTGCCTTCTTCGTGAAGAGCACGGTGCACTTCTGAGCTCCGATGAAGCGCCGGGCGTTCCTCCTCGCACTCGCCTTCGCGCCGGCCGCCGCGGCCGACACGCCGTCGTTCGTCGTCATCATCCATCCGAAGAACCCGTACGTCGCGCTCGACCGCGCGTTCCTCACCGACGTGTTCCTCAAGAAGACGACGCGCTGGCCGAACGGCGACGTCGTGAAGCCGATCGACCTCGCCGCCACCTCGCCGGTGCGCGAGAGGTTCTCGAGCGAGGTGCTCAAGCGATCGGTCGCGGCGGTGAAGAGCTACTGGCAGCAGATCATCTTCTCCGGTCGTGACGTCCCGCCGCCGGAGCTCTCGAGCGAAGACGACGTCGTGAAATACGTCCTCGCGCACCCCACCGCGATCGGCTACGTCGGCGGCGCGACGAAGCTCGGCGACGCGAGACCGGTGACGATCAAGCCATGAAGGCCTCGCTCCGCGTACGCCTCTGGACGATCGCGGTGAGCACGGCCCTCGCGTTCCTCGTCGTCATCGTCACGAACATGCTCGTGACGCGCGACGTCGAGGGGCAGCTCCTCCGGATCCAGGAGCAGCAGATCCCGAAGCTCGAGCTCGGCCCCAAGCTGCAAGGCGACTTCGCGACGCTGAAGCGCGCGTACCAGGACGCGGTCGCGGCGCACGACATGGAGCTCCTCGAGCGCACGAACGAGCTGCGCGACCGCATCCTCGCCGACGTGGACGCGAGCCGCGCGCTCCTCGACCCGACCGTCGCGAAGGACTTCCGCGCCGCGCTCGTCGCCTACCACGAGGCCGCGTTCGACGTGTCGCGCCGCATGATGGCGGGACAGGGCGACGAAGACGCGATCGCCTCGATGAGCGCGATGCAGGCGAAGCAGGTGCAGGCGCACGAGCTCCTGAGCCGGCTCGTCGCGTTCGATCAGAGCGATCTCAAGGCGACCTTCGACGGCGCGATCGCCGCGGAGCGCGCCGGCGCGCGGCAGCAGCTCATCGTCCTCTTCATGTGCCTCGCCGTCGTCCTCGCGGTCTCGCTCTGGATCATGCGCGACGTCGTGCGCTCGCTCGCGCTCCTCCATGACGGCTTCACCCGCTTCGGCGACGGCCGCTTCGACGAGCACATCGCGGTGACGGGCGACGACGAGCTCGCCGCGGTAGCGAAGGAAGCGAACCGCATGGCCGACTCGCTCGCCGCCGGCGCCGCGGAGCGAGAGGCGCGCGACTGGATCAAGTCGAGCCTGATGGAGCTCGCCGATCGGCTCCGCGGCGATCTCGACGAGGAGGAGGTGGCGACCCGCACCGTGCGCACGCTCGCGCGCCGGATCGACGCCCCCGCCGCCGCGCTCTACCGCCTCGACGATCGCACGCTCCACCTCATCGGCCATCACGCGCTCGCGCCCGGCGAAGAGAGCGGCGATCTCGTCCGCCTGTTCACGATCGGAGAGGGCCTCGTCGGCGAGGCCGCGCGCGACGCCGAGATCCGCGTCATCGAGGAGGTGCCGGCGGGGTTCCTCCGCATCCGCTCCGGCCTCGGCGAGGCGGAGCCGCGGTGCCTCGTCCTCGTCCCGCTCGTGCAGGTGGGCGCCGTGACCGGCATCCTCGAGCTCGCGCTCTTCGGCGAGCTCACCGCGGAGGCGCGCGAGCTGCTCGAGGCCGCGCGCGAGTCGGTCGCGATCGCGCTCGCCGTCGCGCGGAGCCGCGCCGCGACGCAGACGCTCCTCGCGCGGACGCAGGAGCAAGCGGAGCGCCTCCGCGAACAAGAGGAGGAGCTGAAGTCGACGAACGAAGAGCTGCGCTGCCAGCAGGAGGAGCTGCGGCAGACGAACGAGGAGCTCGCGTCCCAGCGCGGCGCGCTCGAGCACCGCAACGCCGCGCTCCAGGACGTCGGCCGCCAGCTCGAGAAGAAGGCCGCCGAGCTCACGACCGTGAGCGCGTACAAGTCCCAGTTCCTCGCGAACATGTCGCACGAGCTGCGGACGCCGCTGAACAGCATGCTCCTCCTCTCGAAGCTCCTCGAGGACAACGCGGAGGGCAACCTCACCTCGCGCCAGGTCGAGTACGCGCGCACGGTCCACTCCGCGGGCAAGGACCTCCTCCTCCTCATCAACCAGGTCCTCGACCTCGCGAAGGTGGAGGCCGGCAAGCAGACGCTGCGCGTCGAGACGGTCCGCATCGAGGACGTCGTCGACCGCGCGCGCCGCACGTTCGAGCCGCTCGCGCGGGAGAAGGAGCTCGAGCTCACGATCGAGATCGCGCCCGGCCTCCCCGACGCGATCGACACCGACGGGCAGCGCCTCGCGCAGATCCTCACCAACCTGCTCGGCAACGCGATCAAGTTCACCGAGCAGGGCCGGGTCGGCCTCCGCATCGAGCGGCCAAAGGCGCGCGGCAAGCGCGGCCTCCCCCTCTCCGCGTCGGTCGCGTTCGCGGTCACCGACACCGGGCCCGGCGTCCCGCGCGAGCATCAGGCGCGCATCTTCGAGCCGTTCGAGCAGCTCGACGGCTCGGCGCAGCGGCGGCAAGGCGGGACCGGGCTCGGGCTCGGCATCGCGCGCGAGTTCGCGAACCTCCTCGGCGGGGAGCTCCACCTCGAGAGCACGCCCGGCCAGGGCAGCACGTTCACGTGTGTCCTCCCCGAGCGCGCGGACGCGACGATGGTCAGCCTCGCGCCGCCGAACGCGGTCACGATCACGACCCCGGAGCCGGAGCCGCCGGCGGAGGAGCTCGACCTGCTCGTGATCGAGGACGACGCGACGTTCGCGGGCGTGCTCGGCCACATCATCGCGGAGCGCGGCCTCTCCCACGCGATCGCCTCCACCGGCGGGGCCGGGCTCGAGATCGCCCGCGCCCGCCGGCCGCGCGGGATCATCCTCGACGTCCGCCTCCCCGACATGGACGGCTGGGCGGTGATGGAGGCGCTGCGCGCCGAGCCCGCCACCGCGTCGATCGCGGTCCACTTCATCAGCGGCGTCGAGATGGCCGATCGCGGCCTCGCGCTCGGCGCCGCGGGCTACCTCATGAAGCCGGCCGAGCGCCCCGACCTCGTCCGCGTCGTCGAGGAGCTCGGGCGCAAGCCGGATCGCGGCGCGTACAAGGTCCTCGTCATCGAGCCGGACAAGGCGCTCGGCGACAAGCTCGTCGAGCAGCTCGTCACGAGCGGCCTCCGCGCCACCCACGCCGCGAGCACCGAGAGCGCGCTCACGATCCTCGAGGAGGAGGAGTTCGCCTGCATGATCGTCGATCTCGCCGTGCCCGACGCGGGGGAGCTCGAGCTCCTCGAGACGCTCGAGAAGCGCTCCGCCGGCCGGAACGCCGAGATGCCGGCCGTCGTCATCTACACGCAGCGACCGCTCAGCCGCGCGGAGGCGGCGCGGCTCGAGAGCTACGCCGAGGCGGTGGTGCTGAAGGAGGGCGCGTCGACCGATCGCCTCCTCGACGAGATCCGCCTCTTCGTCCGGCGGCTCGAGGCCGGCGCGCCGCGCCACCGGCCGGCGAAGGTCCGCGACGCCGACGTGAAGCTCGGCGGCAAGAAGATCCTCGTCGTCGACGACGACATGCGCACCGTCTACGCGCTCTCGGCGATGCTCCGCGCGCGCGGCGCCGACGTGCTCGTCGCGGAGACGGGCGCGGTCGCGCTCGACGTGCTCGCGGCGCAGCCCGACGTGAACGCGGTCCTCATGGACGTGATGATGCCGGAGATGGACGGCTTCGAGGCGACGCGGAGGATCCGCGCGCAGCCCCGCTTCGCCGCGCTCCCGATCATCGCCCTCACGGCGAAGGCGATGAAGGGCGACCTCGAGCGCTGCATGGAGGCGGGCGCGACGGACTACCTCCCGAAGCCGATCGACACCGACGCGCTGCTCGGCGTGCTCCACTCGCGGATGAGCGGCGCGGCATGACGAGCGCGGGGGACGTCGAGCGGATCGAGATCGACCTGTTCCTCGAGGCGATCGCGCGGCGCTGGGGCTACGACCTCCGCGACTACTCGCGCCCGTCGATCGAGCGCCGCGTGCAGGCCGCCCTCGCGGCGTCGGGGGCGGCGAACCTCGGCGCGCTCCAGCACGAGGTGCTGCACGATCGCGACGCGTTCGCCGACGTCCTCGACGCCATCACCGTGCGCGTCACCGATCTGTTCCGCGATCCGGAGGTCTACCTCGCGCTGCGGACCAAGGTGGTCCCGCTCCTCCGCACCTACGCCCTCCCGAAGATCTGGCACGCCGGCTGCGCCTCGGGCGAGGAGGCCTACTCCACTGCGATCCTGATCCACGAAGAGGGCCTCGACGAGCGCACGCAGATCTACGGCACCGACGTGAGCCAGCGCGCCATCGCGCAGGCGAAGGACGGCGTGTACCCGGCCCGGCACGTCACGACGTTCACGAAGAACCACCGCGCGGCCGGCGCGACCTCCGATCTCGGGACGTGGTTGACCGCCGCGTACGATCGCATCGCGATGCGCGAGGCGCTCCGGAAACGGCTCGTCTTCTTCCAGCACGACCTCGTCGGAGATCAGGTGTTCGGCGAGATGCATGTCGTCTTCTGTCGCAACGTGCTCATCTACTTCGGCCAGGAGCTCCGGCGACGGGTCCTCGACAAGCTCGCCGCGAGCCTCGTCCCCGGCGGCTTCCTCGTCCTCGGCACGAGCGAGGAGCTGCCCGGGTCGACGTGCGACGAGAGGTTCAAGCCGTTCGCGCGCGCCGAGCGCATCTACCGGTACGAACCATGAGCGCGTACGCTCGAACGCGGATGGTGTCTCGGCCGCGCATCCTCGTCGTCGACGACATCGAGGCGAACATCATCGCGATGGAGGCGCTCCTCTCGAGCCTCGACTGCGAGGTCGTCCGCGCGACCTCCGGCAACGAGGCGCTCATCGAGCTCCTGAAGCGGCAGTACGCGGTGGTGCTGCTCGACGTCCAGATGCCGGAGATGGACGGCTTCGAGGTCGCGCGCCTCGCGCGGAGCAACCCGCGCGCGCGGGAGGTGCCGATCATCTTCGTCACCGCGATGCTCGAGACGCCGGACAGCATCTTCGAGGGCTACGAGAGCGGCGCGGTCGACGTCCTCTTCAAGCCGGTGAACGCGCACGTGCTCCTGAGCAAGGTCCGCATCTTCCTCGAGCTTTACCGCAGCAAGCAGAAGCTCGCGGCCGAGGTCGCCGCGCACGAGCGCACGCTCGCGGAGCTCGACGCGTTCAACTACTCGGTCTCGCACGACCTCCGCGCGCCGCTCCGTCCCCTCGCCGGCTTCACGAAGGTCCTCCTCGAGGACTACAGCCACGTCCTCGACGACGAGGGCAAGCGCCTCCTCGGCCGGATCGAAGGCGCGGCGGTGCGGATGGAGCAGCTCATCGCCGACCTCCTCCGCCTCTCGCAGATCAGCCGCACGCGGCTGGAGGCGAAGCACTTCGACCTCGCCGCGGTGGCGCGCAAGGTGATGAGCGACATCACGAGCGCCGATCCCGAGCGCAACGTCGAGTTCCTCTGCCCGCCCACGCTCGAGGTCTACGGCGACGAGCGGCTCATGTGCATCGCGCTCGAGAACCTGCTCCGCAACGCGTGGAAGTTCAGCAGCAAGAAGCCGCGCGCCACGATCGAGGTCGGTTGCAAGCAGCAAGGGCCGGACGGGGAGCGGATCTACTTCGTGAAGGACGACGGCGCCGGCTTCGACTCGAAGCGGAGCGAGAGCCCGTTCACGCCGTTCCAGCGCATGCACGCGAAGACCGACTTCGACGGCACCGGGATCGGGCTCGCGATCGTGCAGCGCATCATCCACCACCACCGCGGGACGATCTGGGCCGACGCCGTCCCCGACCAGGGCGCGACCTTCTCCTTCACCCTCGGCGGCTGAGGCGCGCCGGCGTCAGAGCCAGCGCTTCTTCCTGAAGTAGAGGACGATCGAGGTGGCGACGAAGGCCATCAGGCCGAGCGCGTAGAAGTAGCCGTACTCGAGGTCGAGCTCCGGGAAGACGTGCTTGAAGTTCATCCCATAGATGCCGGCGATGAGCGAGAGCGGCAGCATGATGGTCGAGATCAGCGTGAGCCGCTTCATGATCTCGTTCATCTGCTGCGACTGCATCGCGAAGTGCGCGTCGATGAGGGCGCCGGTGAGCTCGCGGTAGCTGTCGACGAGCTCCGTCACCCGCGCGAAGTGATCGTAGACGTCGCGGAAGAACGGGATCAGCTCGCGCGGGATCTCGTCGAACTCGGCGCGCGCGAGGCGATGCAGGATCTCGCGCTGGCCGATCGTGGTGCGGCGGAGCATCTGGAGGCTCCGCTTGATCCGGAGGATCTGCCGCAGCGTCACGTCCTGCTTCCTCGACGCGCGGCCTTCGAGGATGTGCGCCTCCGCCTCGATGATCTCGCGCTCGAAGCGGTCGACGACCGGGATGTACTCGTCGACGAGGCGGTCGACGATCGCGTGCGCGACCCACGCCGGCCCCTTCTTCATCTGCTTCGCGTTGCGCTGCACCTCGGTGAGCACCGGCGACACCGCGCAGACCTTCTCGTCGTTCGCGTGCGTGACGAGGAAGTTCCGTCCGATGACCATGTCGAGCTCGGCGAGGCCGAGCGGGACGTCGTCACCTTCCACGTCCTTGTCGAGAACCCCGTGCATGACGAGGAGCACGTATTCATGGAAATCCTCGACCTTCGGCAGCCCGATGTCGTTCCAGACGTCCTCGATCGCGACGGGGTGGATCTTGAGGACCTCGCCGAGGAGCTTGTCGGTCACCGCCGTCTTCTCGACGAGCTCGACCCAGAAGCGCTTCCCCGCCGCGTGCGCCGCCGTGACGGCGTCGAGCTCGCGCGTGGTGACGAGCTCGTCCCCCTCGAGGATCAGCGCCCTGAAGCCGGTGCTGGCGAGGGCCCCTGACCCGTCCGGCATCGCGGGCCTCAGCGCTTCTCGGCCAGGATCAACGTGCGCGGGGCCTCGCAGCCGAAGAAGACGCCCGGCGTCGCGGTGCGCCCGCTCACCTCCGCGACGCGGAACCCGTTGTCGTGGAGCATCTTGCCGAGCTCGTGGAGCGAGTACACGCGGATCGAGTACTCGATCTCCTTCGTGCGCCCGTCGTCCATCATCAGCGTGCGCTTCACCTTCATCCGGCTCGTGATGAAGTCGATCTGCATCTCGTCCATGCAGATGCAGCCGTCGCCCTCGAACCACGCGAGCGACGGCGCCTGCCGGACGATGTAGTCGCGGTTCACGACGTCGAGGAGGAACTGGCCGCCCTTCTTCAGCGACTTGTGCACCTTCGCGATGACGGCGCTGTTCTGCACCTCGTCGAAGTAGCCGAAGCTCGTGTTCCACGAGTAGACGCCGTCGAAGGTCTCTTCGAAGGTCATCTCGCGCATGTCGCCCTGGACGAAGTTGATCTTCTGCTTCCGGTCCTGCGCCTCGTCGGAGGCGCGCGCGAGCATCGCGAGGCTGAGGTCGAACCCGACGACCTGGTAGCCGCGCGACGCGAGCTCCACCGCGTGGCGGCCGGTCCCGCAGGCGAGATCGAGGATCATCGCGCCCGCCTCGCAGCCGAGGCTCTCCTCGACGAAGGTGGCCTCCGCGCCGATCTGCGCGTCGCTGATCTTCGCCATCGTGCGGATGAAGTCGTCGTTGAAGAGCTCTTCCCACCACGGCCGCGTCTTCTTGCGGTTCGCGGCGTTGTCGGTCATCGGCGGCGGCGCGAGCGCGCCGGCTCCCGCGGCCGGGAACGCGGGCGACGACGGCCGGCGCGCCGCCATCGCGGGCTGCGCCGCCGCCGGCTCGACCGGCTTGGAGGGCGCGGGCGCGGCGGGCGCGATCGCCATCGGCGGCGGCGGCACGACGACGGGCGGAGCGACGACGGGCGCGGAGGCGGCGGCCGGCGGCGGGGGCGGCGGCTGCGAGGGCACCGCGACCGGCGCGGGCGCGTTCGCCATCATCGCGGTCGCGGTCTGCGGCGGCGACGGGGCGTCGGAGCGATAGGCCGGGTACTTGCCCGCCGTCTTCACCGGCGGCGGGATCGGCAGCGAGTCGACGCTCATCAGATCGTCGGCGTTGATCTCGACCTCGCCCGTCTCGATCACGCTGACGCGATCGCCGTCGTCGATGCGGATCTCCTCCGACGTCGGGAGCTTCGGCGAGGTCGCGACGTCGTCGTTCACGAGGCCGAGGTCGACCGCGACCGGGATCTCCTCCGAGCTCGGGAAGTCCTGCGCCGGGCTCATCGAGCCCTTCACCTCGACGATCGGCGTCGGCTGGATGACGCCGGGATCGACCTGCGGCTGCTGCGGCGTCCAGCCCGGCTCGTGCGAAGGATCGACCCCGGGCGCGGGCGGCGCCGCCGGCTGCGCCTGCGGCTGCACGACCTCGCCGAGCGCCGCCGCCGAGCGCGCACGCAGCTCGTCGCTCGGCAGCTCGAGCGTGTCGTCGGCGTTCAGCTGCGGCGGGGAACCGGACATCGTGTCGTTGCTGCTGCTCTTCGAGACGAGTGGGATCGTGATCTCGTCCGCCGGACGGGCGACCTCGTCGTCCGGGATGCGCAACGTCATCTTCGCACGCTTGCGCGCCTGAGAGTCACGATCGCCGTCGCCACCTTGCCCTACATCGGCGGCAGCCCGGACGCGCTGCGAGCTCCGTTTCTGCGAGGGAGGCGGAAAATGCGGGGGAATCGAGCCTTTTTCGGGCGGCTTCGAGCGAAGCGGCGGCGGCTGCGAGGCCTTCGGCGGCGGCGGCGCGATCGGCGTCGCGTCGTCCTCGCCGAGGATGATCTCGTCGAGCGGCTCGGCCTTGGGCCCGTCGCTCATTCAGCGGTGCCCTTGGCGAAGGGCTGGCCGAAGCGCACCGGCCCCTCGGAGACGAGCCACTCGAGCTTCGCCGACGGCTCGAAGAACACGACCGCGGTCGAGCCGAGGCGGAAGATGCCGATCTCGTCGCCGCGGAGGGCCGCGAGCGGCGACGCGAGCCGCTGCACGCCGAACGGCACGTCGCGCGCGTCGATGCCCGTCACGGTGATGCGCCCCACCACCATCGCCGCGACCATCACCACCGTCACACGACCGAGCGCCGGCGTGTCGATCACGATCGCGACGCGGCGGTTCCGCACGAAGAGGTTGTGGACGTGCCGCACGCCGATCGCGTTGACCGGGTAGTAGTCTCCCGGCATCGAGCGCACGAGCTCGATCGTCCCCGCGACGGGCGCGTGCACGCGGTGGTAGTCGCGCGGCGAGAGGTAGACGACGCACCCCTGCCCGCCCGCGTAGCGCTTCGCGTCCTCCGCGTCGCCGACGAGCTCCTCGACGTCGTACGGCCGCCCCTTCACCGAGAAGGTGCGCCCGTCGACCGGGCCGATCGAGTCGACGCGCCCGTCGGCGGGGCTGATGACGACCTTCGGATCGGTCGGGAAGACGCGGGCCCCTTCCCGCAGCTCGCGCGTGAAGAACTCGTCGAAGCTCCGGAAGCCGCTCGTCTTCTTGCACTCGTTCCACTCGACGTCGTACGCGCGCGCGTAGGCGTCGACGACAGCCTTGCCGAGGCGATCGCCCCACTCGTAGTCCGCGAGCTTCCCCATCGCGCGCGTGATCCTCGTCCGCGGCAGAACGCGCAGGATCTGAGCGGTGGCGTACGTGAGCGCGTTCATCGACCAAGCCGGTGTGGGAGCGGGTGGACCGCGTCCAAGATCGCGAGGACACGAAATTATCCGGCCTCTCCGCGCTCAGGTCAATCGTGCCCGATGTCCGGCTCCCCCCGTTTGTTCGCGGCGTCGCACAACGGAACACTGGGGCTCGGGGCGGGGGCCGCGCCGACGGTCCCGCAGGCGGCCTCGACGCTCAGCGGATCGTGGGCGAGGGCCTCGCTCGCGGCCGCGTTCCCGGCGGGGGTCCCCTTCGCGAGGCGCGCGCGGAGCGCCCAGCACGGGCCGAAGCTCGCGATCCAGGCCTTCGGATCGTCGACCATCGCGTCGGCGCCCGCGACGTCGCCCTTCGCCTCGAGGACGCGGCCGCGGATGTAGCGGAGGCTCGTGTCGGCGAGCAGGCTCTCCGGCACCTTCTCGATCTCCATGAACGCCTCCGCGGCGTGGCCGCGCGCGAGGAGCAGCTCCGCGAGGCGGGCGCGCTCGTGCGAGTCGCCGCCGCCGGGGAGCGGGCCGCCGAGGCCGTAGAGCGGGGAGAGCGGCTCCTTCGGCTTCCGCGCGAGCTCTGCGCGCCACTTCACGTCCCACTGCGCGAGCGTCTCGCCGCTCACCTGCTTCAGCGCGTCGTCGACGGCGTTGGCGGAGCGGAGCGCGACGAGCAGCTTCGGGAGCGCGTCCGGCGCGGACGACTCGACGAAGAAGCGCACGAAGCTCGAGACCTCGGCGAAGGCGACCATCGCCGCGTCGGCGGAGGGCAGCATCGCGATCGACGGCCCGAGCTTGTCGAGCGGCAGGTCGAGCTTCAGCTCCATCCCGCGCATGACGACGCTGTCGGTCGACGGCCGATCGTCGAAGGGCCCCGGATCGCGCCAGCGCACCTCCTGCCGGCGCGCGACGCCTTCGTGGAGCCAGAGCGGCGCGCGCTCGCGCGACTGCATCGAGATCGCGAGGTGCGTGAGCTCGTGCGTGAGCGTGTCGCGCCACGCGTAGCCGTGCCGCGACGCGCGCGGCGAGAGCAGCGTGACGCGGCCCCACTTCGCGACCGCGACGGTGCCGGTCGTCTGCGCGGACTTGTACGGGAGCCCGGTCATCGCGGAGAGCGAGAGGAGATCGCGCACCACCGTGATGCGCGTCGGCCGCTTCCACTCGACGCCGAGATCGCGCGTCAGCGACTGGCGCGCGGCGTTCACGGTCTCGATCATGAGGGGGAAGAGCGCGCGATCGTCCTCGTCCTGCCAGCGCACCACCACGCCGGCGGCGTCGTCCTTGTCGACCACCGTCGCGGCGGTGACGCGGGCGCACCCGCGCGCGACGTCGGCGATGACGCGCGCGTCCTCCGCCGCCATCGCGTCGTGGCGGAGCATGAGCGCGGCGGAGAGGTCGCAGTCTTCCTCGTAGAGCGCGAGGCGCGCCTTCGCGAGCGCGACGGATGGCGAGCTCGGATCGGCCTTCGCGAGGAGCTCGCGCGCCTTGTCGTACTCCATCGCGACGGTGTGCTCGTACGCCTTCGCCGCGACCCCGGCGCCGGGATCGGCCTGCGCCCCCGCCGGCCCCGGCGCACAGACCGCGAAGAGCGCGGCCGCGAGCACGAGGAGAGCGAGGAACCGCTCGGTCTTCCGAGCGTGTCTTGCGCCGAGCGTCATCGCAGCAGACCCTCCGCGTAACGCTTCACCGCGTCCTTGTATTTCCCGCCCGCGGGCTGGCCGAGGCCCTTGATGACGCGCTTCCGGAACTCCTCCGGGCCCTTGTGCGCGTCGGCCTTCGGGATGTCGGTGTGGTCTCGCGACGGCTTCTTGCCGTCGTCGGCGCGTCCTTCGCCGTCGCCTTCGCCCTCGCCCTCGCCCTCGTCGTCGGAGAGCGCGTCGCGCGCCTGCTCGAGCTTCTGCTGCGCCTCGCGCTGCTTCTTGAGCCCGCGCTCGGCGTCGCCCTCCTTCAGCGCCTGCGCGGCCTCGCGCGCGGCGTCCTCCGCGTCACGGAGCGCGTCGAGCGCGCCCTGCGGCAGGTCCTGATCGCGGCCCTTCCGCGCGATGTCGCGCGCGCGCTCGCCGAGCTTCCCTTCCTGCTCGCCGTGCTCCTTGAGCTCCGGCGCCGCGCGCTGCGAGGCCTTCCTGCGGAGCTCCGCGAGCTTCTCCTCCGCCCAGCGCACCTCGGACTCGAGCTTCTGCCGCGCCTCGTCGACCGCCTTCTCGGCGCTCGAGTCGCCGCGCGTCATCTTCTCGCGCTGCGCCGCGCGCTTCGCCTCCTCGAGCGCGCCGAGCGCGTTCTTCCCGCTCTGCACCGCGTCGTTCGCGTTCCCCTGCTCGAGCGCGCGCGCCATCTGCTCGGCGTGCTCCTTCGCCGCGGCGCCCTTGCTCGTCCACGAGTCGCTGCCGCCGCCGACGTTCGGGAGGCCCTTCACCGAGTCGCGGACCTTCTGCGCGTGCTTCTTCGCGTCTTCCGCGAGCTGCTCGAGGTCCTCCTTCGTCGTGCCGTTCGCGACCGACTGCTCGACCTTGCCCATGTTGCCGGCGTGCTCGCCGGCGAGCTTGTCGAGCTCCTTCGCCGCCTCGTTGAAGGCCTGCTCGACGTCGCTCGGCTCGCCGTCGCCCTCGCCCGCCTCGGTCCCGCGCCCGCCGCCCGACTCGCCGCCGGCGTGCGAAGGCCGTCCGCCGCGCGCGCCGAACGAAGGATCGGGCTGGCGCAGGCGCGCGGCGAGGTCCTGCGCCGCGAGCGTCGCGTGCGGGAGGTCTTGCGCCGCGCGGGCGCGCGCGACGCGGCGGAGGTACACGTCGACGATCTCGCCGATGTCGCGTCCGAGCGCGCCGAGGAGGCGCATCGCGCGCCCGCCGCCGCCGAGGACGATCGTCGCCGCGTCCATCCGCGTCTCGTTGCGCGCGCGCTCGGTCTTCTGCGCCAGCGCGGCCGCGGCCGCGAGCTCGTCCGCGACCTCGGCGAGCTCGCGCGCGGCGTCGCGCGTGTCGCGGAGGCCGAGCCCCTGGATCGCGGCATCGATGACGAGGACCATGCGCTCGGTCGCCTTCACGACGTTCGCGCGCGCGGTCGTGCTCGGCGAGCGGAGCTGGTTCGTCGTCGCGTCGGTGACCTTGCGCATGCGCCCGCGCAGCATCGCGCCGAGCCGCCCCGGCACCCTGATCCCCGCGTACGACGTCGTGACCGCCGCCTCGAGGAGCTCCACGCTCTCCTCGCTGAGCTTCACGTCCTTCTCCAGCATCTCGCGGCGGTCCTTCGGCTCGGCCGGCAGCGGCGTCGCGAGGCGCCAGGCGAGATCGTCGACGAGCTTGTCGCGCACCTTCACGAGCGCGGCGCGGCGGCGCGACTCGGGCTCTCCGACGTCGGGCGGCACGAGCGTGATCGCCTCGCTCGCGCCCCACTTCGGGCCCGTGATCGGATCGTTGTCCTTCGCCTCGACGCGGATCTCGATCGGAGCGTGGCTCTTCTTGATGAACGGATCGCTCGCGCGGAGGTTGTGGCCGCCGCGATCGGTCTTCGTCTCGCCGTCGAGCCGCGCGAGGACGCGGCGCTCCTCGCGCGTCCCGGCGCGGAGCACGAGGTGCACCTCGCGGAGGCCGTGATCGTCGGTCGCCTCGTAGTGGATCGGGACGTCGGCGTTGTGCTCCTCGCTCGCGAGGCGGATCTGCTTCGGCGCGCCCTCGAGGAGCACGATCGGCGCGGCGTCGGGGATCGACTCGATCGACGTCGGCTCGGACTCGGGGATCGTCACGTCACCGAAGCGCGCGACGACGCGGAGCGAGACCGACTCCGCGAGCGGCCAGCGCGCGACGACGTGCCCCGAGCCGTCGTCGACGAACGGGACCTCGGCCGTGCCGTCGGTGAGGAGGAGGCGGCGTCCGGCGCGGGCCGGCGTCCCGCGCATCGTGAGCAACGTGCCGCGCGGCAGCGCGGTGTCGTCGTACGGGACGACGAGGCGCTCCTCGAGGTGGAGGTAGTCCGGCGGGCGCGCGCGGATCTGGGGCTCGTCGAGCCAGGTCATCCCGATCGGCGCGAGCCCGTTCTGCGCGACGAGGACGTCGGCGCCCTCGAGCACGCCCCACGGGTTCGTCGCGCAGGCGGCGATGTTCGTGCCCGCGAAGCCGAGCGCGAGGAGGCCGAGGAGGAAGCCGACCCGCTGCGCGCCGCGGCGGACATTGTCGACCGGGAGCGCCGCGAGCGTCCGCGCGACGTGCAGCTCCGCGAGCTCCGTCGACGCCCCGCGCGTGACGGAAGGATCGAGAAGCGAGAGCGATCGGATCGCGCGCGCGGACTCTTCGGGGAGGGAGCGACCGGCGACGTGCTCGATCACGCGCGCGGGGTCGCGGAACACGCGGAGCCGGAACCAGCGCGCGAAGTACGCGGCGGCGAGCACGGCGAGGAGCATCCCGGCCGCGGTCGCGCGCGCCGAGGTGGTGCCGCCGCGGGCGACGAGCATAGCGAACGTCGTGACGAGGAGCCCGCCGAGGACGATCGCGCGCCGGCGGGGCGCGCGCACCGCGTACGTCCACGCGTTGGCGAGCGCGCTCAGCGCCTCGCGGTGATCGGGCGTCGTGGCGGCGGCGATCTCGCGCTCTTCCCGCTCCTCGCGCTCTTCCTGCTCCTCGTCCTCCACCTCCCGCGCCGAGTCGGCGGCGGGCGGCGCGATCGAGCTCTTGCGTGCTCGCGGCGTGAACTGCCTGTCCGACTTCTTCGGCACCGGGGCGAAACCTTAGCTCAGGGCGGCGGTCCCGGCAGCGGCTGGATCGTGGGCGGCGGCCACGGCTGGTCGGGCGGCCACAAGAGCGGGCGCGGCCCGGGCCACTGGAACGTGCCGAACGGCGTGACGATCGTGGTCTGCCCGCCGCCGGCGTCCTGCACCGCGACGGGGCCGGACGGCGGAGCTCCGCTGTCCTTCGGCGGCTCGGCGCCGCCGTCTTTCTTCGGCGCGACCGGAGCGGGGCCGGGCGCGGGGGCGGGCGGGTTCACCGGCGGCGTGAGCGGGTTCACGGGCGTGACCGGCGTGACGGTCGTGTTCCCGGGCGGCGTCGTCTCGGTGGGCGGCGGCGGGTTGGTCGGAAGGTCGAGCGTCGCGACCGGCGGCGTCGTCGACTTCTGCGTGCTGAGCACGTACGTGACGACGGCGCCGGCGCCGAGCAGGAGCGCGACGATGCCGAGCGCGATGACGAGCCCGTTGCCGCTCTTCCGCCGCTCCGCCGGCGGGGCGGCGTAGTGCTGCTGCGGCTGGTGCTGCTGCGCCGGCGCGTGATGCACGACCGGAGGCGGCTGCTGCATCTGCATCTGCATCGCGATCGCCGCATCGACGGCGGGCACCCCCTGCGTCGCGCCGCGCGGCGCGTGCTCGACGGACGGCTGCGGCGGCGACGGCAGCACCGACAGCGCGCTCTCGATCGGCGCGCCCATCATCGTGCCGGTCGCGCCGACCTGCGAAGGCAGCAGGGCCGGGTTGAGCGGGTTCGCGGTGTCGGCGAGCGGGTTCGCGGCCGACGTCGCGCCGATCGCGACGTTCGCGGGGTTCGCGGGGTTCGCGACGTTGGCGGGTGGCTGCTGCGAGCCCACCGCGATCTTCGCGGTGCCCTGCCGCTTGCCGCTCATCAGGTCGTCGAGCGCGACGCGCATCTCGGTCGCGGTCGCGAACCGGAGCTCGGGCCGCGGCGCCATCGCGCGGTGCACGAAGCCAGCAAGCGCGGGGTCGATCCCGGGCGCGGCTTGCACGAGCGGCGTGATCTCGCCGCGCTCCACCTTCCCGATGAGCACGCGCGGATCGGGCGCGTCGACCGGCGGCTGCCCGGAGAGCATCTCGTAGAGCATGACGCCGACCGCGTACAGGTCCGCGCGCACGTCGACCTTGTCGGCGGAGTAGGCCTGCTCCGGCGCCATGTACTCGGGCGTGCCCATGAGCATGCCCGCGACGGTGAGGTTCTTGGTCTGCCCCGTCTGCGCGGTCTTGAGCTTCGCGATGCCGAAGTCGATGAGCTTCAGCACGGGCTTGCCGCCCTGGAACGTGACGAACACGTTGTCGGGCTTGAGGTCGCGATGGATGACGCCGAGCGCGTGCGCCGCCTCGAGCGCTTGGAGGATCTGGGTCGTGTACTCGGCCGCGGTCCCGACCGGCAGCTTCTGCTGCCGCCGCACGACGCCGGACAGCGTCTCGCCCTGGAGCAGCTCCATGACGAGGTACGCCACGCCTTCGGCGGTGCTCTCGACGTCGGTGACCTGCACGACGTGCGGCGACCGGATCTGCGCCGAGACGCGCGCCTCCTGGACGAACCGCTCCGCGATGCCGGTCCTCCGCGCGAGCTCCGCGTGGAGCACCTTGATCGCGACGTGCGTACCGAGCCGCATGTGCTCGGCCTCGAAGACCGAGCCCATCCCGCCATCGCCAAGCAAGCGGAGCAGCTTGTACTTGTCGCTGATGACCTGCCCGATCTGCACGGGGAACCTTCTATCATGTTTGGGGGCTTCGCCCCCAAACCCCCACCCCAGACACGGCCCTCGCGCTTCGCGCTCGGGGCGCTTCGCGCCCGCTTTCGCGGCCGCTTCTGGGGCCCCTTTTGTGCCGGGGATGGGGGCGAACATGGACCGTGAGACGAGGCGCCGCTCGGATCGGTCTCGGTGGGTGCGTAAACGTGTCTTTACGCGCGTGGTTAGGCGGCTTCGGCGGCGCCGGTGAGCGAGATGCGGCTCACGTGCAGCACGGCTGTGGCGGTGTCGGCGTCTTCGACGGCGGCGAACATGGGCATCAGCTTCTGCTCGTCGGCGCCGCCGAAGGCGCCGCTCGGAGAGAAGGCGCGGGCCTGCGGGCCGTCGAGGACGAGCCACATGTCGCGCTGCGAGCTGCCCTCGCGCAGCGGCGCGGTGATGACGTACGCGATGCGCTCGCGATCGAGGTGGAGCTCCTCGCTGCCGCGGCGGATGAGGACGCGGCGATCGGTCACGAAGTAGCGCGTCGCGCGCGTGAGGCGCCACGGGCGAAGGAGCGCCGAGTAGCCGACGAAGACGGCAACGGAGCAGAGCAAGAGGACGACGAGCGCGACGCCGCCGACGAGGACGCCCGCGGTGAAGGGCGGGAGCGCGTGCGCGCGGAGGACGCGCGTGACCGGCGGGGCGGAGCGGAGCGCGACCCAGACCGCGGCGAGCGCGAGGAGGACGCCCGCGGCCGCGGTCGCGACGCGGCGCGCGGTCCAGCGCGAGGCCTGCGGGCGCGCGGACCACAGCACGCGCTCGCCGTCGTCGAGGCGCTGCGCGAGCGGGCGCGTGCCGTCGCCGAGCGGGGCGCCCGGGACGATGCCGCGGACGATGGCCCAGAGGCGATCGGGCGCCTCGACGTCCGCGAGCGTGACGGTGAGCGTCCGGCGGAGCGCGCCGGTCGGGACCGCGCGCTCGAGGACGAGGTCGCCGATCTCGTTCCCGCTCCAGCGGATGACCGCGTAGCTGATCGCGTCGCGCTCGATGGAGCGCCGCAGCCGCCCGCGCTGCCAGATCACGTGCTTCGTCGTGACGACGTAGCGGACCTGCGACCGGAACCACAGCGGCAGCCGCCACGCCGCGAGCGCGAGCGTGGCGCACCAGGCGGAGAAGCCGACGAGGGACCCGACCCCTTGGTGGAGCCCCGTCGAGATGACGACCGCGAACGCGAGCGCGACCGCGGACATCGTCGCGGCGACGACGGCGGCGAGCTTGAAGGCGCCCGGGACGGAGACCACCTTCGGCCCTCCGCTCCAGATGACCTCGTCTCCGTAAAGGGAATCGCGCATTTGCGAGGGGCCATCGCTAGAGACCAATGGCCCTTCAATCAGCTTGGGCCGGCCCGACTATCTCGGCAAGGGGAGCGGGGCGTTCCGGCGGGTCGGGCCGCGCTCGAAGGCGGCCGTGGCGAGCCGGTCGCAGAGCTCCGGCATCGGGATCCCCGCGACGCCGGCCGCTTCCGGATAGAGGCTCGTGTCGGTGAACCCCGGCATCGTGTTGACCTCGAGCAGGGTGGGCTGTTCCCCGACCACGAAGTCCACCCGCGACAGGTCCCGGCAGCCGAGGGCGCGGTGCGCCATGACCGCGAGCTCGCGGACGCGCGCGACGAGGGCGTCGCCGAGCGGCGCCGGGCAGAGGTGCTCGCTCCGCCCCGGCGCGTAGCGCGCCTGATAGGTGTAGAATGCATCGTTCGGCGCGCGGATCTCGGTCGGCGGCAGCGCCTGCGCCTCGGCGTGGTGGAGGTCGAGGACCCCGCAGGTGACCTCGCGCCCGGTCGCGAGCGCTTCGACGAGCGCGGTCTCGTCCACCGCCCACGCCGCGTCGATCGCGGCCGCGATCTCCTGCGCCGCGCCGCCCGCGTCGAAGCGCGCGACGCCGATCGCGGAGCCGTTCGAGCACGGCTTCACGACGACCTTGCTCCCGAGCTCCGCGATCGCGCGCTCCGCCTCCGCCGCGGCGCTCCGCGCGCCGCGCTTCGCCGCGAGGCCCTTCGCGATCGGGAGCCCGGCGTCGGCGAAGAGCACCTTCGCGACGCGCTTGTTCATCGCGAGCGCGCTCGCGAGCACGTCGGACCCGACGTAAGGGAGCTCGAGCACCTCGAGGAGGCCCTGGAGCGATCCGTCCTCCCCCACCGCGCCGTGGGCGACGGGGAACACGAGCTCGAAGCCGCCGGTGCGCAGCGACTCCGCGAGGTGGCCGTTGAGCTCGAGCCGCACCGGGCGGTGCCCCGCCGCCGCGAGCGCCTTCGCGACGCTCGCCGCCGACGCGCGGCTGACCTCCGCCTCCGAGGTCGGTCCGCCCTGCACGACGGCGATCGCGAGGCGCCGCCCCTTCCCTGTCACGTCGTCACCGGGACCGGCTTCGAGAAGTCGACGAGCTCGATCCCGACCTGCTTCGAGAAGTCGTAGATCTTCGAGTCGCGGTAGAACTCGCCGAAGATGATGCGGTTGATGCCGGCGTTCGCGATGAGCCGGAAGCAGCCCCAGCAGGGCGAGGCCGTCACGTAGATGTGCGCGCCTTCGATGCGCGTGCCGGTGCGCGCGGCCTGGACGATCGCGTTCGCCTCCGCATGCACGGTGCGCACGCAGTGCCCCTCCTCCATGAGGTGGCCCTCCTCGTCGCAATGAGGCAGCCCCTTGATCGAGCCGTTGTACCCCGTCGCGAGGATCGCGCGATCGCGCACGATGACGGCGCCGACGAACTTGCGGTCGCAGGTCGAGCGCGTCGCGACCTCACGCGCGATGTTCATGAAGTACTGGTCCCAAGAAGCCCGCTCTCTCGCCATGGCCGGCATCTTCTCATAGACTCCGGTGATGCGCTGGGCACGGACGGCAGCGATCGCGATCGTCCTCGCGAGCGGCGTGAGCGGCGTGAGCGGCGTGGTCCACGAGGCGCACGCGAAGCCGACCGCGCCGAAGGAGCCGCCGCCGGCCGAGGTCGAGGTCGCGGAGCAGCTCTACTCGAAGCTCGACTACGAGAAGGCCAACGACGTCGCGCTCCGCGTGCTGAAGAAGCAAGGGCTCACCCACGACCAGCTGATCCGCGCGACGAAGATCCTGGCGATCACGTACGCCGTCCTCGACAAGGAGGAGGAGTCGCGCGACGCGTTCATGAACCTCCTCGTCTACGACCCCGAGCTCACGGTCGACTCCGCGCTCGGGCCCAAGGTGTCGGGGCCGTTCATGGAGGCGCGCGGGCAGTTCCGGCAGCTCCCGACCAAGCCCGGCCTCGAGGTCACCGCGAACGTCCGCACCGAGGGCGGCCAGCTCCGCGTCACGACGCGCGACCCGACGAAGCTCGCGAAGAAGGTCACCGTCGGCTGGCGCTGGAACGGCGCAGGCGACTTTTCCGTCTCTTCCGTCAATATCGGCGATAGCATCGTCGAGGTCGCCTCCGCCCCCGCCGGCAAGACGCGCCTCGACTACTACGCGCAGGCGCTCGACGAGCGCGACGGCGCCGTCTTCGAGACCGGCAGCCCCTCCGTCCCGAAGAGCATCTTCGCCGAAGCCGGCGCCCGCCCCACCGGCGCCGCGGGCAAGAGCGGCACCACGACCGGCCCCCAAGGCGAAGACAAGAAGGGTGGCTCCATCTTCGGCTCCCCCCTCTTCTGGGTCATCACCGGCGCCATCGTCGCCGGCGGCGCCGCAGGCACCTACTTCTTCCTCCAGGGCCAAAACCCCCCGACGAGCGCCCAGCTCTCCCCCACCATCCGCTGCGGCACCGACCTCTGCAAGTAACCCGGCCCCAATCGCCCGCCCCTCGCGGGCCCCCTCTCTCGGGGGTCCGGGGGCGTCGAAGCACGCGCCCCGCGCGTGCGAAGAAACCCCCGGCGGGAGAGCTCGAGAGGGCAGAGCCCTCTCGAACTCAAAGAGCCGTGTAGAAGGCGACGACGCTGACGTCGGCGTTCGAGTCGAGCTTGAGGCCGGCGTTGAGGGCCTTGGCTTGGGCTTCGTCGAGGACCTTGCCGAGGAAGGGGGTGTCGGTCGTGAGCGTGCCGAGGATGCCGCAGGTCACCTCCGTCGACTTGTCGGCGCCGCGGGCGAAGATCGCGAACGCCCCGCCGGCGGCGACGGGCTGGTCCGGCTTCAGCGTCGCCGAGGCGCCCTTCGTGATCGCGACCGGGCCGAGCGTCACCGTGCGGAGCTCGTCCTTCACGAAGTAATAGACGCGCGCCTTCGTCGTCGACGCCGAGCCGATGAAGCCGACGCCGAACCGCGCGTCGTCGCGGCGGAGCACCACGTCGTGCTCGACGAGGACGTCGTCCTGCTCGCCGCGCAGCGTCTTGAAGATCGCGTCGCGGACCGGGCCCACGATGCTCGACGTCCCGGTGAGCCCCGACCTCTTGCACAGCGAGAGCGCCTCGTAGCCCGCCGCCATCGACGTCGCGAAGTCCGCCACCGCCCCGTCGTCGTCGTAGACCGCGACGCGCACGTTGCAGCCGACGACCTCGGGGTCCGTCTGCGGGATCGCCGCGAGGAGCGGCGGATCCTTCAGCGCGATGTTCGTCATCCACTCGAGGTCGCCGCAGCGGTGGGGCGGCGCGCCGTTGGGGAGCCCGTACGTCGCGCCCCACGTGACGCCGCCGCCCTTCGTCTCGAGGGTGGGGATCGACCACCAGTAGATCTCGCCGTCGCTCCAGAAGTCGGTGTCGTCGATGACGTAGACCGCGAGGAGGTAGACGCCGAGGACGCCGCGTTTGTCCTCCGTCAACGCGAGCAGCTCCCCGCGGACCGCGTCCTCCGACTTCACGTTCAGTTTGTCCGCGAGCTCCTCGGAGAGTCCGGGCCGCGAGCGATTGGCGAGCTGAGCCCCGAGCGCGTCGTAGTTCATGGGCCTAGGCTACGACGAGCGCGCCGCGATTCAGAGACACTTCTCGTCGCAGAACTCGCCGACGGAGGCGCACCTCGTCTGCGGGACGGGCTGGCTCACGTTGACGAGGCGCACCGGGATCGAGATCGGCGCGTCGCCCTCGCCGATCGTCATGATCGCGCAGCCGATCATGAAGTCCTTCAGCTGATCCTCCGAGTCCTGCCGCTGCGCGACGGCGAGGAGCGCGTGCTCGCCGTACGGCAACGTCAGCGGCAGCCGCCCGCCGAGCATCGCGCAGATGTTCACCGGCCGCTCCGGCGGGTCGATGCTCGGCGTGAGCGTCTCCGGGCTCGTCTGCCGCTTCGTGATGAGGTCCTGACAGAGCGAGCCGCGATCGGCGCTCCCGACGTCGAAGACGAGGACCTGCACGAAGTCGGTCGCGACCGCGGCCGCGGTCGACGGGAACGCGATCGTGTACGTGCCCTTCGACGGCGGAGGGTCCTGGCACGCGGCCACCGTCACGAGGCCGAGCGCGAACGCGACGAGCGTGACGAGCCGCTTCACCGCACCTGCTCCACGAGCTCCTCGGTGGTGAAGCGCGCCACGGTCTTGTAGACGATCTTCTTCGTCGTCGCCTCCCGCACCGCCTGCCAGACGATGAAGCCGCCGTTCACGTTGCCGTTCGACTGGAAGTCGACGTTGCCGGACGCGCCCTTGTAGTCGATGTCCCCGCCGCCCCGGAGCTCGACGAGGCCCTCGGTGATCTCCGACGGCGAGATGGGGCGGCCCGGCGGGGCGGAGACCTCCTTCAGCGCGTCGCGGATCGCGGCGCGATCGGTGGCGGTGCCGGCCTTCTGGATCGCGAACGCGATGAGCACCGCGGCGTCGAAGGCGTTGGCGGTGAAAGCGGGCGCGTCGTCGGTCGGGCGGAGCGGGAAGTACGACGAGTAGATCGTGCGGAAGCGGTTGTACTCGCTCGTGCCGGGCTGCGTGTCCGGGTTCGTGCCGAAGACGCCCTCCGCGGTGGAGGCGCTCGTGTCGTCCGCCTCGTCCTGGCGGCTCTTCGCGAGGAAGGCCGACGTGTACACGCCGTCGGTGCCGATGATGAAGAAGCCGCTGTCGAGCGCGGCGTAGCCAGGGGCGGCCTTGAGGTCGGCGACGAACTGCGCCGCGACGTCGTCGTACGTGATCAGCGCCATGCACTGCGGCTTCTTCTCGAGGATCGGCCCGACGACGTCGGCGTAGCTCGACGCGGGCGCGACCGCGACCTTCAGCTCGGCGACGATCTCCTTGTTCGGGCCGCGCTTCGGGAAGCTGTCGGTGATGACCTTCGCCATCGGCACGCCGTACGCGTTGTCGATGTAGACCAGCGCGAGCTTGTCGCAGGTGGCGCCCACGACGCCCGCGTCCGCCCCGACCGCGCCGACGCCGGCGTCGCCGAGCCCGCCGGGCGTCTTCGTCGCGAACAGGATGACGGCCGCGCCCTGGAAGTCGTCGGCGGGCGTCGTGCGGAAGAGATAGCGATCCTTCGCCGGCTGGATCGTCGTGAGCTCCGTCGACGTCGCCGACGGCGAGATCTGGATGATCTGCTTCTGGAAGAGGACGTCCTGCGTCGCCTTCACCTGCCCGCTCCCGACCGGGCCGATGACGGCGGCGACGTCGCGATCGGCGAAGCCCTGCGCGACGCTCTTCGCGAGGTCGGCCTCGTCGCTGCCGTCGTCGACGACGTCGAACACGACGCGCCGGCCGAGCAGCCCGCCCGACGCGTTGATCTCTCCCTCCGCGCTCCGGATCGCGTCGCGGATCGGCGCGGCGACGCTCGCGAGCCCCTTCGTGAGGCCGAGCGAGACGCCGATCGTGATCGGCGGCTCGGCCGACGGCTTGGGGGCCTCCTTCGCGCACGCGCCCAGGAGCGGCGAGGCCGCCGCGACGGCGCCACACGCGAAGCAGGCGCCCACCACCGCGAGTCGTGCCGTCACGAGCCCCATCGCCGCGGATTATCGCACGGATCTACTTGAAGCCGATGTTCTTGGGCGTCGTCTCGCCCGGCTTGATCTGGACCGTGGCGTTCGTCTTCTGCCCCGTCTCGCCGTTCTCGAACGTGAGCGTGTGCGTCCCGGGGCTCATCGCGATCTTGTTGCACGGCGTGACGGCGCAGATGACCTTGCCGTTCTCGGTGACCTTCGCCCACGGATACGAGCTCACCGTCACGTAGCCGGGCTCCTCCGCCGGCCCCGGCGACGGCGCGGCCGGCTTCGAGACCGGCGCGGGCGAGGGGCGCGGCGTCGGCTGCGGCGCGGGCCGCGGACTCGCGACCGGCTTCGGGGCCGGGGCCGGGGCGGGCGAGGAGCTCACGATCTCGATCGGCGCGTTGATCGTCTCGACCGCGGTCGGCTGCGGCGCGGTCGACGTCGCTTCGGAGGGGGTCGGGCTCGGGGTTGGAGGGGGCGCCGCGGCGACGGGGCCGTCGATGACGGAGCTCTGGCGCTTCCACCCGAACAAGATGATGAGCAGCGCGGCGAGGACGAAGCAGCCGATCGTGATGACGATGAGGAGCGCGTTCGAGCGTGGCGCCGGCTCCTGCATGCTGCCGAGGTGGGGCGACGACGACGGCATCGGCGGGAACGACCCCACGCCGGACGGCGTCGACGGCGGGAAGCTCGGGAAGTTGGACGGGTTCGAGGAGAGGCCGCCGTAGTTCGCGATGACGCCGCTGCCGCTCCCGCTGCCGCTCGTGCCGAGCCGCATCAGCGCGCCGCTGATGTGATTGCCGTCCTGCGCCATCCGCTCGAGCGACTCCTGCGTGAGCGCCTGGAGCTCCTTCGTGTTCGTCGCCGCGTTCACGTTCGCCATGTGGCGCTGGACCTGCGCCTGCACCTCGGCGCGGACGCTGCCGAAGAGCCCGTTCATCTGGCGGCTCACCTCTTCCTGGCGCGCCGGCGCGGGGCAGCGCGCGAGCCACGCCTCGAGCGCGGAGCGCATCTCGCCCGCGGTCTGGAAGCGGTGGCTCGGATCCTTCTCGAGCGAGATCGCGACGATGCGATCGAGCTCCATGTCGATGCCCGGCGCGATGTCGGCGATGTGCGGGATCGGCTCGTTCATCAAGCGATGGAGCGTGTTCGCCGCGTTCTCGCCCGTCATGAGCCGCTGCTGCGCGAGGAGCTCCCACAGCACGATGCCCATCGCGAAGAGGTCCGATCGCAGGTCGATCTTCTGCCCCATCGCCTGCTCGGGCGACATGTACGCGACCTTGCCTTTGAGGATGCCTACCTCGGTCTCGGTCGAGGACGTGTCGGCCTTCGCGATGCCGAAGTCCATCAGCTTCGTGTGCCCGTCGTAGGTCACGAAGATGTTGTGCGGGGACACGTCGCGATGGATGACGTTGAGCGATCGCCCGTCGTAGTCGCGGAGCTCGTGCGCGTGGCCGAGCCCCGCGAGCGCGTCGGCGACGATGCGCGCCGCGAGCTCGGGCGGCATGCGCTGCTTGTTGCGAACGAGCTCCTTCTGCACCTTGTTGAGGGACTGCCCCTCCAGGTACTCCATCGCGATGAAGTAGACGCCGCGCTCTTCGCCGACCTCGTAGGTGTGGACGATGTTCGGATGGTTGAGGCGCGCCGCGAGCCGCGCCTCGTCGAGGAACATGTTCCGAAAGGCGACCTCTTCGGCGAGCGCGGGCCGCAGCCGCTTGACGACGGCGAGCTTGTTGAACCCCATCTGCCCGCGCGCGACCGACAGGAACACGTCGGCCATGCCCCCTTTGCCGAGGCTCGCGAACAGCTGGTATTTCCCGAACTGTGTGACGGCAGCCGCCTTCTGATAGGCGGACGACGGTCGATTGCTGCGCGCCGTTCCGCTCACCCTAGATGGAGTATCCGCCGGTGGGATACCCGGTCAAGGCGAGGGGGAGGAAAGGGGCCCCAGAAAGCGGCCGCTCAAGCGGTCGCGAAGCGCCCCGAGCGCGCAGCGCGAGGGCCCTGACGTTGAAAAGCCCTACTTGACGTCGGTCGGCGCGGTGGCGGTGGTGCCCGAGTCTTCGAGGGAGAACTTGAAGTCGTCGATGAGCACGGTCGTGTCCAGGGCGCCGTCGCCGGAGTCCCACACCGCGAAAAGCAGAGTGATTTCTTCACCTGGCGTGACGGGGGCGGTGGTGGTGAGCCAGCCGGTGCCGCCGCCGCCGGGGTCGCCGGTCGGCTTGTTCTTATCGAGGCCGGTGCCCTTGAGCGCGGCCACGCCGTCCTCGCACGCGAACTCGCGGTCGGCCTGCGTGCCGGCGCCGTTGTCGCCGATGCGGTAGGTGCCGGGCTTGCATGCGCGGAAGAGACCGCTGTTGACGCCGATCGGGTTGTTCTCGCTGTCGAACGCGATGTTGCCGTCGGGCAGGCCGGCCGGGATCGGCGACATCATCGTGACGAAGAAGTCGTTGTATTTCGAGCAGACGTACCGCGGGAACTCCTCCGTCAGGAAGAAGTGCTGGTAGCTGAACGACTTCGCGTTCGACGGGACGCGGATCTTCACCTCGAGCGCCGCGCCGTCGTAGGCCTTCGTGCTCGGCGGCGAGTCCGGGACGTCGGTGCACGACGACGACTCCTTCGGGTACCCGTCCGGCGTGCCGTGGGACGGCGGCGGGACCAGACCGCCGAGGCCGCCACCGCCGCCCGCGGTGAAGGTCGCCGCCTTGCCGGTCGAGAGGACGAAGAGCGACGAGCCCTCGCGCGGCTTGTTCGTGCCGAACGTCGACGCGGCGCCGACGCCGTCGAGCTTCGTGAGCTTCTTGCCGTCCGGCTTCACGAGCTTCGCGTTGATGATGCCCCAGCTCACGCCGTCCGACTTCTTGCAGAGGCCCATCGCCGCCGCGGCCTCGTAGCCGTCGCCGATCTCCGTCGCGCCGTCGCACGACTCCGGCTCGTCGTCCGGGGTACCGCTGCAGTCCTCGTCGATGCCGTTGCCGGGGATGTCGCGCGCGCCCTTGTTGATCGTCTTGTTGCACTCGTTGCAGTCGTTCTTCAGCGGGTAGCCGTCGCCGTCGTAGTCGGCCTCGGGATCGCCGTCGCCCGTGTTGTTGATCCCGCACTCGGAGGTGGGGATCGAATCGCCGACCTGGCTGTCGCCGCCGATGCCGCCGGGGCCCTGGCCCGGCTCGGTCGGCGCCTTGTCCGTCGCGAAGCCGCTCCGCTGCGAGGCCGAGCTGCACGCGATCGCGAGGAGCGCCACGACGAGGGAAGAGCCGATTCCAAACGAGCGTAGATTCATCATGCGCGGCGGCCCCTGTGCCATGAACACGGCGTCACGGCCATGCCATCTTTTGGCGGAGACGCTGCTGAAATCTCCGGGAAAGACCATCGACGCCGGGCCAAAGGCCCTGTAAAGCCGCCCCATGCGCGCGAAACTGGCTGGGGTGCTCATCCTCGCGGGATGCCTCGCTTTTGCTGCAGCAGCGACGGGGGACGACCGGAGCACGGCCGAGGCCACACTCAAAGAGGTGGCCGCTTCGCCGAAGAAAGACGTCGCAAACGAGTACGTGACGCGATCTCGCGCCGCACTCGAACGCGGGGCCCAGCTGCGGACGAAGGGCGACGAGGCCCACGCCCGCCTCGCCGACGCGGTCGCCAAGAGGTGGGCCGACGCGGCGCGTGACGCGGCGAAGGCCGCCGTCGTCGAGGAGAGCGCCGTCACCGCGCGCCTCCGGGCGACCGACGCCGGCCTCGTCTCCGATCGCGAGCGCGCCCTCCTCGAGGAGGCCGTCGCGCAGAGCGGCCGCCTCCGCGCCCAGCTCGAGGCCGCGCCCGGCAAGGAGAAGGAGCAGCCCGCCCGCACCAGCGCCGCCGCGAACATCACCGACGGCGGCGCGCCGAAGCCGAAGGCCGCGCCGGCCCGCGACGCGGGAGGTGCGCAGTGACGTTCTTTTTCAGGGCCTCGCACGAGGCACCGGCCGTTCGCTACGTCTTCGGTCTGGGGCGCTGGCGGGTACTGCCTTTTGCCGCGCTGGGGTTCCTGTTCGCCCTCACGTCCGCGTGCGGCGGCGCGACCGTGTCGGGCATCGCGCGCGTCGCCGAGGCCGATCGCGCGCGCGCGAGCCTCGACGGCCGCGACGCGCAGACCCTCGCGCCGCTCGCCTTCGCCGAGGGCGACCAGGCGCTCCGCGCCGCGAAAGAGGCAGAGAAAGCGGGGGACTCGATCGGCGCCGAGCTCCACGCCGAGCGCGCGATCGCGTCGTACCAGCACGCGATCGCGCTCGCGCGCCTCGCCCGCGCGACGGAGGAAGAGACGCAGGCGAAGGACGCGCTCGCGAAGAAGGAGGACGAAGGCCAGCGCTTCGCCGCCGCGCGCAAGGCGGCCGAGCGCGAGGCGGACGACCTCGACAAGCAGCTCAAGATCGCGCGCGAGGCGCTCCAGCCCGCCGCGAGCGGCCCCGCCGACGCGGCGCGCGAGAAGGCCCGCCTCGTCGCCGCGCAGTCGCTCGCGACGCAGGCGCGCCTGCTCTGCAGCGCGGCGCGCATCGTCTCCCCCCAAGCCCCCGGCCTCGCCGAGGCCGAGACCGCCGCCGCCGACCTCGAGAAGAAGCTCGCCGCCGACCCGAAGCCGGCGCCGATCGACGCCGCGAGCCGCGCGCGCGCCGCGTGCCTGAGCGCGCTCACGAAGGCGCGCCGCGCGGAGAAGGCCGGCGATCCCGACGCCGCGGACGCGCTCCTCGGCGAGCTCTCCCGCGCGGCCGATCCGAAGAGCACCTTCGATCTCGCGCCCGCGCGCGACGAGCGCGGCGTCGTCGTCACGCTGCGCGGCCTCTTCAAAGGCGACAAGCTCACGACCGAAGCGGAGACGACGCTCAAGGACCTCGGGCGCATCGCCGCCGCGCACCCGACCTTCGGCGTCCAGGTCGTCGTCCACGACGCCTCGACCCCGACCGCGGCGGAGACCGCGAACGACACGAAGCGCGCCGACGAGATCACGAAGGCGCTCGCCGCCGGCGGGGCGCCCGCCGCGAAGACGAAGGTGGAGCAAGCCGGCGCGCGCGCGCCCGTCTTCGATCCCGCCGACGCGAAGCGCCGCGAGAAGAACGCGCGGATCGAGATCGTGTTCGTCGCGGGGAGCTGAGCGCTTCACTCCGGCGTGCACAGCGAGAGCGTCGCCGGCGTCACCCACGTGAACGGCACGCCGATCGAGAGCTCCTTCACCGCGGGGTAGTACCCGATGAAGTTGAAGCACATCTCGTCGTTCGTGCCTTCGCCGAAGCCGAGCGTGAGGTCGCTCGGGTTCTTCCATCCGCAGCGCGTCCGGAGCACGTCGCCGAGCTGCACCTTCTTGTCGATCGGGAAGTTCGCCTGCGCCTCGAACGAGAACGCCTTCTGCTCGAAGACCGGCTCCGGCGTCCCTCGTCCGAGGTTCGGCAGGCGCTCGGTCGTCATCGACGCGCCGCGCGTGTGCATGTGCGGCGACGCGTTGAAGAAGGTCGCGCCGTTGAGGCGGTGGTCGACCGCGTAGTCGCAGCGGATCGTCGTCTCCGAGCGCGGCGGGATCGCGAACGAGATCGAGCCGAGCGCCATCACGCCGGCGTCGTTCGGGCGGAGGTCCTCCGTCGTGCACAGCTCGTAGCCGCTGCGATCGGTGCCCGTCTTCGCGGTCGCGTTGTTGTAGTGCATCTGGATCACCCAGTGCGTCGCGCCGGCCTCCTCCGGGAAGCCCGCCTCCTTCGGGAGCTCGAGGTTGTCGCCGCCCGGCGCCCAGCCCGCGACGAGCTTCCACGCCGCGGAGCCGAAGGCCTCGCACGGGAACGGATCGCCGCTCACCGCCGTGTTCGATTGGAAGAGGAGGATGTGATGCACGATCTTCGCGTTGTCGACCTTCGGCGCGAGCGCGGTGATGTGGCGCTTCTTCGCGAGGTTCACGTCGACGCCGAAGCACACGTACTGATCGAGCGCGGAGCCGGGCTCCATCACGAAGTCCTTCTTCGCGGTGAGCACCGTGTCCGGCGTGCACGAGAGCGCCTTCACGCCCGCCTCCGGCGCCTTGCCGGTGCACGTCGCGTCGCTCGCCGGCGCGCCCGCCTTCACCCACCCGTCGTAGGTCGCGCGCGCCTCCGCCGTGAGGCGCGGGTTCGGGCTCGGCGGCATCGGCCGCGCGTCGTCGGCGATGCGCTGCCCGACGAGGTCGAGGACCTTGCCGGCGCCGCCGGGCCCCGGCCGCTGGAGATCGTCCCACGTGACGAGCGGCACGCCCGCGCCGTACGCCGGCTGCGCGCCGTGGCAGGTCTGGCAGGGCTTGAGCACGGCGTCGACGTCGCACGGGAGCCCCGTCTTCGTGGTCACGATCGGCTCGCCGTCCGGCGTCGTGCCGATCGGCTCCGCCCCACCGTCCGGGCCCTTCGCCCTGTCGCGCTCGGTCGCTTCGAGGGCGGCGCCGTCCCCGCATCCAGCGAGCGCGAGGAGGACGACGACGGTGCGAACGAGGTTCATGCCGACCATTGGAGCAGGTGGCGTGCCACCCGCAAATGCCGGTCAGAACGTGAACGATCGGATCGACCGGGTCTTCGCGCTGGTCACTCCCGTGTCGAGCAGATGGAGGACGATGCCGGCCCCCAGCACGACGGCGCCCACCGCGATCCCGATCGTGCTGACCATCGCGAACGTGCGCGCCGAGCCCACGTCCGCGTTCGTGTCGCGCCGGATGTCCTCGCTCGCGCAGGTCGCGCCGGGGCAGCGGTCCTCCACGTCGGACCACTTCGAGAACGAGAGCCCGCCGAACACGAGCCCGCCGGCGAGGAGCGCGCCGCCGCCGATCTCGAGCCCGAGCGGCAAGTACGACGTCCGCTTCTCCGGCGGCGGGGGCGGCTTCGCGGGCTCGAGCTTCACGAGGCGCGGCACCTTGATCGTCGCCTCCGCGCCGTCGCTCGCGTTCACGGTGCCGTCCCACGGCTCGTGCTCCGGCGCGCTCGCGTGCACGCGCTGCGGACCGGCGTCGACCGGGACCGCGCGATCGAGCACGTTCGCGTCGACCACCTCGCCGTTGCGCGTGACGGCGAGCCCCGGCGGCGGCGACTCCACCACGATCGTGAGCCTCGCGAGGCGCGGCTCGAGGCGCGCGGCGTCCGCCTTCGCGATCGCCGCGCGCTGGGTCTGGTTCTGCACGTTCGCGAGGCTCACCGCCTGCTGGTACGCCGCCCACGCGCTCGCGGTGCGGCCGAGGCGCTCGTAGCAAGAGCCGAGGTTCAAGAGCGTGCCGACCGCGGGATCGAGGCCCTGGCTCTTCGAGAAGAGATCGCACGCCCCCGCGACGTCGCCCTTGTCGAGCAGGCCGCGCGCGTCGTTGAAGAACGCCTCGGCCTGGATCTTCGCCGGCGGAGGAGAGGCCTGCGCGCGGGCGGTCGCAGGCGCGAGCAGCACGAGGATCGTCGTGAGCGCCGCCAGCCAGCGACGCGTCATCGATAGCTCCGCGGATCCGCCGTGCTCGAGGCCGCCGCGGCGGGGTGCGGCGCGCGCGGTCGTTGCTTCCGGACGTGCGTGCGCGCGCCCGCGTCGTTCCCGAGCGCGACCGGGACGGGCTCCTCCAGCTCGATCTCGGAGACGTCCTCCTCGACCGACGCGACCGACGCGACCGAAGGCGGCGGCAGCGGCGCCGGGGCGCTCGGAGCGACGGCGGAGAACCGAGGCGCGAGCGGCCGCTCGCGCACGATCAGCCACCCCACCACGATCGCGGAGGAGAACCCGAACGTGGCGGCGAGCATGATCGCGACGAGGCGCGTGCGCGATCGCCGCGCGACCGGCGCCGGAACGAGCAGCGGCGGCGGCGCGAAGCTCGGCTGCGTGAACGGCACCGCGACCGCGGCGACGCTGCCGCTCTTCTCGGACATCGGCGTCTGCGTGTCGGGGTTCTTCGCGAGCTCGGCCATCAGCTCGTCGAGCGAGAACGACTCGCCGCGCGGGGTCGCGCGGACCATCTCGGCGCGCTTCGCGAGGCGGTGGGCCGCGATCTGGCGGACCCAGACGCCGACGTCGTCGTCGGAGGCCTTCTCGAACGGCTCGAGATCGAGGATCAGCTCGCGCGCGGAGAGGTGCCGCCTTCCGAGATCGCCGCTCGTCGCGCGCAGCACGATCTCGTCGAGCTCGGGCGGGATGCCGGCGTCGGGCGCGGCCTCGCTCGGCGGCGCGACCTGGTTCTGGATGACCGCGGTCGTGACCGCGCGCTGGTCCTCTCCCGCGAAGAGCCGCTTCCCGGTCAAGAGCTCCCACAGCACGACGCCCATCGCGTAGATGTCGACCTGCCGCGTCGCGGGCTTGCCCATCAGCTGCTCGGGCGCCATGTAGCTGAACTTGCCGCGCACCTCGCCCGGCCGCGTCGACCCCACGCGCCCGAGCGCCTTCGCGACGCCGAAGTCGATCACGCGCGCGAGGCCGTCCACCCCGACGAGCACGTTCTGCGGGGACACGTCGCGGTGCACGATCCCGAGCGGCGTGCCGTCGTCGCCGCGCGCGTCGTGCGCCGCTTCGAGGCCGCGGAGGGCGCCGCGCACGATCGCGAGCGCGATCGGACGCGGGAGCGAGGGCTCCCCCGCGTCGGCCGCGAGGCGGATGAGACCGCTCAGCGCCTCGCCCTCGATGTAGTCGAAAACGACGCTCAGCGTGCCGTTGGCCGTGACGACGTCGATGGTGCCGACTACGTTCGGGTGACGGATCTGCGCCGCGAGGGTCGCCTCGTCGAACAACGCGGCGACGAGCTCGGGATCGCTCGACACATGAGGATGGAGCTGTTTGATCGCGACGAGACGAGCGAAGCCTGCGTTCCCCTTCATCCGTCCGAGGTGGACGGTGCCCATGCCGCCCTTCGCGAGCGTGGCGAGGATCGAGTAGCGGCCGTTCATGAGCGTGGCGCCGAAGGTTCGAAGCTATGAGCGAATTTAGCACGAAGACGATCATCAAACCCCAAACCGGGATCGGCGCGGTCCGCGTCGTCGTCGTCGCGGGGAAGGCGCGCGGCGCGAGCATCGAGGGGCGAAAGGTCACCGTCGGCCGCTCGCGCGTCGCCGACCTCACGCTCGGGGATCCGACCGTCTCCGAGTTCCACGTCGAGGTCTCCGCCCATCCGGAGGGGATCGAGCTCCGCGACCTCGGGAGCTACAACGGCACGTACTACGAAGGCGCGCGCGTGCTCCACGCCGTCGTCGCGCGCGGCTCCACCGTGCAGCTCGGCGAGAGCGCGATGCGCGTCGACGCCTCCGTCGACCAGGCGGTGCCGTCGACGCAGGACTCGTTCCGCGACCTCATCGGCCGGAGCCCGGCGATGCGCGAGCTCTTCGGCCTCCTCGCCAAGCTCGCGCCGACCGAGCTCGCCGTCTTCGTCGAGGGCCCGACCGGGAGCGGCAAGGAGCTCGTCGCGCGCGCGCTCCACGACGAGAGCGCCCGCGCCGGGAGGCCGTTCGTCGTCCTCGACTGCGCGGCGCTGCCGGCGAGCCTCGCCGAGTCGGTGCTCTTCGGCCACGCCGCCGGCGCCTTCACCGGCGCGACCGAGACGCGCACCGGCATCTTCGAGAGCGCGAACGGCGGCACGATCTTCCTCGACGAGATCGGCGAGCTCCCGCTCGACCTGCAGCCGAAGCTCCTCCGCGTCCTCGAGAAATCCGAGGTCATGCGCGTCGGCGAGGTCCGCCCGCGCCCGATCTCGGTGCGCGTCGTCTCCGCGACGTGGCGCGACCTCCGGCGCATGGTCAACCAGGGGATGTTCCGCGACGACCTCTACTTCCGCCTCGCGCAGACGCGCGTGAAGCTGCCCGCCCTCTCCGAGCGGCGCGAGGACATCGAGCTCCTCGCCGCGTCGTTCCTCCGCCGCCTCCCGCGCAACGCCGCCGTCGCGCGCTCGCTCTCGCGCGAGGCGCTCTCCGAGCTCGCGCAGCGCGACTTCCCCGGCAACGTGCGCGAGCTCAAGAACGTCATCGAGCGCGCGGCGTACATGGCGGAGGGTCCCGTCATCCGCCCGCACGACCTCGCGTTCGAGCGCCTGCTCCAGCGCAGCGCGCACGCGGTCGAGACGGCCGCGCCCGACGCCGAGGGCGAGGTGCTGGAGTTCAAGGGCGCGAAGCGCACCGCGGTCGACGACTTCGAGCGCGACTACCTGATGCGGCTCATGACGAAGACCGGCGGCAACCTCACGACCGCCGCGAGCCTCGCGGGGATCGAGCGCCACTACCTGCGCACGCTGCTGAAGAAGCATGGTCTGCACGCGCGCGACTGACTATTCGCAGTAGTAGACGGTCATCTGGAGACCGTCGATCCCCATCGCCGAGTCGAACTTGAACGTGTCCTTTCGCCGGATGACGAAGGACACCCCGAACTCGAGCGAGTTGAGCGCGGCGGGGGTGACCTTCGCGTCCAGCCCCCAGAGGTCGGTCGGCCCGCCGAACACGCGGTTGTCGAAGTCGACGGGGTACGGATCGGACCGCGGTCGATCGTCGCCCGCGGGCCCCTCTCCCGGCAGCGTGAGCTGCACCGAGACGTCGAAGTAGACGAGCGGCTCGTTCGCGCGGGCGACCTGCTCGAAGACGATCCCCTTCACCTTGTCGGTGGGCGCGAGCCCGACCTGGAAGCCGCCGAAGAGGATGCGCTTCGAGGTCGTCCCGTGGATCGCGAGGATGTACGTCGGCTCGCCGTCCGCCTTCCTCCCCCGCTCGGGGAAGTTCCAGCCCATGCCGTTGCCGGTGTCGCGGCTCGTCGACGGGACGAGCGGCCCCTTGCTCTTCAGCGTGCAGCCCGCGTCGACATCCGGCGGCACGTACTGATCGAACACAGCGGCGTCACGCGGCTCGAGCGGCCCGGCCTCGGGCGGGGGCGGCGGAGGCGGCGGCTCCGAGTCCTTGCTCTCCGCCACGCCGAGGTCCTGGATCCCGACGACGAGCGCGCACCCAGGCACGAAGAGCGCCAACGCTCCCCATACCGCGCGCCGAAGCCAGGTGGACCGCCTCACCGGGAGCATCGGATCATACACCGTGCATATCGAAGGCCAATGCGCGCTTACGCGCCTACCTCGTGCCTGCCTCACGGTCTCGCAGCCGCCCGAAGGATCGGTCCGGTCACGGTCGTGACCTCCGCCACGAGTCCTCGGTGGCGTGCTGGGACGATGGCGCTGGGTTACACTCGCATTCGTCATGTCGGACGACAAAGCCGCAGGCGGCGCGCGCAAGGCTCCTCGGCCGACGCGATCTGCTCGACAGCATCTACCGCGGGTCTGACGACGGCTACGTCCTTGCCGGCGCTAATCCGCGTTCGCGGCGGTGGAGACGAGCTTGTAGCCGTAGCCGTAGACCGTGAGGATGTGGGCGGGCTTGTCTGGCACCTTCTCGATCTTCTTTCGTAGCTTCACGATGAAGTTGTCGACGGTGCGGTTCGTCGGGGACGCGTCGAGGCCCCAGATCTTCTGGAGGATCTCGTCGCGGCTCACCGGCTGGCCGATGCGCTCGACGAGGAGGCGCAGGAGCTCGACCTCGTAGAACGAGAGCGCGTGCTCCTGCCCGAGCGCCTTCAGCGAGTGGGTCGAGAAGTTCACCTGCGCGCCGCCGACCTCGACGATCTCCGGCGACGACGCGGCCGAGCGCGACGCGCGGCGGAAGATGGCGCGCACGCGCGCGATGAGCTCGTTCACGCTGAACGGCTTCGTCACGTAGTCGTCCGCCCCCGCGTCGAGCCCGCGGATCTTGTCCGTCTCCTGCGAGCGCGCCGTCAGCATGATGATCGGCACGAACGGGCTGAAGCGGCGCACCTCTTCGCAGACCGCGTAGCCGTTGATGTCCGGCAGCATGAGGTCGAGGATGAGGGCGTCCGGGCTCTCCGCGCGGGCGAGCTGGACGCCGTCCTTTCCCTTGCCGGCCGAGATGACCGCGAAGCCCTCGAACTCGAGCGCGTCGCGGAGCCCCATCACGATGTGGGGCTCGTCCTCGACGATGAGGATCGTCTTCTTCGTCAACGTCGTCCGTGCGGATCAGTGCTTCCGCGACTGGGTCTGCTGTTCGCCGCCGCTGCTGCTGCCCTGCGGCGTGTCGCCGGAGGCTTCGTTCGCGCCGAACTGCTGGATGCACTGGAGGCTGAAGCGCGCACCGGCGAGGATCGACGTACCGGACGCGAAGATGAGCGCCTGCGGGCAGCGACCCGCCGGGTTCTTCGTCGTGCCGGCGGCCTTCTCGACGTAACACCACTCGAGCGTGCTGTCGTTCGCGCAGGTCTCGCCCGGGGGCACGGCCTTCTGCGTCAGCTCACACGTCTCGAGGGTCGAGAGGTCGATCGCGCCCTCGGCCGAGGTGTTGCCGGACTCGGCCTTCTGCTGCTCCTTGAAGACCTTGAGGATCGCGTCGTCCGGCACCTTGAGGCCGAGGCTGGAGCACGATTGACCGCTGTCCGGGCTCAGCTGGACGAGGACGAGGCAGGGCACCGGGAGCCCCGTGCCCGTCGCCGACTCCTCCGCCGAGCGGAGCTTCTGCGGGAGGCACTGCTGCGTGAGCGCGTTCTTGAGGCGGTCGATGATCGCCGCGACGGCGGGGTTGTAGCCGTAGTCGGGATCGTTCTTGCGCTGCGGATCGAGCTGGATCGGGCAGAGCGACGCGATGATGCCCTGGTCGCCGAGCGCGCGGACGACCTGGAACTCGCGGATGGTCGGGTACGCCTTCGCCTTGATCTGCGTCGCCGAGCCGTCCGTCGCGCAGAGCGGCGGGTTCGGGGACGCGGCCGGGTTCGACTGGTCGTCGGTGCAGTCGCACGACTCGGTGCCCGTCGCGCAGCTGCGCTCCGTGGTCAGGTCGAACGTGCACGCGTACTGGAGGTCCTTCTTCGCCGTGTTCCACTCGCGGCCGTGGACCGGGTCGGTGCCGTTCTGACCGCGCGCCGACGTCGCGCTGCCGGCGCCGAGGAGGTCCTCGCGCGGCGCGACGGACTGGACCATGTGCGGGTCGATGCCCTCGTAGTCGAAGTTCGCCGGATCGCGGCCGAGGATCTTCACCCAGTCGTCGTTCGAGATGCGGTTCCTCTCGGAGGCCTCCGGCGTGCCGGACGAGTCGAAGTGGAGGAGCTTGTTCGGGACGCCGCCGACGACCGCGAAGAAGATGAGGTCCGGCGAGCGCGTGCTGCGCCCGAGGAGGCAGATCTCGTCACCCGACTCCGAGGGGAGCTTCGAGGCGAAGAGCGGGTTCGTGCACTTCGGCGTGCCGACGTAGTCCGAGATGAGGCGCTGGCCGTTCGCGCCCTCCCTGATCGTGTGCTCGCCGGTGCGATCCGGGACGCGGAACTTCGTGAAGCCGTCGACGTAGCGCTTGAGCGGGTACTGCGGGTCGACGCCGAAGCGCTCCTTCATGCGGTGGAAGCGGACGTTGAGGTCGTCGTCCGTCGGCCCGTAGAAGCCGTCGAAGCCCGGGCCGCTCTGACCCTGGATCGGCGACGACGTGCAGTTCACGTCCTGCTTGATCTTCTGGCAGGACTCCGAGTTCGGGTCGCAGCTCGAGGCGAAGCCGCACGAGGTGCACTCGGCATGCGCCGGATCGGTCTCGCACTTGGAGGTGCCGCGCGGCGCGGTGGTGCCCTGCGCGGACGTGCCGCGGTTCACCTTCGAGCCGGGGAACGAGCGCGCCATGAACGCGTAGCCGAAGCCGCCGACCGCGAGCGGGTCGGCCGACGAGTCGTCCTCGTCCGTGAGCATGATGATCGCGACGAGCGAGTCGGGGCGGAGGAAGTCCGCGCGCTGCTTCAGGACGTCGAGGTCGATGCCCTCGCCGAGGTCCGCTTGCTGGAAGTTGTCGAGGCGGACGACGTCCCACGGATCCGGCTGGATGAGGAAGCGGTACACGCTCTCGAGCTGGGCCTCGAGACCGCAGCCCGTCTGATCGACGCCGATGACGAGGTTCTGGAAGTTCGGCGTGATGCCGCCCTGGTCGATCTGATCGGCCGCGCCGATCGTCTGGAAGCCGCCGCCCTCGGGCTCGGGGTGACGCTTCTTGTCCTCGTTCTCCTCGTTCTGCGGGTACCAGGCGAGGAAGTCGAGCGGCGCGAGCGGGTTCTTCTGGCCGTCCTTGCCGTTGATGTTGACGAGCTTGCCGCCGTCGTTCGTGCGCCGGCGGTCGGGCGGGCAGACGTCGCCGCCGAAGTTGCCGAGCGACGAGGAGACGATGCCGATGTGCATGTCGCCGACCGGCTTGAAGTCGGGCTCGCTGTTCGGCTGCGGGCACCCGTAGTTGTCGTCCTTGTTGCCGGACGGATCGGCCTTCTCGCCGCTGTCGAGCGGGATGCGCGTCTCGCGATCGACGCACGGCGGCTGGAGCAGGCCCTGAATGAGGTTCGGGACGGCGTCCTTGAGGATCTCCTGCTTGTCACCCATCGACGCCGAGTTGTCGATCGCGATGAGGAGGTCGACCTTGTCGACGGCCTGCTGCGACACGGTCGAGGTGAAGTTGACCTTCGTGGTCGGGGGCTGCTGGCCGACGGGCCGAGCAAGGCAGCCCGTGGCGAGCATGGTCGCGACGGCCGCAAACGCCGTGAAGGTCCTGCCGAAGCTCATCGACTTCATCAGAGAGTCTCCTAGCCACCGAGCCCAAAGCCCGAGGCGCCTCCGACGATACACGGAACATGCCGCCATGAAAACAACGCGTTTGACCCGCGCGCCCCGCGTCCACAAGCCAACAAAGTTGCCACTCTAGTTGGCACCGTTGGCGGCCTCTCCCTCCGAGAATTGATTGATGCACTGGAGCGTGAAGCGGGCGTTGGTCAGCGCCGCGGTGCCGTCGGCGAAGATCAAGGCTTGCGGGCACGTCCCCGCCGGAGACCGCTGCCCCGGGGCCTTCTCGACGTAGCACCACTCGAGCGAGCCGTCCTTCGCGCAGGTCTCGCCGGCGCGCACGACCTTCTGCTTCAGCTGGCAGACCTCGCGGTCGTCCTCGATGCCGTTCTCCTTCGCTTGCTGCTCGCGGAAGACGCGGAGGACCTCCTCCGCCGGCGCCTCGAGGCCGAGCCCCGCGCAGGTCTGGCCCACCGAGGGATCGAGCTGCGCGAGCACGAGGCACGGCACCGGCGGCGGCTCCTCCATCGCGCGCTCCGTCTCGGTACGGAGCGCCTGCGGGAGGCACTGCGTGATGAGCACCTGCGAGAGCCGATCGACGATCGCCGCCACCGCCGGCTTGTAGCCGTACGTCGGCGCGTCCTTGTCGGTGAGCTGGAGCGGGCAGAGCGACGCGGCGATCCCGCGCTCGCCGAGGGCGCGCACGACGCGGAACGGACGGATCGACGGGTACGCCTTCGCCTTCACCTGCGTCGGCGAGCCGTCGTTCTTGCAGAGCGGCGCGTTGCTCGAGGGCTGCCCCTTCGCGTCGTCGTTGCAGTCGCACGACTCCACCGTCGACGAGCAGTCGCGCTCCTCCACCAGGTCGAACGTGCACGCGTACTGGAGGTCCCGCTTGTTCGTGTTCCACTCGCGGCCGTGGACCTCGTCGGAGCCGTGCACGCTCCGCGGCGCGTCGGGATCGCCCGCGCGACGGAGACCCGCGCGCGCTCCCACCGACTGGAGCATGTGCTCGTCGATACCGGTGTCGTCGTACGCGTCCGGGTTCTTGCCGAGGATCTTCACCCAGTCGGCGTCGGTGAGGCGGTTGTTCTTCGCCGCTCCCTGCAGGAGCCCGTTCGGGACGCCGCCGACCACCGCGAAGAAGACGAGGTCGGGGCTCCGCGAGCCCTTCGGGAGATCGCACGTCTCGTCGCCCTCCTGCTGCGGCAGCTTCGCGGCGAAGAGCGGGTTCGTGCACTTCGGCGTGCCGGCGTACTCCGCGATGTCGCGGCGTCCGTCCGGGCGCGTCGTCTCGGGGTGCTCGGTCGCGCGATCGGGGACGCGCGGCTTCGTGAAGCCGTCGACGTAGCGACGGATCGGGTACTGCGGGTCGACGCCGTAGCGCTGCTTCATCCGATGGAAGCGCACGTTGACGTCGTCGTCCGCCGGCGCGAAGAAGCCGTCGAAGCCGAGGCCGTCCTTGCCCGGCACCGGCGACTCCGTGCAGCTCGGGTCCTGCCGGATCTTCTGGCAGGCCTCCGTGGTCGGATCGCAGTCCGCGCCGAACGCGCACGACGTGCAGTCCGGGCTGCCGGGCTCGGACGCGCAGACGGACGTGCCGCGCGGCGCGGTCGACCCGAGCCCGAGCTCGCCGCGCTTCACGCTGGAGTTGGGGAAGTCCCGCGACATGAACGCCCAGCCGAAGCCGTTCAGCGCGAGCGGGTCGGCGGACGAGTCGTCCTCGTCCGTGAGCATCACGACCGCGACGAGCGAGTCCGGTCGCAGGAACTTCGCGCGCTGCTCGAGGAGCTCGAAGTCGATCCCGTCGCCGAGCGACGCTTGCCCGCCGTTCGGATCCGGGATCGCGACCCAGGGATCGGGCTGGACGAGGAAGCGGTACACGCTCTCGAGCTGCGCCTCGAGCCCGCAGCCGTTCTGGTCGACGCCGACGACCATGTTCTGGAAGCTCGCGGCGAGCTCCTCGAGCGACTGGACCCCGCCGCCCTCGGGCGTGGGGTGACGCCGCTTGTCCTTGTTCTCGTCGTTCGGCGGGTACCACGCGAGGAAGTCGAGCGTCGCCTTCGGGTCCTTGCCGCCGCCCCTGCCGTCGATGTTGACCAGCTTGCCGCCGTCGTTCGTGCGCTTGGAGGCGGCGTCGGTCCGGCAGACGTTGCCGCCCATGTTGCCGAGCGACGACGAGATGATGCCGATGTGCATGTCCGTCACCGGCTTGAAGAGCGGCTCGCTCCCCTCCGGGCAGCGGTAGCGGTCTTCGCGGTTGCCGAACGGCGAGGCCTTCGCGTCGATCGGGGTCCGCGTCTCCTCGTCGATGCACGGCGGCTCGAGGAGGCCCTCGATCAGGTTCGGGACCGCCTCCTTCAGGATCGCTTGCTTATCCCCCATCGACGCGGAGTTGTCGATCGCGAAGAGGAGGTCGACCTTGTCGACCGCGAGCTGCGTCTGGTCGTTCGTGAAGGCGACCTTCGTCGTCGGCGCGACGTCGCCGACCGGACGCGAGAGACAGCCGATCCCGAGGACGCCGAGCGCGAGCAGCACGAGCGATTTGTTCATCGCACGTTCGTCGCCGCGCGCGCTCGCGACGGCTCAATTTTGTGCGAACGGAAACGCGTCGCGGAGCGCTTTCAGATGGCGGCGCGTCACGCCGGGGACGGCGAGGATCGCGTCGTCGGTCGCGGCCTTGATCGCCTTGAGGCTGCCGAGGTGCATGAGGAGCGCCTGCTTCGTTCGCGGGCCGATGCCGGCGACGTCGTCGAGCGCCGAGCGCATCCGCTTCTTCTTCCCGAGGCGTTCGCGCGCGCGGTTCGAGAAGCGGTGCGCCTCGTCGCGCGCGCGCGCGAGGAAGAACATCGACGCGGAGTGGCTCTTCAGCGGGATCGGGTTCTTCTGCCCGGGCAAGTAGACGCGATCGACGAGCGTGTCGCCCATCACGCTCTCCTTCTCCTTCGCGAGCGCGACGATCGGCAGCTCGTGGAGCCCGAGGTCGCGCGCCGCCGCGAGGGCGACCGCGAGCTGCCCGCGTCCGCCGTCGACGACGAAGAGATCGGGCAGGTCCCACTCCTGCTCCGCGCCCTCCCCCTCCTCTTGTTTCTTCAAGCCGCGGCGGAAGCGGCGCGCGAGGACCTCGTACATCGCGCGGTAGTCGTCGCCGGCGACGTGCACCGGCATGCCGTCGATGTCCTCCTCGACGCTGCCCGGCGTCGGCGCGCCGTCGACCGCCTTCGACGCTCCCTCCGCCCCCGCGCCCCCCTTCACGGTGAAGGTGCGGTACCGCTTCTTGTCCGGCTCGCCGTCGAGCATCGCGACGACCGCGCCGACGGTGTCCTTGCCCGCGAGATGCGAGATGTCGCAACACTCGATGCGGCGCGGCACCGTCGGGAGGCGGAGGCGCTCCTTCAGCTGCGTGAGCCGCTCCTGCACGTCGTCCGACGCGCGCCGCTTCTCGTTGAACGCGTGGGCCGCGTTCTCGTTCGCGAGGCGGAGGAGATCGACGCGCGGCCCGCGCTGCGGCTGGAGAAGCGCGACCTTGTGCTTCGCGCGCTCGCTGAGCCACTCCGCGGTGCCGGTCGCGGCGTCGGGGAGCACCGGCACGATGATCTCGTCCGGGATCGGCAGCGCGATGTCGGCCGCGGGCGCGGCGCCCGCCTGATCCGGCATCCGCCGCGACCGGCGGGCCGCGCGCGTGGCGGCGTCGATCGAGCCGAGGTTCCCCTCGTCGGCGACTTCGGAGGCGGCGTAGTGCTGCGCGAGGAACGCGGCGACGACCTCCTCGTTCGGCACCTCCGCGTTCTTGATCGAGAAGGTGCAGAGGTCAGCGAGGCGGCCGTGGCGGATGTGGAGGAGCGCGAGCTCGACGAGGTCCCCTTCGCGATGGAGGCCGAGCACGTCGCGATCGACGTCGTCGACGCTGACGACGCGCTGCTCCTCGCGCACCTTCTCGATCGCGGCGAGCTGATCGCGATAGACCGCGGCGAGCTCGAAGCGCATCGCGCGCGCGGCGTCGGTCATGCGTTGATCGAGCTCGCGCGACAGCTCGTCGTGCCGCCCGTCGAGGAACATCGCGACCGCGCGGACCTGCTCGTCGTACCAAGAGCGATCGACCTCGAGCACGCACGGCGCGGGGCAGCGCTTGATCTGGTGCTGGAGGCAGGGGCGCTTCCGCGCGCGCATCTCGGTGTCGGTGCACGTCCGGAGCTGGAAGTGCTTGTTGACGAGGTGGAGCGTGCGCCGCGCCGCGGTCGCGGAGTGGTAGGGCCCGAAGTAACGCGCGGTCTCCTTCGGGCTGAAGCTCGGCCGCCGCACGACCCAGAGCCGCGCCCACTCGTCCTTCGGATCGAGCTTCAGCGAGATGTAGTCCTTGTCGTCGCGGAGCTTGACGTTCCAGCGCGGCCGGTGCTCCTTGATGAGGTTGTTCTCGAGGATCGCGGCCTCCTTCTCGGAGCCGGTCACGATCGTCTCGAGGTCGCCGACCGCGCGCTGCAAGAGCGGGATGAAGTACCGGTTGTCGGTGTTCCCGTCCTGGAAGTAGCTGCGGACGCGGCTCCGCAGCGACTTCGCCTTCCCGACGTAGACGACGGCGCCCTTCTTGTCCTTGAAGAGGTAGACGCCCGACTGCACCGGCAGGGCGTCCAGCTTTTCGGTCACGACGTCGGGCAGCACGTTCCTCTCGCGACTATAGTCGGTGCCGACGATGACCGCCGGCATCACGGCGTTGCTCGGTCCGACCAACACCGGCAAGACGCACCACGCGATCGAGCGCATGCTCGAGCACCCCACCGGCATGATCGGCCTGCCGCTGCGGCTCCTCGCGCGCGAGGTCTACGACAAGGTCACCGCGCGCGTCGGCGAGTCGAGGGTCGCGCTCGTCACGGGGGAGGAGCAGCGCGTGCCGCGCCGTCCCTCGTACTGGATCGCGACGACGGAGGCGATGCCGGTCCATCGCGACGTCGACTTCCTCGCCGTCGACGAGGTGCAGCTCGCCGCGCACGCGCAGCGCGGGCACGTGTTCACGTCTCGCCTCCTCTCCGCGCGCGGGACGCAGGAGACGTGGTTCCTCGGCGCGGCGACGATGCGCGGCGTGCTCCGCGAGCTCACGCCGGCGGCGAAGCAGGTCGAGCATCCGCGGCTGTCGTCGCTCCGCTTCGCCGGCGCGACGCCGCTCGCGCGCCTCCCGCCGCGGAGCGCGGTCGTCGCCTTCTCGACGCCGCACGTCTACGAGCTCGCCGATCGCCTGCGGAAGCGGCGCGGCGGCGCGGCGATCGTCCTCGGCGCGCTCTCCCCGCGCACGCGCAACGCGCAGGTCGCGATGTTCCAGGCGGGCGAGGTCGACTGCCTCGTCGCGACCGACGCGATCGGGATGGGCCTCAACCTCGGCGTCGAGCACGTCGCCTTCGCGGCGACGCGCAAGTTCGACGGCAAGGACGTGCGCGACCTCGACGAGGCCGAGCTCGGCCAGATCGCGGGGCGCGCGGGGCGCTGGATCCACGACGGCACGTTCGGCACCGTGACGCCGCTCGGCCTGCCGGACGGCGTCACGCACGCGATCGAGACGCACGGCTTCGCGCCGGTGCGCCGCGTGCAGTGGCGCTCCGACGACCTCGATTTCTCGTCGGTGGCGGCGCTCCGCGCGTCGCTCGCCGAGCCGCCCGCGCGTCCGATCCTGCGCCACGCGTCGGCCGCGGAGGACGCGCGGCTCCTCGCGCTGCTCGCCGATCGCGACGCGGTCCGGGCGCGCGCCCGCGGCGACGGCGTCCGCCTCTTGTGGGACGTCTGCACGGTGCCGGACTTCCGGAAGCTGATGCTCGAGGTCCACGCCGACTTCCTCGAGTCGCTCTTCGTCGAGCTCGCCGATCGCGGCCGCCTCCGCGACGAGTGGATCGAGCGGCAGGTGCGGGAGCTCGAGCGCCCCGCCGGCGACGTCGAGGAGCTCGTCGCGCGCATCGCGAGCGTGCGCGTGTGGACCTACGTCGCGAACCGCGCGACGTGGCTCGACGCGGCGGAGGCGTGGGAGGCGCGCACGCGCCAGCTCGAGGACCGCCTCAGCGACGCGCTCCACGAGCGCCTCGTCGCGCGCTTCGTCGACGCGAAGAAGAAGCACGCGCCGCCGCGATCGCCGCAGCGTGCGTCGTCACGATCGAGCGTCGACGACGTCTACCTCACGCCGGCGCCCGATCCGTCGCATCCGTTCGCGAAGCTCGCCGCGCTCCGCTCCTCGGTCGCGGCCGGCGCCTCCGACCGCCCTTCCCTCCCCGGCTCGCCGGCGTGGGTCGAGGACGTCATCGCCGCCGCGCACGCGAACCTCGCGCTCCAGGCGGACGGCCAGATCATGCACTCTGCAACCAACCGCGCGGTCGGCCGCGTCGCGCGCGGCAGCTCGATCGCGGTGCCTGCGGTGCGGCTCGCGACGGAGGACCTCGGGGCGGGGGCGAAGAGCCGGCTCCAGCGGCGCCTCCTCGCGTTCACGCGCGACCTCGTCGCCGAGCTCCTCGGCGGCGTCGGCGATCTCGCGACGAAGTCCGCGCCGGCGCCGCTCCGCGGCTTCGTGCATCGCCTCGAACAGGGCCTCGGCACCGCGCTCGAGCCCGACGTCGCCGACGTCCTCGCGATGCTCGACGCGGAGAGCCGCGCCTCGCTCGAGGCCGCCGGCGTCGTCTTCGCGCGCGGCGTCGTCTACGTCGCGAGCGGCCTCGCGCCGGCCGCGGTCGCGGCGCGCGTCGCCCTCGCGGCGGCGTGGTTCGGGGCGGGCAAGGGGCTCGTCCCACCGAGCGGCGGCGCGGTCTCGTTCGCGCCGAGCCGCGGCTTCGAGCGCGCGGCGTACGTCGCGATCGGCTTCCCCGTCGTCGGCCCACGCGCGATCCGCGCCGACGTCGTGGCGCGCCTCGTCGCCGCCGAAGCGCTCGAGGAGGCGGAGGCCGCGACGTGGATCGGCGCCTCGCGCGGCGACACGCGCAAGGTGCTCGCGGGGCTGGGGCTCGCTCAGGGATCGTAGTCTTCGCAGATGCCGAAGACGACGCCGGCGGGCGCGGGCATCTCGGCGCTGAGGCACCGGCCCGCGTCGTACTTCGCGCACTCGGCGTCGTTCTCGCAGAGGATCCCCTTCTTCGGTCCCGCGACGGTCGGATCGATGCAAGGCCTGCCGCCGAGCCGCTCCTGGACCTCGACGTAGCTCGGATCCGTCTCCGCGTAATCGCAGTACGTCGACGCGGGCTCGAGCCTGCGCGCGCACGCCGATCCGGTCGTGCGAACGATGCCGGTGTAGCAGCACGGACGCCCGGGATCGCAGCGCTTGCCGCCCGGCAAACACGCCATGAGCCCCTTCTGCGCGCAGGTCGGGTGCGCGTTGCCGGCGGGATAACACTTCGGCGCGACCCCGGGCTCGTCGCTCTGAAAGCACCAGTCTTCGAGCGAGATCGAGCACGCCCCGGGCTGCGTCGTCTGCGCACCGCAATCGACGTCGCCGGCGCGCTCGGCGCGTCCTTGTCCTCGATGCACGCCGCGACGACCAGCACGCTCACGCCCAAGACGGCAAGGAACCAGGAGCGACGCACCATCGCCCCTTCCTATCACGTCCGTCAATCTTCGATGTCGACGACGGTGCCGTCCTTCACGAGGCTCGCGACCTCCGTGATCTCGTCGTCGTTCACGGCGATGCAGCCGGCGGTCCAGTCGCGGAGCTTCACCGCGGGCTTGAGGACGTCGGGGACCGAGACGGGCGGGCCGTGGATGCCGATGGCGCCGCCGATCGTCGCCTCCTTCGGGAGCTCGCCGCTCGCCTTCAGCGCGTTGAACCGCTTCCAGTCCGCCGCGGTGGGGTAGTCGATGCCGAGGAAGATCTTGTACTTCGACGGCTGCCGCGTCGTGACGTGGTAGCGGCCGACCGGCGTCGTCATGTCGCCCTCCTGCCGCTTCGGCCCCAACCCGCCCGGTCCGATCGCGACCGTGTAGCTCTGCACCTCCGTGCCGTCGGCGGCGAGGAGCTTCATCGTGTGGGCCTTCTTCTGGATCAGGACCCGGGTGACCTTCTTCGGCGCCGGGGCGCCGGCGGCGTGCGACGTGACGAGGAGGGAGAGGACGGCGCAGAGAGCGAGGACACGGCGAACCATGTGCTGCTCGTCGGCCGACGAGGGCAAAGAGTGACGTGAAAAATCTCACGGCGCCGGCGTGACGCTCTGCGTCCGGAACCGCAGCGTCTTGTCGGCGGTGCCGATCTGCCGGACGAAGAGGCCGACGAACGAGCCGAAGAGCGCGTCACCAGGGCCGATTCCGGTGGAGCCGGCGGGCCTCGAAACCCACTGCCGCATCTGCGCGAGCATCTGCGGGCTGATCGGATTGACCTCGACGATGACGCCGAGGAAGTGCGGCTTGTTCACGGTGAGGAGGGTCTTGTCGGCGACGGGGAGGTCGCGGGCTTCGGCACATTGCCGGAGGACGCCCTCCAGGTTGACCGCGGCGAGGTCGCGCTCGCCGCCGGCGGTCGCGACCTTGAGCCGATAGACCTCTTCCCAGAGGTCGTACGAGACGCGGCAGGTGCGGCCCGCGAGGGCGATCGGGTTCGCGTCGCCTTCGCGGAGGACGTAGGCGCGCATCGCGATGACGGTCGGGAGGCCGCTCGCGAGCTTGGCGGCGAGGCCTTTGTCGATCACGTCGCGGTACGAGAAGCTCGCCTTGAGCAGGACCTGCTTCGTCTTCTCGTTCTTGTCCCAGACGAAGTTCGCCTGCCGCTGCGGGAGCGCCTCCTGCTTCGGCGGATCGTCGTCCGCGCGCGCGGAGAGCGCGAAGAGCATCACGGCGGCGAAGACGCGGCGCGCGAGCTTCATTGTGTCCCCGATCGGATGGGGATGAAGCCGAGGTAGTTCGCGATGCCGAGCGCGAGGCCGCCGATGGCGGTGTCGGCGCGAAGGCCGAGGTTGAACGTGAAGTCGAACGGGATCGTCTGGATCCCGCTGTAGCCGCGCGCGTGATCGATGAGGTCGCGCTTGTTCGCGACGGCGTAGAAGCCCGCGCCGCCGAAGACGTCGACCCCGTAGATCGTCTTGCGGCCGCGGTAGATCGGGACGCGGTACTCGCCGGTGAGGCGCGCCGCGTAGTCGCCGTAGCGGACCTCGGCGATGGTGGTGCCGAAGAAGTTCGGGGCCGCGCGGCGATCGAAGGCGAGGTCGAGCGCGCGGTGGGGCCGCAGATCGGTGTAGTCGCCGACGTAGAACTTCTCGAACAGCGGAGCGTCGCCGAACACCGATCCGAAGATCCCTTCGATCCGTATGACGTGCTCCCAGGGGAGAGGAATCCAACGCGACGCGCGAAGGACGAGCTTGGTGTACGGGTAATCGCTGCCGAGCGGCGTGAGCGACGTCTCGACGTGACCGAGCACGTGCCACCCGCGCGTGGGGAGGAACGGCTCGTCGCGCGTGTCGTGCACGATCGTCGCGCCGATGGTGGAGAGGATCGTGGAGCCGCGCGCGAGGTCGAAATCGATCGGCTCGATGTCGCGGCCGCGCTTGTGGCTCGCGGCGGCGGGGAGCTGCGCGTCGATCTTCTCGAGCCGATAGTCGAGGAAGCCGCGCGTCGCGCGGCCGAGCTCGTGCCCGAACCCGACGAGGCCGCCGAAGCGGCGGTAGCTGGCGAGCGCGTAGTCCTGCGGCGTCGTCCCCGAGGGGACGTCGACGAGGACGTCGCGGTTGCCGAAGAAGTCCTTCGCGTTGTTGAAGAGGAGCTGCGCCTCCGCGAGCCACGACGAGCGCAAGAACGACGGATCGCTCACGCGGGTGCGGAGCGCGAGCTGCCGCTCCGCCATCGCGATCGCGCCGCCGAGCGCGACGCCGGTGCCGGCGAGGTTCTGCTCCGAGACGTCGATGCCGCCGAACGCGGTGAGCGGGCGCGCGCGGCCGTCGGGCTCCGCGTCGGCGGAGAGGCCGAGCCACAGGTCGTTGACGAGGATCGTGTTGCGCTCGACGACGTCGACGACGAGCACGACGTACCCGCGCTTCGTCCCGCGCCGGAGCGAGAGCTGCACGTCGCGGAAGAAGCCGGTGCCGAGGAGGCGGAAGCGGGTGAGGACGAGCTCCTTGTCGTCGACGTCGAGCACCGCGCCGCGCTGGAACGGGACGTAGCGGAGGATGACGCGCGCGAGCGTCGTCGTGTTGCCGCGGACCTCGACGCCCTCGAGGACGTAGCGGAGGCCGCCGGGCCCGACCGGTCGATCGGCGCGCGCGATCGGCGGCGCGAGGTCGTCGGCGCGATCGGGCGTCGGCGGAGGAGGAGGAGGAGGAGGAGGCGCGACGTCGGCCGGGGTCTCGCCGTTTTCGGGGGGCGCGGGCGGATCGGCGCCCCACGTCTTCAGCGGCGCTGCGGCGGCCTCGCGGCTCGAGCCGAGGGCGGCGAGCGCGAGGACGAGCAGGCTCTTACGGATTCGCGTCCGGCTGCGCATCCGGGTAGGCGGCCTTCACGAAGGGAAGGTCCTTCGTCGCCTCGTCGACGCGGAGGATCGTGGGGTAGGCGTCGAGCTCGACGCCGAAGCGCCGCGCGGCGTAGAGCTGCGGGATGAGGAGGGCGTCGGCGGCGGTGAGCTCTGCGCCGTACGCGAACGCGCCCTCCTTCACGAAGCCCTCGCTCCGGTAGCTCGCGGCGAGCTGTTCCCACGCCGCGAGGCCGCGCGTGATCCAGTGGCGGAGCCAATCGAGGCGCTTGTCCTTGTCGTCGCCGATGCGGTCGAGCACGACGAGGTTCTGGAGCGGCTGGATGCCGGAGTTCACGAGCTGCATCAGCGCCCGCACGCGCGCGCGGTCCCCCGGCTCCTTCGGATAGAGCGGCGGCGTGGGGTGGAGCTCCTCGAGGAGCTCGAGGATCGCGGTCGACTCGACGTACTTCACGCCGTCGATGACGAGGCACGGGAGGTGCCCCATCGGGTTCGTCTTCTTGTACTCCTCGCGCCGCTGCTCGCCCTGGAGCAGGTTCACGAACACGGGCTCGTAGGCGAGTCCCTTGTAGCCGAGCGCGATGCGGACGCGATGCGACGCGGACGACCGCCAGTACGTGTAGAGCGTGATCATTGGGCGCGGCCGCATCTTACGCTAGAAGCGGGCGCCGGTATGGACGCGATGGAACGCAGATGCAACGCGTGCGAGGGAGAGCTCGCCCCGGCGCTCACGCAGGTGAAAGACCCGCAATCGCTCGACGCGTTCGACGTCCTGCGCTGCCGCGCGTGCGGCCTCGGCCACACGCACCCGATCCCGCCCGACCTCGGCGCGTACTACGGCCCCGACTACTACGGGAAGCGCCACGGCTTCACGGACAAGGTCTGCCTCGCGCGGCGGATGCGCATCGTGGGCGCGCCGCACGGCGGCGGGCGCCTCCTCGACCTCGGCTGCGGCGACGGCAACTTCGCGCTCGCGGCCGGCGCCGCGGGCTGGCGCAGCGCCGGCGTCGACATCGGCGCCGCCCTCGCGAACGCGCGCGCGAGCGGCCTCGACGCGTACGCGACGGCGGAGGAGGCCGCCGAGCGCCACGGCCCCTTCGACACGATCACGATGTGGCACACGCTCGAGCACTTCCCGGATCCGAGCGCGACGCTCGCGACGGTGCGCGCGAACCTCGCGCGCGGCGGCGTCTTCGTGTGCGCGGTCCCCGACGCGGCGGGCCTCCAGGCCTCCCTCTTCGGCGCGCGCTGGTTCCACCTCGACGTCCCGCGCCACCTCTATCACTTCACGCGCGCGGCGCTCACCGGCCTCCTCGAGCGCCGCGGCTTCGAGGTCGTGCGCTGGCATCACCAGGAGATCGAGAACGACGTCTTCGGCTGGATGCAGAGCGCCCTGAACGCGGTCCTGCCCGCGCCGAACGTCCTGTTCCAATCGCTCACCGGCAAGCGCACCCACGGCGGCCCGGCGCAGAAGGCCCTCAGCTTCGCCCTCGGCGCCGCGATAGCCCCCGCGAGCATGGCCGCCACCGCCTTGGGCACCGCAACGAAGCGCGGCGCCGCGATGATCGCGGTCTGTCGGGCGAGCTCAGAAGCAGAGGAACGTCATCCACCCTGAGCCGAAGCCGTTGATCAAGCCGGCCGTCTCGCGCGTCACGACGGTCGGCAGGGTCGTCGGGGTTCCGTCGAGGTCGAAGGTCACCGCCGTCGCGGCGGTCGCGGTCTCGCTCGAGTCGGAGGGTGTGAAGCCGAGGAAGGTGCGCTCCTGGATGGCGTCGGCCGGGCCGTAGAAGACGCGCGGCACGGCGAGCACGCCGTTCGCGACGGGGCCGAGGACGAAGAGCAAGTTGACACCGTCGCGGAGCGAGTGGCCCGGCGGGCCCCAGGCGAGCGACTCGGGGGAGTCGTTCGCGTAGGCGGTGATGACGGCCATATGCTCGGGCGACACGGGGTGGAGCGGACCGTCGACGCCCCCGCCTTGGATGCTCGTGCTCGTCAGCACGATCTGGTTGGGCAGCCCGCGATCGATGATGAAGGTGCCCGGCGTCGCGTCGTCTTCGCTCAGCGCGTGGCGCTCGAGGGTCTGAAAGCGCTGGATGAAGGCGCGGTGACGACCGGGCCGCTCCGGATCGGCGTCGATGACATAGATGCTCCCGGCGGAGCCGACGATCGCTGGTTTCGTCGGGGTCACAGGGTCGATCGTGGCCGGCTGCTCGAGCGGCGAGCACCGCTTGGTCCCGGCGGATCGCAGCGGCGCGGTGGGGATCCCGGTCGGTATGGGCGGCGCGCTCTTGCCGGCGCCGGCGCCTTGCGTCGCAGACTCGTCCGCCGCCGTCGGCGCGATCGTACCGCCGCACGCGACGACGACGGGCAGCGCGGAGAACCACGTCTTGAACGCCATCCCCGAAGAATGGCATCGACGCGCCGCCGCGTCATCACGCCGGCGCATCCCATCACGGCCCCCGCGCGCTCGCGAGTGAGCGTGTTGCCGCAGGCGTTCTGGCGAGCGCTCGGAGCTCGGCGCGCCTACCCTTCGCGTCATGCTCAAGGTCTATGGATTCTCGCGCGTGAACTCCGTCGCGCGCGGCAACACGCGTGACTTGCGGGTGCTCTGGGCGCTCGAAGAGATGCAGCTGCCCTACGAGATCGTCGGGATGGATCATCCCGCTCACGACCTGAATTCGGAGCGCTATCGGGCGTTGAATCCGTTCGAGCAGATCCCGACGATCGACGACGACGGAGTCGTGCTCTCCGAGTCCGCCGCGATCGTGATCTACCTCGCAAGGAAGACAGGCAAGTTGATCCCGGGCGATCTCGCCGGAGAAATGCAGGTCGTTCGCTGGTGTCTCGCCGCCGTCAACACCGTCGAGCTGCCGTTGATGTGCCTCATGTTCATCGACTGGTTCGCCGACAAGAATGCGCCCAACCCGGTCCGAGAGCGGACGATGGACTGGGCCAAGCGACAGCTGGGCGCGCTCGAGCGGTGGCTCACGAACCGCGAATACGTCGCGACGGACACGTTCACGGTCGCGGATGTCCTGATGTCGCTCGTCCTCAGCGAAGGCAAGCGGGAGACGCTGCTCGAGCCTTATCCGAACCTCTGCCGCTACCGTGACCGCTGCAAGTCACGACCGGCTTGGCAGCGGACGATCGAGGCGTATCGCACGCGCGTCGAAGCCGCGTAGCTGCCCGCGTACGCCGTCGATCGGCCCGAGCGGGAGTGGCTCAAAGGACTGAGGGGCGGCTCGCACTACGTCGTCGCGCGCGTGAGCTCGATCGCGACGAAGCCTACGTCCTTGCTCTCCGAGCGCGAGAGCCAGGCACCCTCGCGTAGTCACGTGAGGCGTCGGATCGTGGTCGCGAGGTCGTCGAGGCTGGCGGGCTTCACGAGCAGATCGGCGAACCCGGCCGCCGCCGCGGCGCTCCGGTCGGTCTCCTGGCCGTAGCCGGTCACGGCGACGAGCGGCAGCCCCGCGTGCGCGGCGCGGATCCGGCGGGCGAGCTCGAAGCCATCCATGTCCGGGAGCCCGAGATCGAGGAGCCCGATCCGCGGCTTCGGCTTCGTCGCGTCGAGGAGACGCAACGCGGAGGCGGCGTCGTGTGCGACCGTCACGTCGTGCCCGAGCCCGCGCAGCGCGTCGGCGAGGAGCTCGGCGGCGTCCTCGTTGTCGTCGACGACGAGCACGCGGACGCGCGCGCCGGCGTCATCGCGCGCGGCCGCTCCGCGCGGCTCCGCCTCGACGCTCGTCGCCGCGGCGCGCGGGAGCGAGACGGAGAGCTCGGCGCCGCGACCGAGGCCCTCGCTCCGCGCCTCCACCGTGCCGCCGTGGAGCGTGACGAGCGAGCGCACGATCGCGAGACCGAGGCCGAGACCGCCGGCCGCGCGGTCCCGCGCCTGCTGCTCCTGCGTGAACGGCTCGAAAATGGCCGGGAGGATCTCGGGCCGGATCCCCACGCCGTCGTCGCGCACCGTCACGCGGACCTCCGCCCCCGCGCGCTCCGCGAGGACGCGGACGTGACCGCCCGGCGGCGTGTACTTCGCCGCGTTGTTGAGGAGGTTCCCGAACACCTGCGCGAGGCGGATCGGATCGCCGTCGACGACGAGGCCGCTCGGCGCTTCGACCGCGAGCTCGTGCCCGCGCTGCTCGAGGAGCGGACCCGCGAGCTCGACGCCGGCCGCGATGCACTCGGCGATCTCGACCGGCCGGCGCGCGAGCGCGACCTTCCCGCGAATGACGCGCGAGACGTCGAGCAGGTCGTCGACGAGGCGCACCACGTGCCGCACTTGCCGCTCGATGACGTCGCGCTCCTTGCGGAACGTCGTGTCGTCGCCGCGCAGCTTCATGAGCTCGATCGCGGTGACGATCGGGGCGAGCGGGTTCCGGAGCTCGTGGCCGAGCATCGCGAGGAACTCGTCCTTCGCGCGGTTCGCGCTCTCGGCGAGCCGCCGCGCCTCGACCTCGGCGGTGACGTCTCGTTGCGTGCCCCACGCGCGGAGGAGGAAGCCGTCCTCCACGACGCCGACGAGGCTGTTCGAGAAGATGCGGCGCGCGCCGTGGCGGTCCACCTCGACGGACTCGACGCCCTCGAGGCGATAGCCGCTCTCGACGAAGGCGCGGAGGTAGGCCACGTTCTGCGGATCGTCGCGGACGAGGAGCTGATCGATGCGCGCACCGACGAGCGCGGACGCCGCGTCGTAGCCGTACATGCGCGCCATCGCGTCGTTGCACTCGGCGAGGAAGCCGCCCTTGTACATCGCGTCGACCTGCGTCGCGACGTCGGCGGAGACGGGGATCGGGCTCGTGACCTCGGCGCGCCAGATCCCCTCCGTGCTCTGGCTCACGAAGACGCGGTAGCGCGTCTCGCTCACCTGCAGCGCCTCGGCGAGGGTCTCGGCGCGACGCCGCGCTTCGACTTGCTCGGTCACGTCGAGGACGACGCCGCGCAGCGCCTTCGCATCTCCTCGCTCGTCGCGCACGACATGACCCACGCCGCGCTGCCACCCCGTCGTGCCGTCGGGGCGCACGAACCGGAACTCGATCGCGTAGGAGTCGGCGCCGGCGAGCGCGTTCGTGACGGCGTCGCTCACGCGCCCTCGGTCCTCCGGGAGCACGAGCGCGAGCCAGGCCTCGTACGTCCCCGCGAACCGGCCCGGCGCGAGCCCGAAGATCTTCTCGACGTTCGGCGACCACTCGACGCGGTCGTCGTCGAGCGTCCACTCCCACGTCCCGACGTTCGTGGCTTCGAGCGTCGCGCGGAGCCGCTCCTCGTTCTCGCGCGCGCGCTCCTGCGCGGTGAGCTCCGCGGTCACGTCCTTGTAGGCCACCGCGACGTACGCCACCCCGCCGCCGGCGTCGCGAAGCGGGAAGAAGGTGCACGCGATCGCGACGCGGTTCGCCTCCGCCACCGCGACGTGCTCGAGCTCCTTCGGGTCGTACCAGAGCGTCGGCGTCCGCACGGTCTCGCCGGCGAAGGCGCGTCGCACCGCGTCCGCGAGCCCGGCGCGCGTGGCGATCTCGTCGCGAAGCACGCTGTACTCCGGCGGCGGGACGGACCCGAACATCGCGCGGTACGCAGCGTTGGCGACGACGGGATGGCCCTCGACGTCGAAGAGGACGTACGGGACCGGCGAGTGCGCGAAGAGGCCCTGGAGGAGCGCGAGCGGATCCGGGATCGCCGCGAGCTGACGCGCGAGGTCCGCGTCGTCGGTGGACGTCATCTTCGCTCGGGCGCCGGCCGGCACAGGACGAGGGTTCTCACCGGGTGCGCAGTATAGCGGTGCCGCGCAGCTTGACAGGGCGGCGACGGCCGAGAATGCTTCGATGGTCGGGCTGCTTCCGAGCCCGGCTCCTCGCGCCGTCGCCGGCACGACGCGCGAGAGGAGCGAAGAGGGCGCTGCCCTTCGGCGGTCTGGGTCGTGAAGCTGCCATGTTCCGTCGGTGCCGGCCGACACGAGGAAGAGCTCGGCAGATCACCAGGACAACGCCGATGGGGAATCGTCGTCACCACAAGAAGCTGCGCGCCGAGGTCCGCGCCCGGATGGCCAGGACCGGAGAGAGCTACCAGCAGGCGCTCGCGCGGGTCCTCGAAGGGCGGACCGCAGGCGCGGTCGACCTGTTGCGCATCGAGTACTTCGGCGCGCCGGCCACGCTCGCGACGTTCGAGGTCGCCGGTCGGCTCGCGTGCGTCGTCGTCTCGAGTCGCCATGCCCCGCGACCATTCCCCGAGAGCCCGATCTACGCTCTCCGGAGCTTGGATCCTCACGCTGTCCATTGAGTGATCTTCGCGCGCTCGAAACGCCGCGAGGTCATCATGAACGAGGCAAGAGACCGAATCGTCGCTTTTCGTGAGCACGGCTTCTTCGTCGTGCCCGGGTTCTTCGTCGCAGCGGAGCGCACGACGCTCCGCCGTGCTTGCGACGACGCGCTCCGTCACGTGCGGGAGCGATCCCAGGAGACGGGGCACACGACGCCCAGCATCTCGCTCCTCACCGATCCGAGCTGCTTCGAGCGCGCTGCCGGAGCGATGGAGCTCGTCGGCTCTTCACGCGTCTGCGCGCTCCTCCGCGGCCTCTCGCTCCCTGGTGAGGAGGAGACCCCGCGCCTGAAAGACGTGCAGTACTACCACGAGCAGACCCGACGCGACTGGGACGGTGACTGGCACCGCGACAGCCAGCTCGGCCGGCCCGACCTCGAGCTCGAGCGGACGATCGTGCAAACGACGACCGCGGTGCACTTCCGGGTCGCGCTCGAGGACGACGACCGCTTGGAGATCGTGCCCGGCTCGCACGCGCGTTGGGACTCGCCGGAGGAGCTTCGGATCCGCAAGGGCCGCGACCGAACGACGACGATGCCGCGCGCCGCCCGCGTCGTGCTGAGGGCGGGCGACGCCTGCGTCTTTCACGCGTGGTCGATCCACCGCGCCACCTACCGCCGTGATCCGCCGAGGCGCACGCTCGACGCGCTCTACGCCTTTGCCCTTCCTCCGAGGCGGCGGTGGACGCCGGAGGCTCCGTGAGCCCTCCCGACGTACCGCTCGCCTACGCGCCGCCTTCGTCCTTCTTGCCGTTCGTCGGGCGCGGAGGGGGCGGGGGCAGGCTGCCTTCGCCGTAGCGGCGCTTCTTCCACGGGGGGCGCTTCAGCGCGGCGTTCACGGTGCGGCCGGCGTAGGCGAAGAGGCCGGGGACGTTCACCGAGGAGCTCTGCGACTCGTACCGCACCGGCACCGGGACCTCCGCGACGCGGAAGCCGTACATCACGCAGTCCATCAGGATGTCCGACGCGAACGCGTGCGTGTCGGGGTAGCTCTCGAGCGGCAGCGTCTCCAGCACGGTGCGGTGGTACGCGCGCATACCGGAGTGCCACTCGCCGAACGTGACGCCGAACCAGAGGTTCTCGAAGAGCGTGAGCGCGCGGTTGCCGAAGTAGCGGTACGCGGGCATGCCGCCGGCGAGGGACTCCTGGCGGCTCCGGATCCGGTTCGCCTGGATGACGTCGAAGAAGCCGCGCTTCACGTACTCGACGAGCATGTCGGCGAGCGACGGCTCGTACTGGTAGTCGGGGTGGACCTCGACGACGACGTCCGCGCCCTGGCGGAGCGCCTCGCGATAGAGGCGCTTCAGGTTCCCGCCGTAGCCGTAGTTCTTGTCGTGGGTCATCACCTGGATGCCGAGGCCCTCCGCGATCTTCGCGGTGTCGTCCTCGCTGACGTTGTTGCCGAGCAGGATGTGCTCGCGCAGCGACACGGGCAGCGCCTCGTAGGTCTGCACCAACGTCTTCGCGACGTTATAGGCCGGCATCGTGACCATGACCTTCATGGCCGCCGCAGTACCATCGCTCAGGGCGCGGGAGAAGAGGGACGCAGGTAGAAGACCGTGTACGTCGCGACCTGCTTGCGCTCGAAGGGGATCCCTCGCGCGCCGAGCTTCGCCGCCCACTCGTCGGGATCCGCGCGCGGCTCGAGCGGGTTGAAGATCAGCGTCTTGAACGGCGCCGCGTCGGTGCGGAGGCGGTACGGCGGATGCCGCTCCGCCGCGCGCTCGAACGGGACGACGAGCGGGTCTTCCTGGAACAGGAACGTGAGCCGGTAGGCGAGCCAGTAGTGCGACTCCGCCTCGTGGACGCCGGCGCGCAGGAGCTCGGCGCGCAGCGCGGCCTCCGCCTCCCCGTTCGCGCGCGGATGCACGACCGGCCGCGCGCCGTCGACCTGCACGCCGTAGCTGAGCCAGCCGCCGAGGAGCGCCGTCGCCCAGTACGGCGCATGGAGCCGCGCGAGCTTGCGCGTCCCGAGCCGATGCGCGAGCGGCGCGAAGGTGAAGGGACAGAACCAGAAGATCGGCGCGAGGTAGCGGCACGACCACATGTCCGCGACCTTCCCGGACACGCAGAACGCCGCGAGCGTCGCCGCGGTGACGACGACGCCCATCATCCCGAGCCGCCGCAGCGCGAACGGGATCGCCTTCGCGCGCGCGAGGAGCACCGCCGAGACGACGGACGCGACGAAGACCGCGGCGCCCGCGAGCTGCAAGAGCAAGACCGGGAGCGGGGGGGACCAGAGCGGCGCGGAGATCTGCGCGTCGTGGATGAACACCTTCGCCCCGAGCGCGAACGGGAGACACGTCGTCACGAGGAGGACGAAGTTCGAGCGAGGCTTCGCCGCGACCGCGATCAACGAGAGGAGCGCGACGACGCCGAGGGCGGTCACCGCGAGGAGGACGCGCCGGCCGCGCGGACCGAACACGAGCGCCTCGAAGCGCTCCTCGCCGAGCTTCACCGCGGCCGCGAACACCGCGAGCGCCGGCAGCGCGACGACGGCGAAGATGTCGACGTACACCGCGAAGGCCCAGACGAGCGCGGCGAGGCGGAGGCGCCCGCGATCGGCGAGCCACACCCCGAGCACGAGCGCCGTCGCGAGCGACTGGCGCATCACGTAGACCATCGGCGAGTTGCTCGCCATCGGCGCGAAGACGAGCGGCATCACGAGCGCCGCCGCGCCCCACGGCCCGACGCGGCGCCGCAGGAGATCGAAGGCGAGCCCCACCATCGCGAGGAGCCCGACGACCGGCACCATGAACACGGACGAAGGCTTGGGCCCGAGGACCGCGCAGAAGATCCCGGCGAGCAGCGGATCGAAGACGCCCTGATAATCGGCGCGCCAGAGATGAAGCTGCCACTCCCCGCGCAGCATGTGCTGCCCCTGCAGCCCCACCACCGCCGCATCCGAGTTGATGTCCCCCGCGTTCAAGAGCGGCGGCACCCGATAGAGCACCGCGAGGACGAGGACGATCGCGAGCGGGAGGAGCCAGCGCCCGCTAGGCGCGGGGTGGGTCATCGCGGCGCTTTCCTACCGCGATCGCCTGGACGAAGAGGTCGCGGGCGCCGAAGTCGTAGCGGACGAGGTCGAGGCCGGCGTCGGCGAACGTGCGCTGCGCGTCGGCGCGCGAGCCGATGCGCGACGGCTCCGGCGGGTGGAGCTGCACGTCCTTCTTCATCACGTCGTTCAAGACGTAATGGATGCTGTCGAGGACGAAGGCGCTCGTCGCGTACTTGTGCGGCCAGAACGTGACGACCTTGCCGCCGGGCCGCGTCACGCGCGCGAGCTCGTGGAAGAGCGAGCCGAGCGAGTCGCCGCCGAAGTGCTCCACCACCCCGAGGTTGTAGACCCCATCGAAAGCGCCGTCGTCGAACGGGAGCCGGAGGATGTCGGCGTGCCGGACCTCGTGCACGCGCGGGTTCTCGCGCGTGTAACGCGAGAGCGCCTGAGGCGAGATGTCGACCGCGGTCACGTCCACGTAGTCGTGGAGGTCGGTGTCGACCTGACCCGAGCCGCAGCCCGCGTGGAGGAGGCGCGCGCCGCGGCCGAACTCCTGATGAATCACGCGGTTCAAGTTCGATTTGATGAAGATATTGCGATAAGCGGCCGCGACCGCGTCGTAGACGAGCGCGCCGGCCTTGTCCTTCTTTTCCCAGTACGCGTCCCAGTCCTGCGGATCGATCAGCGCAGGATCGAGGCCAGGGACCTCTTTTCCAAGTCGGAATTGGGCGGGGTTGGTCTGCCGCGCGACGAAGAGCTTCGCGAGCTGCTCCACGCTCCGCTTCACCTCGAGCATGCTCATCTTCGAGTGCCCGTACGTGCGCGCGGGGAGCACGATCGGGATCTCGACGATCGGAAATCGGTTCTCCGTGAGGATGAACATGCTCTGGAAGAAGAACGCGTATCCCTTCTCCGTGACGAGGTCGAAGAGGCGGCGCGGGATCTTCCGGAGATCGTAGATACGGAACGCGCCCGTCGCGTCGTTCGTGACGCCGAGCATGCTCTTGGTGAGGACGTGCCCGAGCGTGGTGAGCCCCTTGCGGATCGGCGACCAGCCCGGCAGCGAGTCGCCCGCGTGCCAGCGCGACGCGACGACGAGCGCGGCGCCGGACGACTCGCCCGCCGCGATCATGCGCGGGATGTCCGCCGGAGAATGGGTGAAGTCGCAGTCGAGCGTGATGAGGCGCTCGTAGCCGTGCTCGTACGCCCACGCGATGCCGTCGAGGTGCGCCGAGCCGATGCCGAGCTTCCCGCTCCGGTGCATCGCGAGGACGCGCGGGTGCCTCGCCGCGAGCTCGTCGATGAGCCGGCCGGTGCCGTCGGGCGAGGCGTCGTCGCAGAAGCAGAGGTCCGCGTCGAGGCCGAGCGCGAGGATCTGCTCGCACATCGCCCCGACGTTCTCGGACTCGTCGTAGGTGGGAATGAAGACGAGCGTGCGCTTGCCGCTCATGCCGCTGCTCCTCGGCTCGCGACGAGGCGAAGGACCATGTCCGCGAAGCCCACCGTCGGCGCCCACCCCGTGCGCGCGCGCAGCTTCGACGCGTCCCCCACCAGCGTGGCGCCGGCCTTCTTGAGGATGCCGCCGTCCTCGGTGACCCACTCGCGCCAGTCGAGCCCGACCGCGGCGAAGGCGGCCTCCGCCAACTGCGCGACGCTATGCGCCTCTCCTGTCGCGACGACGTAGTCGCCTGGATCGGGACAGGCCACGATGCGCTGCATGGCCTCGGTGTAGTCAGCAGCCCAACCCCAGTCAACGCTGGCGGAGAGCGAGCCGACCGCGATCTTCTCCCTCCGCGCCGCCGCGCGGGCGACCCGCGACGAGAGGAAGGTCGGTCCGCGGAGCGGCGACTCGTGGTTGTAGAGGATGCCGCTCGAGGCGTGGACGCCGCGCGCCTCGCGGTAGTGGCGGACGACGTCCATCCCGAGGCTCTTCGTCATCCCGTACACGTTGATCGGGCGGCGCGGGGTGTCTTCGTTTTGCGTCACCGTGTCGGGGACGCCGAAGACGTGCGAGGACGCGGCGTAGAACACGCGCGCCGCGCCGGCGGCCTCGAGGACGTGGACGAGCCCGGTGACGTGGACGGCGAGGCTCTTCTCGAGCAGCACCGGCGTCGGCTCCGGCGCGTCCTCCGACGAGTGATGGTGCGCGGCGAGGTAATAAATGGCGTCCGGCGCGACGCGCGCGACGAGGTCGGCGACCGAGCGCGCGGCGGTGAGATCGACGTCGCCGCGATCGACGCCGGTGACGGCGACCCCGCGCTCGGCGAGCTGCGCGGCGAGGAGGAGGCCGTCCTGCCCGGCGCTCCCGATGATGAGCGCGGCGCTCAAGGGGCTCCGGCGAGCTCGATCTCCGGCAGCGGAAAGAGGAGCTCTCCGCCGCCGGCGAGGAAGGGGCGCTCGCGCTCGGAGAACGTCTTCCGGAAGTGCCAGGGGAGGACCATGAGGACGTCGGGCTTCTCCGCGCGCGCCTCGTCCTCGCTCACGATCGGGATGAGCGTGCCCGGCGTGACGCACCCGAATTTGTCGGCGTTGACCTCCGCGATCGCGGGCAAGAGGTCGGGCCCGATACCGCAATACTGGAGGACGACGTTGCCCTTCGTCGAAGCGCCGAGGCCGAGGACCTTCTTGCCCTCCGCCTTCAGCTTCTCGAGGAGCGCAGGAAGCTCGACCCGATGCCGCTCCGCCCGCGCGGCGAAGGCCTCGTACGGCGCGAGGGTGTGGAGGCCGAGCGCGTCCTCTTTGGCGATCATCTCGTCGACGATCGGCGCGTCCCCCTCCCCTTTCTCGACCGTCACCGCGAAGCTGCCGCCATTCACGTCGTTGAGCTGGACGTCGATGATCCGTAGTCCGGCGCGCCGGGTCATCCAGTGAATTTGGCGTAGTCCGTAGTACTCGAGGTGCTCGTGGCAGACCGTGTCGTACGAGTTGGTCTCGAGCATCGACGGCAAATAGCTCTGCTCGAAATGCCAAATACCGTCGTCGGCGAGGACCCGCGCGACGTCGCGCACGAAGTCCATCGGCGCGGGCAGGTCGTAGAACATCGCGATCGACGTGACGACGCGCGCCTTCTTGCCCGGCGCGAGCCGCTCGAACGCAAGGGCATTGAAGAACTCGGCCGCGACCTGGATGCCTGGTTGGTAATACGACGCGAACTTCGCGGCGGTCGGATCGACGCCGATGCGCGTCACCTCCGCGGGGTATTGCGCGAGGGTGGTGCCGTCGTTCGAGCCGATGTCGAGCACCACGTCGCCGGCGCCCACCGGCCGCCGCGCGCGGAGCGCCTCCACCTTCGCCGCGAGGTGCCGCACCATCGAGCGGTTGAGCGAGCTCCGGTAGCCGTAGCCCTCGCCGTACATCTTGCCGAGGTCGTAGGTGTGGGCGAGCTGGACGAGGCCGCACGCGCCCTCGCCGTGGCATTTCACGAGCACGAGCGGGCTCACGGCGACGTGCGTCTCGGGCGGCCGCGGGAACGCGCCGGTGAGCGCCTGCGCGCCGAGGTCGAGGACGGTGACGAGGCTCGTGTTCCCGCAGATGCGGCAGGCCGCGAGCGCGCTCATCCGCGGGCCTCGCGCTTCATGTGCTCGAGGTCGGCGTCGACCATCAGCTTCACGAGCTCGTGGAAGCGGACCTTCGGCTCCCAGCCGAGCACGCGCTTCGCCTTGCTCGCGTCGCCGACGAGGAGGTCGACCTCGGTGGGCCGGAAGTAGTGTTTGTCGACCTTCACGTGCTCCTCGTAGTCGAGGCCGACGTGCGCGAACGCGACCTCGCAGAGCTCGCGGACGGTGTGCGTCTCCCCCGTCGCGACGACGTAGTCGTCCGGCGTCTCTTGCTGGAGCATGAGCCACATCGCCTCGACGTAGTCCTTGGCGTAGCCCCAGTCGCGCTTCGCCTCGAGGTTGCCGAGCGTGAGCTCCTTCGCGAGCCCGAGCTTGATCGCCGCGACGCCGCGCGTGACCTTGCGCGTGACGAACGCCTCCCCGCGCCGCGGCGACTCGTGGTTGAAGAGGATGCCGTTGCACGCGAACATCCCGTACGCCTCGCGGTAGTTGACCGTGATCCAATGCGCGTAGACCTTCGCCGCCGCGTAAGGCGAGCGCGGATAGAACGGCGTCTTCTCGGTCTGCGGGATCTCGCAGACCATGCCGAACATCTCGGACGATCCCGCCTGGTAGATCTTCGGCGCGTACCCCGCCTCGCGCACGCCCTCGAGGAGGCGCAGCGTCCCGAGGCCCGCCGTCTCGGCGGTGTACTCCGGCACCTCGAAGCTGACCTTCACGTGGCTCTGCGCGCCGAGGTTGTAGATCTCGTCGGGCCGCACCTCGCGGAGCAAGCGGTTCACGCTCGACGCGTCGGTGAGGTCTCCGTAGTGGAGGCGGTGCACCGGCATCCCGTCCGCGCCGCCCTTCAGGAAGAGGTGGTCGATGCGCCCGCGGTTCATCGAGCTCGAGCGGCGCACCATGCCGTGCACCTCGTAGCCCTTCGCCATGAGGAGCTCGCCGAGGTACGAGCCGTCCTGCCCGGCGATGCCCGTGATGAGCGCGCGCTTCGTCATTGTGCGGCGGCTTCTTCCCTCGGCGGCGGAGCAGGGTCAAGCGCGCGGAGGACGCGGTGGAAGAGGACGCCGAGGAGCGCGAGGCGCGCGAGCATCGTCGCGACGCCGAGCGGCTTCTGCAGGTACACGTGATCGAACCAGCCGCGGTAGTAGAGCTGCGTCAGCACGAGGACGCCGCCGAACGCGAGCGCGAGCCGCCTCCATCCCGCGCCCGGCACCGCGAGGACGAGCGGCAGCATCCAGGTGAGGTACTGCGGCGAGAACACCTTGCCCCCGAGCCACACCGCGAGCGTCGCCGCGACGGCGGCGAGCGCGACCGCGTTCGAGCTCGCGCGATGCGCCGCGCGGAGGACGACGGCGACGAGGACGACGAGGAGCACGGTCGTGAGCTTCGCGAGCGCGTCGGCGACGCCGCCGTGGAAGTTGAACGAGCCGAAGTCGAGGACCGCGCGCTCGCGCGTCGCGGCGCCGTAGAGGACGCCGAGGGTCGACTCGACGTTGAGGCCGCGCGCGCCGTGGTAGCGCAGGAACGTCGCGACCGACGATGGAGACAGCGCGAGCATCGGGAGGAAGCCGAGCCCGAGCCCGAGCGCGCTCCCCGCGGCGAAGCGAGCCACGCGCGCGCGGTCGGGCCGCGTCGCGGCGAGGACCGCGACGCCGACGACGAACGGCACGACCTTCGTCGCCCCGACGAGCCCCGACCAGAACCCGAGCGCGCCGTCGTCCCGCCGCACCCCCGCGCGCACGACGAGCACGAGCAAGAGCGCCACGAGCGCGTCGAGCCGCTGGATCGCGATCGCCCCGTGCGCGAGCAGGAGCCCCGCGAACACGAAGAGCCGCGACGCCGTCTCGTCCCGCGTGCCGGCACGTACCGCCCCGAGGCGCGCCGCGAGCGCCGCCGCCGCCGCGAGGAGCCCCGCCATCACCGCGCCGAAGACGCGCGCGTAGCCCTCGAACGTGCCGGCGAAGAGGCGCGGCGCGACGACGAACGGCACGTTCGGCGGCGGGTACTCGAAGGGGACCTCGGCGTACGGCACGTGAAAGCGCCCGTCGGCGGGCACGTCCGCGACCGGCAAGGGCGTCGGTCCCCGGATCTCGAACGCCTTCGGATCGTACGGCTCGCCGAGCGTCGCCGACGCGGTCGCGAAGTACATCTCCTCGTCCGGTGCGCGCCGGTACAGGAACTGAAACGGCGCCGCGATCGCCGACGCCGTCCCGCGCTCCGCCTTCCACCGCGCGAGCCCCACCCCCTGGTTCAACCAGACGGCCCCCACCACCAAGACGAGGACGAGCGCGCCCCAAGCCCGCCGCGTCATCGCGCGGCTACGCGTGCCAGGGTGGGTTGCCCGACTGCCACAGCGACTCGAGCATCTTGACGTCGCGCATCGTATCCATGCACTGCCAGAAGCCCTGATGGCGGTACGCGCTGAGCTGGTGCTCCGCCGCGAGCCGCTCGAGCGCGTGCGCCTCGAGGACGGTCTGGTCGTCGTCGAGGTAGCGGAAGATCTCCGGCTCGAAGACCATGAAGCCGCCGTTGATCCAGCCCTCCCCGATCTGCGGCTTCTCCGTGAACTCGTGGACGCGACCCTCGTCGTCGTTCGCGAAGACGAGGCCGCCGAAGCGCGCGGGCGGACGCACCGCCGTGATCGTCGCGGTGCGCCCCTGCTTGCGGTGGCAGTCGACGACGGCGCGGAGATCGATGTCCGCGACGCCGTCACCGTAGGTGAGGAGGAACGTGCCGCCCGAGAGGTGCGACTCGAGGCGCTTCACGCGGCCGCCCGTCATCACGTCGAGCCCGGTGTCGACGAGGTGGATCGTCCAGTCCTCCGCGTCGCGCTCGTGCGTCTGCACCTCGCCGTCGCGCATGCGCACGGTCATGTTCCCGTGGAGCGCGCAGTAGTCGCGAAAGTACCGCTTGATGAAGTCGCCTTTGTAGCCCAGCGCGACGACGAACTCGTTGAAGCCGTAGGCTGCGTAGCGCTGCATGATGTGCCAGATGATCGGGCGCCCGCCGATCTCGACCATCGGCTTCGGGCGCACCTCGGTCTCCTCCGAGAGCCGGGTGCCCATTCCGCCGGCCAGAATCACGACCTTCATCGACCCAATTCCCCTTTCGCCCACTCCATCGTGTCCCGCAGCCCCGACTCCAGGTCGAACGTGGGCACGAAACCCGAATTGCGTAATTTGGATACGTCGGCGCAGACGAACGGCGGATCGTTCGGCCGCGGCGTGACCGCGCCCCAGTCGACCGCGTCCTCGCGCCCCGCGAGCCGCGCGATCGTGCGCACGACGTCCCGCACCCGCACCGGCACCCCCGACGCGACGTTCACCGGCCCCGCGAGCGTGCTCTCGAGGACGTGGACGATCCCGGCCGCGGCGTCGGCGACGTGCGAGAAGTCACGGACCTGCTCCCCGGTCGAGGTGCGCGCCCGCTCGCCGGCGAGGAGCGCGTCGACCACGCTCCGCACGAGGCGGCCCTCCTGCTCGCGCGGACCGTAGAGGAAGAAGAGGCGCGCCCACGCGAGCGAGGTGGAGGTCCCGGCCGTGAGCTGCGCGAGGACCTCGCCCAGCGCGCGCTTGCACGCGGAGTAGAGGTGCCGCGGCGCGAGCGGCCCGTCCTCGCGGAGGTAGCCCTGCGCGACGTCGTACTCGAAGCACGTCCCCGCCGCGACGATGCGCGCGCACCCGAGGTCGACGAGCTTCGCGCCGAGCGCCGCCGACGCGGACAAGAGATCGAGGTTCACGCGCGACGAGAGGTAGTCCTTCGGGTTCGCGTACCACCCGAGGTGCACGCACGCCTCCGGCCGCAGCGCCTCGAGCGCGGCGGCGTAGGAGCCCGCGCGAAGGAGATCGCCGCGCACGATCGAGACGCGCCCGTCGAGCGGCGCCCCGTCCTCCGGGTGGACGAGGGCGTGGACCTCGTGGCCGCGCGCGAGGAGGCGCTCCGTCACCGGCGCGCCGACGAAGCCCGTCGCTCCCGTGAGGAAGACGCGCATCGGACCGCTCAGTGGTCCTTGCGCGCCCAGTCGTACGGGATCGTGCTCGAGTGAGGATCGAGCCGCTCGCTCCGCGACGGATCGTGCGCGTGGGTGCAGCAATTGGCGATCATCGCCATCGGATCGCTCATTCCCTTGAAGCCGTTCCAGACCTCCGGCGGAATGACCAACAGCGAATAGCAATCAGGCCCGAGGTAGACCTCCATCAGCGAGCCCTTCGTCGGCGACGCGGGGCGATCGTCGTAGAGGGCACATTTCACGCGCCCGTGGAGGCAAGCGTAGTTGAGCGTCATCTCGCGGTGCTTGTGCCAGCCCTTGATGACTCCCTCGTAGACCGTCGAGCAATAGATCTCGCCGAACTGCTGGAAATGTGGATCCTTCGAGCTCATCACGTGCAAGATCGTGCCGCGCTCGTCGGGAATGCGCCGGAGCGGGATCACCTTCACGCCCTCGATCGCCTCGCCTTTGACGACGCGGACCCCGTCCGGAAGCTTCATACGATCCTCACGCTCGGAATAGGGACGATGAATTTCCCGCCCTTTTCGCGATAAGCCTTTTGCTGCTCGAGGATCTCGGCCTCGAAGTTCCACGTAAAGAGGAGACAGTAATCGGGCATCTTCTCGAGCAGCGCGTCCGGCGCGAGGATCGGCTGGCGCGTCCCCGGCATGAAGCGTCCTTGCTTGTACGTGCTCCGGTCGACGACGAAGGAGACCAGGCTCCGGTCGATGCCGAAGAAGTTCGCGAGCGTCGCGCCCTTCGCCGCCGCGCCGTACGCGGCGACGCGCGCGCCCTGGCTCTTCAGGTCCTCGAGCTTCTTCACCAGCTCGAGCTTCAGCGCGTTCACGCGCGCCGCGAACGTCTCGTAGTACGCCCGCGTATCGACGCCGGCCGCCTTCTCCTCCGCGAGGACCGCGTTCATGCGGTCCGACCGCGCGCCCCCGCGCGACGCGAAGATCCGGATCGACCCGCCGTGGATCGCGAGCTTCTCGACGTCGTGGATGACGAGCCCGTGCCGCGCGAAGAGCGCGTCGAGGGCGTGGAGCGAGAAGTAGCAGAGGTGCTCGTGGTAGATCGTGTCGAACTCGCAGTGGTCGACGAAGGGCTTGACCCAGGGGCACTCGACCACGACGACGCCGTCGTCCTTCAACACCGTCGCGAAGCCCGCGACGACGCCGTTCAGGTCCGGCACGTGCGCGAGGACGTTGTTCGCGTGGATCACGTCCGCGCGCTCCCCCTTCGCCGCGAGCTCCGCCGCGAGGTCACGCCCGAAGAAGCGCGCCACCGTGCGGATCCCCTTCTCCTCCGCGACCTTCGCGACGTTCTTCGCCGGCTCCACGCCGAGGACCGGCACGCCGGCCTTCGCGTAGAACTGCAGCAGGTACCCGTCGTTGCTCGCGACCTCGACGACGAGGCTCTCGTCCCCGAGCGCACGGTCCTTCACGAGCCGCGTCGCGATCGCCTCCGCGTGCTTCAGCATCGTGTCGGAGAACGAGGAGAAATACAGGTACTCCCCGAACATCGTCTCGGGCGGCACCTCCTCCGTGATCTGGACGAGCGTGCACGCCGGGCAGAAGACGAGCTCGAGCGGGAACTTCGGCTCCGGCTCGTCGAGGTCGGCCTCGGTGAGGAGCGCGTTCGCGAGCGGGGTGCTCCCGAGCGAGAGCACCGGCGCGAGCTCGGCGCCGCCGCACGACCGACACGTCTTCGTCGTCGTGCTCACGCGAGGTGCTCCCGGTACCAGCGGATCGTGCGCGCGAGCCCTTCGTCGAGGGCGAACGTCGGCGCCCAGTCGAGCATCGTCCGCGCCTTCTTCGCGTCGAGGTACTGCTCGCGGATCTCGTTCGAGGCCTGGTTCTCGATCACGGGCTCGAGCTTCGACCCCATCGCCTTCGAGACGCGGTCGACGAGCTCGAGCACGGTGATGGGCTTCTCGTACGACAGGTTGAACGCGTGCCCCTTGAGCGACCGGTCCTTGCCGAGCTTCTCCGCGACGAGCGTGTACGCCGCCGCGCCGTCCTCGACGTAGAAGTAGTCGCGCGTGAACTTCCCGTCGGAGCGGATGATCGGCCGCTCGTTCCGCACGATCGAGCGGATCGTCCCCGGCACGATGCGGTTCCAGTTCAAGTCCCCGCCGCCGAAGAAGTTCCCGCACCGCGTCGTCACCGCGGGCACGCCCCACGTCGACGCGTACGAGCGCGTGATGATGTCGGTGCACGACTTGCTCGCGTCGTAAGGGTGGACGCCGTCGAGCGCGGTCGACTCGTCGTAGGGGAGCACCTTCGCCTCCCCGTAGGCCTTGTCCGACGACGCGACGACGATCTCGGACACCTTCGGGCTCCGCCGGCACGCCTCGAGGAGCGCCCACGTCCCGCCGATGTTCGTCTCGAACGTGGAGACCGGGTTCCGGTTCGCGATCCCGACGATCGTCTGCGCCGCGAGGTGCATCACCGTCGCGATCTCGTACTCGCCGAGCGCGCGCTCGAGCAGCGCCTGATCGCGCACGTCGCCGCGGACGACGCGGACCTTCTCGATCGCCCGCGACCGCACGAGCTCGCTCTCTGGGACCCAGTCACGCACGAGGCACACGACGTCGGCCCCCAGCTCGACGAGCCGCTTCACGACCCAGCCCCCGACGAGCCCGGTCGCCCCGGTGACGAACGTGGGCCGGTCGCGCCAGAACGCGGGATCGGAGCTCGGCGCTTGATTCACGGCCTCCCTTTACACCGGGCCTCCCGCGAACGCCACGGCGCTTGGGACCGGGCGCGTCTGCGGCTAGAGTGCCGTCCTCTCTCCCGTCCGCGTAGCTCAGCTGGATAGAGCATCGCTTTCCTAAAGCGGTGGTCGCAGGTTCGAATCCTGCCGCGGACGCCATCCCCTCGCTTGCCGCCAACCCCTCGGCCGAGGCACCATCGTGGCAATGCCCGGAGAGAGGTTCGCGTGTCTCGCAGCGTTGGTGCTCTGTCTGACGGTGTCGCTGCCGTCGTGCTCCTCCGACGCGGGCCCGAGCTCCGACGCCGCCGCTCCGGTCGGCAAGGTCGGGGCGAGCACGGTGGGGCCCGCGGGCGGCGCCGTGACGACGAGCGTCGGCGTGCGCATCGACATCCCGCCGGGGGCGTTGACGACCGAGGTCGAGATCACGATCACCGGGCTCGGCGCCATCGCGCCGCCGGAGGGCACCGAGGCCATCCGCGGCGGCTACCTCTTCGAGCCGGAGGGGCTCACCTTCCTCCTCCCGGTGAAGGTCACGCTCCCCGTCGCGGGGCCCTATCCGCAGGAGAAACGTGTCGCCGTCGGCCGCCAGGTCGCGGGCGGCGAATGGACGCTCCTCGAGGGCGCGGTCACCGACACGTCCGTCACGGTGGAGACGCTCGGCTTCTCACGTTGGCTCGCGGTGCTGGTGGGCGGCGGCGCCGCGCAATCGAAGCGCAGCGCCGAGCACGTGATCTGGACGCGTCAGTTCGGCCTCGGGTCCTCCGACGAGGTGAGCGCGCTCGCCGTCGGTCCCGACGACGGGGCGGTGGTGGCGGGGATCACCTGGGGAGCGTTCCCCGGCTTCGAGCAAGGCGGCAACGGCGACGCCTTCGTCCGGCGGTACGACGCCAACGGCCAGGAGACGTGGACGCGCCAGTTCGGCGCCGGCAGCACCGAGCACGCGAAGGCGGTCGCGACGAGCGCCGCCGGAACGATCTACGTCGCGGGACAGGCGCTGCACTTCCTCGGAGACGAGACCGATCCCGAGCGCAGGGGCGGCGGGTTCGTCCGCACCTACGGCGCCGACGGCGACCTGAAGGGATCGTTCCAGCTGAAGACAGCGGGCTACGGCTCGGAGGTCACGGCCATCGCCGTCAGCGGCAACGACCTCGTCATCGCGGGCCAGCAAGGCACGGAGCGCGCCGATCCCGATCTGTTCGTGCGCAAGATCGACGGCGCCGGGAACACGATCTGGGGCGACGTCCTCAACGGGCAGAAGGCCGGTGAGAACGACAACAGCTCGGACTCCGCGTGCGGCGTCGGGGTGGACGGCGAAGGCAACGCCGTGCTGCTCGGACAGCTGAACGGCCCGCTCGCCGGGGTCAGCGGCCGAGGAGGCGTCGTCGTTCGCAAGTACGCTCCGGGCGGCGCCGCGCTCTGGACCAAGGTCTTCGAGGACGAGGGCTGCGCGGTGAACAGCGGCTCGCTGCGCGTCGCCGCCGACGGTCACGTCTACCTGGCGGCGGGCACGGAGGTCCGCAAGCTCGGCCCGAGCGGAGACGTCCTCTGGCAGAAGTCGGTCGACCCGCTCCACCACGGCCTCTCCACCATCGCGCTCGCGCCCGACGCGGTGCTGGTGGCCGGCTTCACGCGCGACGTCCCCGCCGCGGAGGGCGACAGCTGGGACGTCTTCGTGCGGAGGTACGGCCTCGACGGCGCCGAAGGCTGGACCCGTCAGCTCGGGAGCCCGGGGCAAGACAACCCCTACGCGCTCGACGTCGACGGCGCGGGCCGCATCTATCTCGGCGGCCGCTCCATCACGATGAGCGGCTCGCTCCCGGGCGTCACCGAGCCCGGCACCGGCGCGTTCCTCATGCAGCTGCAGCCGTAGGGCGTCGTGCCGGTGAAGCCCGCGAAGCGAGGGACGTTCTTCTGGCTCGCGCTCGCGTTCAAGGCGCTGTGTGTCGTCGTCACGGTCGCGGCGCCGCTCGCGTCGGTGTGGCTCGCGTCGTCGCTCGCGGCGTACGCGAACCGCGCGACGTGGCTGCCGGTCGCGAGCGCGCTCCTCTTCTTCCCGGGGCTGCCGCTCGCGTGGGAGGGGATCGCCGCGCTCCGGCGGTCGCGCGCGAAGGCGCCGAAGCGCCGCTTCCTCACGTTCGGCGATCGGCTCATCCTCCGCACGCTCGCGATCAACGGGCTCTTCCTCGTCGTGCTCCTCGCGTGCTTCCCGCAGCGCGCCTTCCTCGCGCTCTCGACGCGCGGCGACTGGATGCTCGACGGCCACCACGGCCCCACCGCGGAGTCCGTGCGCCGCGGCTTGCTCGGGTGCGCCGGCGCGGTGGAGTGGCTCTACTCCGCCGCGAGCCACAACCCCTACCGCGACCGCGACGTGCAGCGCGACGACGTCCAGCCGACGCCCACGCCCACGCCCGCTCCCACCCTCAAGCCCGCGCCGACGCCCGCGCCGGTCGCGCCCGCGAAGCCGACCCTCCACCCCGTCGTCGCCGCGATGCCGCGCGAGGCGGAGACGAGCATCGAGGCGGTCGGGAAATACATCGCGGAGCGGGAGCCCGACCCGAAGCTGCGCGTGAAGGCGCTCCACGACTGGGTCGCCGATCGCGTCGCCTACGACGCGGCGGGGTACACGGCGCACGACGTCCCGGCGGGCTCGTACGATCCGCAGGCGGTCTTCGCGAGCCGCGTCGGCGTGTGCGCCGGCTACGCGAAGCTGATGGTGCTGCTCGGCAAGGCGAGCGGCGACGAGATCCACTACGTCGTCGGCGACGCGCGCTCGCAGTCCGCGCCGCTCGAGGGCGAAGGCCACGCCTGGAACGCGGCGAAGATCGACGGCGCCTGGTACCTCATCGACGCGACGTGGGACGCCGGGCCGGTGAGCGAGGGCAAGTTCGAGAAGCAGTACTCGACCGAGTACCTCTTCACGCCGCCGGAGCAGTTCATCGTCTCGCACTTCCCCGACGACGCGAAGTGGCAGCTCCTCGAGGAGCCGCTCTCGCGCGCCGAGTTCTTCCGCCGCCCCGTCGTCGCGCCCGCGCTCTTCTCGTACGGCCTCGCGTTCCGATCGCCCGATCAGTCGCAGGTCACGGTGCGGGACGGCGCGATCGACGTGCTCCTCGACAACCCTCGCGGCGCGTTCCTGCTCGCCGACGTGCAGCCGAAGCAAGGCGGCGAGCGAACGAAGTGCGAGGTGAGCCCGCCCGCGGCGGTGCGCTGCGCCCTGCCCGCCGACGGCAGCTACGACCTCCGCGTCTACGCGAACGCCCAGCGCTACGGGACGTACGAATACGTCGGCGCCATCCAGGTGAACGCGCGGCGCTGACCCGCAGCGCGTGTGCCGAGGCCTCCCACCCCGCACTCCATACACCGACCGTTGGAGCTCCAAGAGACGCCGATTGGCCGCTCTTTCTCGTGAGTTAGACCCATTGGAGACTCGGTGATCCAGGGCGGGGCGACGAGAGTGTCGCCCGATGCGCCGTCCCTCGTTCTTCGCCCTCGCCTTCCTCGCGCTCGCGGCATGCGCGGCGCCGGTCGACCAGGGGGCCACGCAGGTCGCGGCGTCGACGAACGAGACCGCGCCGCGCGCCGCGGCGACGAGCACGACGACCACGCTCCGCGTCGTCGCGTCGAACCTCACGAGCGGCAACCGTCAGTCGTACGATCCGGGCGAGGGCGCGCGCATCCTCCAGGCGCTGAAGCCGGACGTCGCGCTGATGCAGGAGTTCAACTACGGCCGCAACACCACCGCCGAGCTCACCACGTTCGTGCACGACACATTCGGTGCAGAGTACACGTGGTCGCGCGAGACCGGCGCCGCGCAGATCCCGAACGGCGTCGTGAGCCGCTATCCGATCGTCGCCAAGGGCCAGTGGGCCGACCCGCAGACGTCGACGCGCTCCTTCGCCTGGGCGCGCATCGACGTGCCGGGCGACCGCGACCTCTGGACGATCAGCGTGCACCTCCTCACGTCGGGCGCGAGCCGCCGGCAGGCGGAGGCGAACGCGATCGTCGCGCGCGTCCGCGCGGAGATCCCGGCCGGCGACTACGTCGTCCTCGGCGGCGACTTCAACACCGGCTCCCGCACCGAGCAGTGCATCCGCACGTTCGGCTCGCTCTTCAAGACGCAGGGCCCCTACCCGGTCGACACGCGCGGCAACGGCGGCACGAGCGCGTCGCGCGGCAGCCCCTACGACTGGGTCCTCGCGAGCCCGGCGCTCGACGCGCTCGAGACGCCGGCCGTCGTCGGCGGCGTCAGCTTCACGCACGGCATGGTCTTCGACAGCCGCAACTTCGACCCGCTCGCGAACGTCGCCCCGGTCCGCCGCAGCGACAGCGGCGCGGTGAACATGCAGCACATGGCCGTCGTCCGCGACTTCGCGCTGCCGGTCCCCGAGGAGCCGCCCGTCGTGGTCGAGGCCCCCGACGCCGGCGCGACGGAGCCCGAAGCCCCCGCCCCCGACGCGGACGCAAGCGCCCCAGCGAACGAATAAGCGAGCCCGCCCGCATCGACGCGGCTCGAATCATTTTCTTTGGGCCCGCACGACGTCATCGCTTCGCTTCCACGTCCTCACGTGGGGCGCTGCAAGGTCGTCTTGCTCGCGGGCGTCCTCACCACGCCGCCGCAACTACGAAGCAACGCGCGACCTCGGGCATCGCGACCTCGCGCATCGCGACCTCGAGCATCGCGACCTCGCGCATCGCGCTCCGCGCCCGCGCCCCGCGCTACGCCGTCGCGAGCGCGCGGAGCTGCGCCTCGCGTTCGCGGTAGCGCGGGGCGTTCTTTGCGCGGACGGCGGCGACGAGCTCGGGGCCGGCGACGTCGGGGTGACCGGAGCGAAACGGCGGTAACGGATCGTATTCGAGCTCGAGCTGGATCTGCTGCGCGCACATCGCGCCGGCGAGCTTGGCCGCGAGCGTGAGACCGAAGTCGAGGCCGGCCGTCACGCCGCCCGCGGTGATGCGGTTTCGATCGACGACGACGCGCCCCTCTCCCGGCGTCGCCCCGACGAGCGGGAGCAGATCGCGATACGCCCAGTGCGTCGTAGCGCGATAGCCGCGCAAGAGCCCCACCGCGCCGAGGAGCAACGCGCCGGTGCAGGCGCCGGTGACCCACGCCGCGCGCTCCCCTTGCTCGCGCACCCACGCGCGGACGCCATCGTCGGCCGTCGCCGCGATCTGACCGGGCCCGCCCGGAACGAAGAGGACGTCGAGCGGCGGACACGCATCGAAGGTCGTGCTCGCCGCGAGGACGAGGCCGGAGTCGGCGCGCAGCGGCGCGGTGCTCTTCCAGACGAGGTGCACCTCGACGTCGGGCACGCGCACGAGGAGCTCGTGGGGCCCGGTGAGATCGAGCTGCGTGAGCTTGGGGAAGAGCAGCATCCCGACGTGCGTTCGCGCCATCCCTTCATCATGCCATCACGCCCGAACGCCGCCGCCACGCCTGCGTGTGGGTTGTGGAAAACCGGCGGGCAACTCGGGCGTAACCGGCGCACAACTCGCGAGCAACTCGTGGAGGAAGCTCCGCTGGCTGACGCGCGTCCGCCGATGTATCGATATGGCCGCGATGGCGAGCGTGACGTTCCAGAGCTCGAGCGCGGAGGAGCGCATCGCGCGTGCAGCGAGCTGGCTCGCCGCGCGCGCCGACGAGCACGTCACCATCGTCGCCGCCTCACTCGAAGCGGCAGGAGAAGTCGCACGTCGCGCCGTCGTGCTTCGTGCCAACCCCGCGTCCCCCGACGCGGCGCCGGTGGGCGCGCGGCTCGGCGTTCGTGCCACCCCCGCGTCCCCCGACGCGGCGTCGGTGGGCGCGCGGCTCGGCGTTCGCGGCAACCCCGCGTCACCCGACGCGGCGCCGGTGGGCGCGCGGCTCGGCGTTCGCGGCAATGCCGCGCTTGGGTGGCAACGGGCGACGCTCGCGAGCATCGCGGCGGCGAGGGCGCGTGTCGAGCTCGCGCGCCTCGGGCTCGTGCCGGCGAGCCCGCTCGCGCTCGAGGCTATCTGCGCGCGCGTCGTCCACGACCACGCGGGCGCGCTCGGGCGGCTCGCGCCGATCGCCGATCGCCCGGGGCTCCCGCGTGCCCTCGCGCGCACGCTCGGTGAGCTCCGCCTCGCCAAGGTCGAGCACGTCGCCGACGCAGACCTCGCCGCGCTCCTCCGCGCCTACGAGACCGAGCTCGCCGCCGCCCATCTCGCCGATCGCGCACAGACACTCGCGATCGCCACGCGCCTCACCCGCTCCGCCGCCGCGACCACGCCCCCCAATCAGGAGCACCACAAGGCCGACGACGCTACCTCCCGCACCACCGCCGCCGCAGGTGCGGACACGAACGCCGCGGGCACGGGCACGAGGCGCGCGCTCCTCCTCGTCGACCTCGCGCTCGAGCATGCGGCCGAGCGTGACTTCGTCGCCGCCCTCGTCGCGGACAGCGTCGACACGCTCGCGGTCGTCCCCATGGGCGACGAACGCGCTCTCGCGCTCACGCAAGCAGCCCTCGGCAGCACGACGGTCGAGCGGCCGGCCGCCGCCGCGCGGCCGCCGCTGGCGTACCTGGGGGACGGGCTCTTCGAAGCCGCCCCCGCCGCCGGGGTCGTGCCTGCCGATGCGGTGACGGTCCTCTCCGCGCCCGGTGAGAGCCGCGAATGCGTGGAGATTGCACGTATCGTGTTGGCCGAGGCCTCACGCGGGACGCCGCTCGATCGGATGGCGGTGTTGCTGCGTGCGCCGGCGTACGGGGCGCATGTCGCGGAGGCGTTTCGGCGCGCGAGGGTGCCCACGTTCTTCGCGCGCGGCAGCAAGCGGCCCGATCCGAGCGGGCGCGCCTTCCTCGCGCTCCTCGCTTGCGCGCACGAAGGGCTCTCCGCGGCGCGGTTCGCCGAGTACCTGTCGCTCGGCGAGGTGCCGGCCGAGGAGGCCTCCGGCGCGCCACCGCCGCCGCGGCCGCGCGCCGAGCGCGTCGCGGTGCCCGATGAAGACACGCTCCGCGGCATGACCGGCGCCGGCGCCGGCGCCGCGACCGACGACGCGCCTACCGAGCCGCCGCCCACGCCGCCCGCCGACGCCGAGGAGGACCGCGCCGTCGCGGGCGGTACGCTGCGCGCGCCGCGACACTGGGAGCGCCTGCTCGTCGAGGCGTCCGTCATCGGATCGGCCGAGCGGTGGGAGTCGCGACTCGCCGGGCTCGCGAAGAAGCTCGAGGCCGACGTGGAGGCGTACCGGCGCAAGGACGAGGACAACCTCGCCGAAGGATCCGCGCGCGAGCTCGCCGCGCTCGAGGCGCTCCGCCGCTTCGCGCTACCACTCATCCACGACCTCGACGCCCTCCCGAACCGCGTCCCGACGAAGGTCCCGCTCGTCACCGGGGCCGCGAACGCCGCGCAAAGCCCCGCCCCAGGAGACGAGCAGCGACCGCCGGCGAGCACGCTCGTCACCGGGGCCGCGAATGCGGCGCGAAGCGCCCCCGTCTTCGGGGGCCCTGGTGACGAGCAGGGGGTACCGGCGAGCACGCTCGTCACCGGGGCCGCGAATGCGGCGCGAAGCGCCCCCGTCTTCGGGGGCCCTGGTGACGAGCAGGGGGTACCGGCGAGCACGCTCGTCACCGAGGCCGCGAATGCGGCGCGAAGCGCCCCCGTCTTCGGGGGCCCTGGTGACGAGCAGGGGGTGTCGGGGGCGAAGCCCCTGACCATGAAAGCGAGCTGGTCGCAGTGGCTCGATGCGCTGACGGCGCTCGCCACTCGCGCGCTGCGGCATCCCGATCGCGTCCTCTCCGTCCTGGCCGAGCTCCAGCCGATGGGGCGCGTCGCCGACATCGACATCGCGGAGGTGCGCCTCGTGCTCGAGCCGCGCCTCTCGCAGCTCCGCGTGCCGGAGACGGGGCGACGGCACGGCAAGGTCTTCGTCGCGACGACCGACGAAGCGCGCGGCCTCTCCTTCGACGTCGTCTTCGTCCCCGGCCTCGCCGAGAAGATCTTCCCGCAGAAAGTCGTCGAAGACCCGCTCCTCCTCGACGAAGCCCGCGCGCGCCTCTCGCCCGACCTCGCGACGAACAAGGAGCGCACCGACCGCGAGCGCCTCGCGCTCCGCCTCGCGATCGGCGCCGCCACGCGCCGCGTCGTCATCTCGTACCCCCGCGTCGACGTCGAGCAGGCGCGGCCGCGCACGCCGTCCTTCTACGGGCTCGAGGTGCTGCGCGTCGCGGAGGGACGCCTCGGCGACTTCGAGCACCTCGCGCAGCGCGCCGCCGCCACCGCCGAGGCGCGCATCGGCTGGCCCGCGCCGCGCGACCGGAGCGACGCGATCGACGAGGCCGAGTACGATCTCGCGCTCCTCGACGACGTGCTGCAGAAGCCCGAGAGCGAGGGCGAAGGCCACTACCTCGTCGGCGCCGCCGACGTGAACCCGCACCTCGCGCGCGCGCTCCGGTTCCGCTTCGCGCGCTGGGACGGGAGCCAGATGACCCGCTCGGACGGCTTCGTGAAGCCGGCGGAGGCGGCGAAGCTCGCGATCGCCGACCACGCGACGACGAAGCGCTCCTTCTCGCCGACCGCGCTCCAGAACTTCGCCGCGTGCCCGTACCGCTTCTTCCTCTCCGCCGTGCACAAGCTCGCGCCGCGCGAGGAGCAAGAGGCGATCGAGGAGATGGACGCCCTCACCCGCGGCTCCCTCACCCACGACGTCCTCTTCCGCCTCCTCACCGAGCTCGCGGCGGAGGGCAGGCTCCCGATCAAGACGTCGTCGCTCGACGCCGTGCGCGACCGCCTCGAGGTCGTCCTCCGCGACACCGCGGCGAAGTACAAGGACGACCTCAAGCCCGCGATCGATCGCGTCTGGGACGACGCGGTCGCGAGCATCGCCGCCGATCTGCGCGAGCAGGTCCGGCGCATGGCGGAGGAGACGGAGTGGATCCCCGCCCACTTCGAGCTCTCGTTCGGCCTCAAGGACCGCCGCGCGCAGGACACGAAGAGCACCGACGAGCCGGTCGCGATCGACGGCGGCCTCCTCCTCCGCGGATCGATCGACCTCGTCGAGCGCAAGAAGAACGGGGCGCTCCGCGCGATGGACTACAAGACCGGCAAGGTCCGCGCGAAGGACGAGATGATCATCGGCGGCGGCGAGACGCTCCAGCCCGTCTTCTACGCCCTCACCCTCGAGAAGCTGTTCCCTGGCGCGCGCGTGGAGGAAGGCGTCCTCTACTACTGCACCTCGACCGGCGACTTCAAACAGGTGCCGGTGCGCCTCGACGACGACGCCCGCGCCGCGGCGAAGCTCGTCGCGAAGACGATCGGCGACGCGCTCGCGAACGGCTTCCTCCCCGCCGCCCCGAAGATCGAGAAGAAGGGGAGCGCCTGCACGTGGTGTGATTTCAAGCCGATCTGCGGACCGTACGAAGAGGTCCGCACGAAGAAGAAGCCCGAGGTCGGCCCGCTCAAGGCCCTCGCCCAGCTGAGGAAGCAGCGATGAAGCCGCTCGTCGACGCCGAAGCGCGCCGCCGCATCGCGGAGGACCTCGGCGCCACGCTCGTCGTGGAGGCCGCGGCCGGCACCGGGAAGACGACCGCGCTCGTGGAGCGCATCCTCTCGCTCCTCCGCACCGGCGCCGCGTCGCTCGCGAGCGGCAAGAACGACCTCGTCGCGGTGACGTTCACGGAGAAGGCGGCCGGAGAGATGAAGCTCCGCCTCCGCACCGAGATCGAGCGCGCGCGCCAGGGCCTCGCCGAGGGCGCCGAGCGAGACCGCCTCGATCACGCGCTCGAGCAGCTCGAGGCCGCGCGCATCGGGACGATCCACGCGTTCTGCGCCGACCTCCTCCGCGAGCGGCCGGTCGAGGCGCGCATCGATCCGCTCTTCGAGGTCGCGGCCGAAGACGAGCAGGAGCGCCTCTACGACGACGCGTTCACCTCGTGGTTCCAGGCCACGCTCGCGCGCCCCTCGCGCGAGGTCCCCGGCGTCACGCGCGTCCTCCGCCGCGCCACGCGCGAGCGCGACCAGGACGGCCCCCGCGCCGCCCTGCGAAAAGCGGGACGAAACCTCGTCGAGCAGCGCGACTTCCCCACGCCCTACGAGGCGCCCGCCTTCGACCGCAAGGGCGCGCTCGACCTCGTCATCGAGGAGCTGAAGGGCCTCGGCGACCTCGCGAGCAAGGGCTTCCCCGACAGCTGGCTCACGAAGTCGCTCAAGGAGATCGGCCGCGTCGTCTGGGAGATCGAGCGCCGCGAGGAGAGCGGCGAGCCGCGCGATCACGACGCGGCGGAGGCGGCGCTGCGCGCGCTCGCGCGACAGCGGCTCTGGGGCTGGAAAGGCTCCGGGCAGTTCTTCAACAAAGCGGAGGGCCTCCTCCGGCAGGAGGTCCTCGATCGCCGCGCGAAGGTGAAAGAAGACCTCGATCGCACGCTCGACGTCGCCGACGCCGAGCTCGCCGCCGCGCTCTGCCGCGAGCTCCGCGGCATCGTCGAAGAATACGAGCGGCGGAAGCAGAAGACAGGCAAGCTCGACTTCCTCGACCTCCTCGTCCTCACGCGCGACCTCCTCGCCGACAACGACGCCGTGCGCGCCGAGCTCCAGCGCCGCTTCGGGCGCCTCCTCGTCGACGAGTTCCAGGACACCGATCCGCTCCAGGCCGAGATCCTCTTCCTCCTCGCGGCGGACGATCCGAAAGAGAGCGATCCCGGGCGCACCCGCGTCGTCCCCGGGAAGCTCTTCCTCGTCGGCGACCCCAAACAATCCATTTATCGATTCCGCCGCGCCGACGTCTCCTTCTACGAGTCCATCAAGAAGCGGCTCGAGAAGGACGGCGCGACGACGCTGCAGCTCACGACGAGCTTCCGCGGCGCCCCCTCGATTCAGCATTTCGTGAATGCCGCTTTCGAGCCGCTGATGCCCAAACGGGAATCGGACGCGGTCGCCTCCCAAGCCGAATACGTCCCGCTCGCGCCGTACCGAGCGGATCCCGAGGGGCGCCCCACGATCATCGGACTACCGGTCCCGCGCCCTTATGGCGATTACGGCAAGATCGTCCAATGGCAAATCGAGGAGTCCTTCCCCGACGCGGTCGGCGCCTTCGTCGACTGGCTCGTGACCAAGAGCGGCTGGACGATCACCGAGCGCGGCTCCGACACCCCGGTCCCGATCCGGTCCCAGCACGTCTGCCTCCTCTTCAAGCGACTCCAGAGCTTCGGCGCCGACGTGACGCGCCCGTACGTGCGCGCGCTCGAGGCGCGGCGCGTGCCGCACGTCCTCGTCGGCGGGCGGAGCTTCCACGAGCGCGAGGAGGTCATCGCGCTCCGCAACGCGCTCGCGGCGATCGAGTGGCCGGACGACACCTTCTCCGTCTACGCCACGCTCCACGGCCCCTTCTTCGCCATCGCCGACGACGCGCTCCTCGCGTTCAAGCACCAGCAGCGCCACATCCACCCCCTCCGCAAGCGCGACGCCGCGAAGCTCGATGACCTCACCCAGCCGGTCGCGGACGCGCTCGACGTCCTCCGCCGCCTCCACTTCGAGCGAAACCGCCGCTCGGTCGCCGACACGATCGGCCAGCTCCTCGAGGCGACGCGCGCGCACGCCGGCGTCGCGATCTGGCCCGCCGGCGAGCAGGCGCTCGGCAACATCCTGCGCGTCCTCGACATGGCGCGGCGCTTCGAGCAAGGCGCGGTCACGTCGTTCCGCGGGTTCGTGCTCCGCCTCGAAGAGGACTCCGAGCGCGGGGGCGTCAACGAGGCGCCCGTCGTCGAGGAGGGCACCGACGGCGTGCGCATCATGACGGTGCACAAGGCGAAGGGCCTCGAGTTCCCGGTCGTCGTCCTCGTCGATCCGACCGCCAACGCGACGTTCCGCGAGCCGTCGCGCTTCGTCGATCCCGCGCGGAAGCTCTGGGCGGTCCCGCTCTGCGGCGCGTCGCCGAAGGAGCTGCTCGAGCGCCGCGACGAGATCCTGCAGCAGGACCGCGAGGAGGCCCATCGCCTCCTCTACGTCGCGACGACGCGCGCGCGCGAGCTGCTCGTCGTGCCGGTCGTCGGCGACGATCGCGGCGACGACGAGAACAAGTCGTGGCTCGATCCGCTCACGCCCGTCCTCTACCCGGTGCCGGAGGAGCGCCGCGCCGCCCGCCGCGCGCCGGGGTGCCCGAAGCTCGGGGACGACAGCGTCTTCGAGCGCCCGAAGAACGTCGAGCGCGACGCGGAGTGGTCGGTGATGCCAGGCCTGCATCGCCCGAGCGTCGGCGAGCACGCGATCGTCATCTGGGATCCGCACGCGCTGGCGCTCGACGCGCAGGACCAGGCCGGTCTCCGCCACGAGCGCGTCCTCAAGAAGGGCCCCGCCGCCGCCGCGAGCGAGGAGCGTCACGCCGCGTGGAAGCGCGCGCGCGCCGAGACGATCGAGCGCGCCGCGAAGCCGAGCGTCGTGCTCCGCACCGCGACGGAAGCGAAAGAAGACGCGACGGAGGCAGGGGCGCCGATCGAGATCGTCACCACCGACGCCGAGCGCAGGGCGCGTCCGCACGGCAAGCGCTTCGGCATCCTCGTGCACGCGGTCCTCGCCGCCGCGCCTCTCGACGCCGACGAGGCGACGCTCGCGGACGTCGCGCGCATCCAGGGCCGCCTCGTCGCGGCGACGGAGGACGAGATCGCCGCCGCCCGCGCAACGGCGAAGGCGGCCCTCGCGCACCCGCTCCTCGCGCGCGCGCGGGCGGCGGAGCGCGTCGAGCGCGAGGTCGACGTCATCCTGCAGGAAGACGACGGCACCATCCTCGAGGGCATCGCCGACCTCGCCTTCTTCGAGCGCGGCGCGGGCTGGACGGTGATCGACTTCAAGACAGACCTCGCCCTCGGCGATCGGAGAGACGCGTACGCGCGGCAGATCGCGATCTACGCGCGCGCGATCGCCGCCGCGACCGGCGAAGAGGCGCACGGCGTTCTCCTCTCCGTTTGACGCCGCTGTACTGGTCCATCGACGTTTGCGACCAGAAATGCCGATAGAATCGGTGCGCTCTCGGTCCGGAAGTTCCTCCAAGCCAAACCCGACGGTCGCGCGAGCGACGTACTTCGAGAGCGGTCCGCCGAAATCGATCTGGTGTGCCGCAAGCCTGAGCCGCTTCGTGCTGGACCCGGATCCGCACACGGCGATGAAGGACTTCTTCCGCACGACGGTCAACTCGGCGAGGAGCTGTGGCCTCTTGGGCATCTATCTCGACGCCATGAGGCGCCTGGCCTGGCAGCGGCTCGACGAAGAGCTACGCTCGATGCGATGCGCGTCGTTCAACGCGCCGCCGCACGTTTCGCGAAGGCGACGCGTGCGTCTACGTGATCCCCGTCGCGCGCGGCTGGCTCCTTCTCGGCATCTCGTTCTCCCGATCGCTCATCTCCGCCTGGTCGGTCGCCTCGAGCGTGCCGCCCACGTCCTCGCCCTCGCGCTCGCCGACCGGCCCGGCGCCGAGCCCAACGCGGACCCACGGGCGGCGCACCTGCAGAGGCATTCCGCGCGACGCTCCGGCGCTGATCCACATTCCAAACGACGCGCTCTGTCGCAAGCGCGGGTGACATGGAGTGATGGGCAACGCCACTCGCACGCTGACCCTCCCTCGCGGCTTCGGCGGGATTCCCACGCCGGCTTGCCTGGAGCGTCCATGACGCTTCAACTCTCGCGGCCCGCACGTCGGGCGCCGTCGGCGTGAGCCCCTTGTGCCGCGGTTTCCTCGACCTCCGCACGCGGTGCGGCCACGCGCAACGGCGCGACCACACGCGTCTTCGACAATCCGGGGCGCACCAACGACACGCTCGACAAGGGACGGAGGACGAGATCGTCGCCGCGAGCGCCACCGCGAAGGCGCCCTCGCCCACCCGCTCCTCGCGCGCGCGGGCGGCGGAGCGCGTCGAGCGCGAAGTCGACGTCATCCTGCATGAAGACGACGGCACCATCCTCGAGGGCATCGCCGACCTCGCCTTCTTCGAGCGCGGCAAGGGATGGACGGTGATCGACTTCAAGACAGACCTCGCCATCGGTGAACGGAAGGACGCGTACGCGCGGCAGATCGCGATCTACGCGCGCGCGATCGCCGCCGCGACGGGCGAAGAGGCGCGCGGCGTCCTCCTCTCCGTTTGACGCCGCTGTACTGGGGCGACATCGGCGTCGCGATCGCGGGCGCGCTGCTGGTCGTCGGCGCCGTCCTCGCGTACGCGGCCCGCGACGCGCGCCTCCATCTTCGCGAGGGCATTGTCGTCGCTCCGAACGCGCGCCTCCTCTACGGCAAGCACGTCGCGATCGACGGCGTCGCGCCGATCCCGGAGGGCGTCCGCGCCCGGATCCTCGACGAGCAAGGCGGCTTCAGCCGCGTACACCTCTCCGGCGCGACGGCTACCTGCCCTCGAGCTTCGTCCTGCCGCTCGCGAAGCGGTAGCTCGAACGCGCGTTGACGAGCTCGTCGGGGCGGGCGGAGATCGCGAGCGCCGATGCGTTGGACTGGCCCGGGCCAGGCCAAGGTCTGGCGAACGGGCTTTGCAGGCCTTCGTGGTCAACCTGGCGGCCTGATCGGCTTCGCGTAGGATGCCAGCGTGGGCGCCGACGACAAGAAGCCTCGCCGCCAGTGGCGTGACTATCGGACCCGCGCCGGCGGGCGCCCCGTGAAGGCATTCCTCGACGATCTCACCGACGACGAGCTGGCCGCCGTCGTCGCGGGCATGAAGGAGGTTGTCGAGCGCGGCCTCGTCGCCGGCAAGCATCTCCGCGGGGACGTCTACGAGGTCCGCGCGGACGCCACCACGCGGAGCTTTCGCGTGCTGTTCGCGACCGAGGGGCGTTACAGCCAAGTGCTCCTCTCTCTCTCGGCGTTCGAGAAGCGCACCCAGAAGACGCCGCCGCGCGAGCTCGACCTGGCCGAGGAACGCCTCCGTGACTGGCGCGAGCGTGGCGCGGTGAAGAAGCGCGCCACGCGGCCGCGCTCATAGCTTCCAGGCTATGGCGTTGACGATATGTTTTCCGCGCTTCACACTGGATGCATGCCGAAGGACTTCCTTGCCGAGATCGTGGACGAGCGCACCCGGAAGAACCCGGCGTTCCCGGACTTGGTTCGCGAAGCCGAGACCCGCCGGAAGCTCGCGCGGAAGCTCGCCGCGCTCCGCGAGAAGAAGGCTCTTTCGCAGACCGTCGTGGCCGCCCGGATGGGCACTTCCGCCTCGGTCGTGAGCAAGCTCGAGGCGGGCGGCGATGTGAAGCTCTCCACGCTGCAGCGTTACTGCGCGGCGATCGGGGAGAAGCTCGCCGTCGCAGTCTGACGCCGAGCTGTCGGAGCCGCTACGCCCATGCCACGTGAACCCATCTCGAAGGAAGCTCTGGAGGCGGTGCTCACGAAAAGCGCGCGAAGATGCGCGATGTGCTTCGGCCTGAATGGTTCGCTCGCCCAGGCGCGAGGCTCTCCTCGAGTACATCCTCCGTCCGCCCATCGCCCAAGAGCGTCACCCGTGGTCCCGAAGGACTCGTTCGCATCGCCCTCAAGCAGCCCTTCTCCGACGGAACCTACGCCCCGTCGACCGTCCTCGCCTCCGCGAGCAAGCTCCGCTCGCGCATCGTGCGAGCCGCCCGAGGCGACCGACGCGCCACCGGATGCAGACGCGGACGCGAACGCGCTCCCTCCGCAACGCGGTCGCTACCGCCCATGGGCAGAGTTATTGCGGCGCACGTTCGCCGTGGACCTGCGCGGTTAGAGCAAGCGGACACCACCCGCTGAGCTCTCGAGGATCCAGGGGCCGTCGAAATCGCGCGTAATGCGTTGATCTCAGGCCGTTCGGCGCGGGTCGTTGTTGGTGTACGACTTGCACCTACCCTCTCCATGCTCTCGACTCGCTTCTGGGGATTGGCGTTCGTCGGGGCTGCCGCCGCGCTCGGGACCGCGTGCTTCGCGGCGGGTGAAGACGTCGGAGAGAGCGCGCCGCAGGTGACCTCGTCCCGGCCGACGGTCCTCGGCGCCGTCGTCGCGATCGAGGGCGGCTGCACCGCGACGAAGGTCGGTCCGAAGCACCTCCTCGTCGCCGCGCGCTGCGTGACGAACAAGCCCGCGTTCGCGATCGGGAAGAGCCTCACGTTCCGCAAGGCCAACCTCGACGACAAGACGCAAGACGAAGCGCCGACCGACGCCGACGCCGGCACGGACGCGACGACCGACGCGAGCGACGCTGGTGATGCGGGCGCGGACGCGGACGCGGACGCGACGGTGGACGCGACCGACGAGCTCCAGGACGGCGGCGCGGATGCCGAGGCCGACACGACGCCGAACGCGAGCACCGGCGACGCGACCGAGGCGTTCGTGGACACGATCGCCGAGATCAAGATTCATCCGAGCTTCCTCAAGAAGTGCGGGACGGGGGTGTGCGCTCGCGGTGGCGCGGGCGGCGCGGACGTCGCCGACGTCGCGATCATCGTCCTCTCCAAGGACATCGCCGGCATCCCGGCCGCGCCGATCGATCTGGAGCCGTCCCCCGCCGCTGCGTCCGTCCTCGCCGTGAGCAACGGCTGCGACGAGGCCGCTCTCGCCGCGCCGCGCCTCCGCACGAAGCCGGCCAAGCTCGCGCCGGCCGACGCCGTGCAGCACGAGGGCTCGCCCTTCACCGCCGAGTCGGCGACCGCGCTCGCGCAGTCGTACGTCGTCACGACCACCGAGCCGGGCTTGCTCGGCATCTGCTCCGATCGCGACCTCGGCGCGCCGCTCTTCGACGCGGACGGCACCGCGATCGTCGGCGTCGCGTCGAACGTGACGGTCGCGGGTCCGACCGCGACGCTCCCCAGCACGAACCACTTCGCGCGCGTCGACGGCTTCGCCCGTCACCAGGTCGGCGGCTGGCTCAAGGAAGCCGGCGCGACGACGGTGCGCTCCTGCTCCGGTGACGAGTGCAAGCCGTTCCCGCAGGCGAACGCCCCGACGCCGGACGCCGGCGAGGACGCTGCAAGCGCTCCGGCCGAGAAGTTCTCGCCGCCGGAAGAGGACGAGGCGGCCGCCGAGTCCGAGTCCGAGTCCGAGTCCGAGCTGCCGGCGGAGGAGCCGAGCAGCCCCGCAAAGAAGAAGAGGGCTACGACACAGCCCGGCTGCAGCTCGACGGGCAGCGCGGGTAGCAGCTCGGGCTTCGGCTTCATCGCGCTCGCCGTCGCGGCCGCGCTCCTTACTGCCCGCGCTCGCCGCCGCCGCTCCGATAGCCGACCGTGATGCCGAGCAGGTTCGCGGTTCCCTGGTAGTCACCGGGGAGCTCGCGCGCGGTGCTCTCGCGCTTGAGCAGAATGACGAGGCGGTAGCCGAGATCGACGTGGACGCCGGACGTGTGCATGTAGCTCCCGCCGACCGCGAAGTTGATGCGGTCCGCGTCCGGACTGTCGGGCGTCAGCGTGTCGCCGGGTGACGGGGTCGGATCGTAGACGAGGCCGCCGCGGACGCGCCATTCGGGGGAGACCTCGCCCTCCGCGCCGACGTGATAGTTCGCGACGTTGCTCCAGCGCTTCGGCCGCGAGCTCGAGAGCGTGCCGCTCGCGTCCTCGGGAAACGTGAGATCGATGGAACGGAGGTTCGCCCAGCCGTACCAGACCACGTCGGCGGCGATGAGGAGGGACGGCACCGGGCGGAACGCGGCGCCCATCGACAGGATGTCGGGTGTGAGGAGGGACGTCGAGACGGGCTGATCGAAGATCGCGTTCGCGAGCGGCTCCGGGACGTTGTCGAAGTCGGCGAGTCCGTCGTAATTGAGCTTCACCGCGCTCCGGTAGTGGACCCCGAGGTGGAGGCGCTTCGGGATCGCGTCGACCTGCGCGCCGATGTTTCCGCCGAACCCCCACGTCGCGCCGCCGAGATCGACGCCGCCTTCGCGCTCGCCGAACGCGAGCCGCCGCTGGAGCCGCACGGTGGAGCGCACGAGCTGAAAGCCGGCGCCGATCCGGACGGGCCCGAGCTTGTAGGCCACGGTCGGGTTGAGGAAGAACGTCTGGATCGAGATGTCCGTGATCTGGCGGCGGCCTTCCCAGCCGTCCGGCCAGGAGAGCGTGCTGCCGAACGGCGAGAAGAAGCCGAGGCCGACGGAGAGATCGTCCGTGATGCCGCCGGAGACGTACGCGTTGACAGGCGGCACGATGCGGAAGTCGGTGCTCGTCGATTGCCCGCTCCGGTTCGTGTAGCTGAAGCTCGGCATGATCAGCGTCGCGCCGACCTGGGCGTCGAGGACCTTGCCGCGCGCGATCCCGGCCGGGTTGTAGAAGATGGCCGAGGAGTCGTCGATGAAGCCGGTCACGGCCGTCGCCATCCCGGTGGGCCGCGCGGAGTGAACGTCGAGCGCGAAGCCGGCCGCTCGCGCGTCGGTCGTCGAGAGCAGCACACCAAGCGCAAACGGCGCGACGAGCCGTCTCGTCACGGAAGCTTGCCCGTCGCGAGGAAGGTCGCGGCCTGCGTCTGGGCCTTCGCCGTGAGCGCGGTCGGGGCGAGGAGGAAGCCGTGCCGCGCGGTGAGGGGGACGCTCGTCGTCGTGAAGGAGTCGCCGGCCTCGGTGAACTCGTAGCAGAAGAGGGGCGCGACGCAGCCGAAGCCGGGCGCGCTGGTGGGGTCGAAGTCCTTGTTCGCGGCCGCGCGGACGAGCGCGAAGTTGGAGATGTTCGGGACGGTCTGATCGCCTTCGATGAACTGGATGAACGCCTTGCGGTTCGCGTTCGGGGTCGTGGTCCCGGAGACGTCGATGCCATGGGTCAGGCGGTAGCCCATGTTCGCGGGATCGGCGGGATCGAGGATCCACTGGATGACGCCGAGGAACTGATCGAACTCGGGCGTTCCCGGCTTGATCCCGCCGTCGGCGAGGGTCTCGAGGAGGGCGGCCTTCTGCTCCGCGAACGACGGCGCGTTGAGGATGATCTGCGGGAGGGCGCCGCCCGGCACGTTGAGCACGACGTGGGTCGTGTCGGGCGAGACGGCGTTGAACAGCGTGCCGAGGATGCCGCCCATGCTCTGCCCGACGTACCCGAGCTTGGTGCCGTCGAGCGCGATCGTGGACTGGCCCGCGAGGCCAGTCGGGCCCGGGCTCTTGATCACGCGCACGAGCTGCGAGAGATCGATCACCTGCTGCCGGAAGTTGTCCCGCGTCGCGAAGAAGTTCGTGAGGCTGAACATGTTCCAGCCGCTGATGAGCGGCTTGCCCGTCGGATCGCGCGCGAGATCGCCCGCCTGACACTTCAGGTCCGACGCGCAGCGGCCCTGTCCGACGCCGGCGCAGAACCCGTCACCGGAGGGGCCCGGCGCGCACGGGTTCCGCGCCGCGTCGTTGCGCGCGACGCAGAGGCCCAGCACCGGCTCACCGTTGCAGCGCTGCGTCGCCGGATCGGCGCAGGCGGCGTCGTCCGTCGTCTGCTTCGTCGCCGTCTGCGAGCCGGTGCACGAGGTGCGGTCGCCGTGGAACAGGACGTCGCTCGCGATCGTGACCTGGCCCGCCTTCGCGAGCGCGTTCGCGATCGGGAGGGCGTCGTTGCGGGAGCGCGTGAAGCCGTGGCCGAAGATCGTGGTCGGGTAGCCCCCCGCGGGCGCAGGCGAGCTCGGCACCGTCATGAGGAAGTCGACGCGGTGAACGACCGGCTTGGCCGGATCGAACGCACCGCTCGGCGACGTCACGAGCACGGGCGTGAGGAAGGACCCGGCGAAGAACTTCGCGATCCCGTCGATGGGGATCCCGCCTGCCGTCGCGACGGCGCTGAGCTGCGCGGTCACGTCGCGGACGGCGACGGGGCCGGCGGGGAGGCCCGTCGCCTTGGCCGGGACCTCTGCGAGCTGCTCGAGGGTCGAGGCCTCCGACTGCGTCGTGAAGATCCACGCGAGCGCGAGGTCGGCGCGCTTCGGGCCGCCCTCTGCCTCGAGGGCGTCGAGCGCGGGCTCCATCGCGAGGCGGAGCGGCTCGAGCCTCTTCGCTTGTTCGATGGTGAGGTTCGAGAGCGTGGGTTTGTCGCCGTCGACGAGGGATGTCCGCGAGCGGATGAACGCGAACGCGGGCGGGGGCGCGAGCGGCGTGCCCTTGTCGTCCTTCACTCCGCGCGTGACGTACGCGAGGTAGGTCGTCTTCTCGTCGAGCGGCGCCTCGAGCTTGAGCTGGAGCTGCTGCGGCAAGGTCTGCTTCGTGCCGCTCTCGTCCGCGCTCGAGAGGCAGTTGAGGCACGGCGTGATGCGCGGCGTGGTCCGCGCGCCGGCGGGGACTCCCGGCGCCACCGCGACGAGGCCGACCGTGTCCGGGCCGAGCGTCGCAGGATCGATGAGCGCGTCCTGCTGGAGCGCGCCCAGCTTGGCCGAGTTCTCACTCACCGGCGCGGTCTGCGTCGAGAAGCCGTCGAGCGTGTTGAGCCCGCACGTGAGCTGCACCTGGCGGTCGCCCTTCGGATCGGAGAGCGCCTTCGCGCAGTCCTCCGGCGTCAGCGGCTCGCCCGTCGTGGGGTTCGGGAGCGCGACCGTGCCGTCCGGACCCGTCCGCACCGCGTCGTTCGGGAACGGGATCACGCGACTTCCCGGATCGAACGTGGGCTCCGCGGCGTCGACGATCGTGAACGTCCACACGACCGGGATGTCGGTCTGCGCGACCTGCTTCGCCTGCGCGATGCTCTCGAGGAGCGGGGCGTAGCCCTGGCGGAGCTGGTCGAGGCGTTTTGCTTTTGCGACCTGATCGGCGAACTTCTCGGCGGGATCGGTCTTGCTCGACGGGATGATGTCGACGGCGGGCTTGCACTCGTCCGGATTGGCGGGATCGCACTCGAAGAGGGGGAACTTCCCGGAGACGAGGACCCAGGCGGGGGAGCCGATCACGCGCTGGCCCTTCGCGCCCTTGACGCCGCTCCCGCTCGAGCCGCCGATGACGGCGATCGCGTACCGATGCGCGCGCGTCCAGCCGCCTGCCGGAGCGGCGATCGAGATGGCGATCTTCGTCTCGTCGTAGCGTGGCGTGACGGTGGTGACGGGCGCGCCGCCGTCGGTGAGATCGAGGACGACGACGCTCTCCGCGTCGACGGTCTCCGGATCGAGCGCGCCGCTGAGCAACACCTCGGCCGTGCTCTCGTACGGGAACCCGTTCAGGCCGCCGAGGTAATCGGTGTTGAACTCGCGCTGGGCGAGCGGCGTCGCGTCGTTCGAGGAGACGACGAGGAGGCCCGTCGTCGCGTCCTTCGCCAGATCGTTCGGGGTCGGGACGACGGGCACCTCCGCGCCTGGATCGAACTTGACGAAGATCGCCTCCGGCGGCGGATCGTCCTGTTTGATCTCCGGGGCGCACGCCACCGCGAGGACGAACGGGAGGAGCCACGCGCGCTTCACGGGGCCTCTCGTCTCCAAGACGTCCCACCTCCGCCGATCCCGCACCTCGCGAAGGTAGCATCGCTCGCGTGTCGAGAACGGCGATTGTACTAAGGTGCGCCGCGATGAAGCTGCTCCGCGCCTGCGTCCCCGTCCTCTTCCTCGCCGCTTGCGGTCACGAGAGCCCGCCCGCGGAGCTGCCGGCGAAGCCGCTCACGCCGCCGCCGACCGCGAGCGTTCCACCGGCGGCCCCGCCGCCCGAGCTCGCGCCGCTCGACGTGGACCCCGTCGTCCTCGGCCTCGGCCGCAGCACCGCGGGGCCCGGGAGCGACGAGCTCGCGCGCGCCGGCATCGAGCAGCTCTGCGATCGGAGCATCGCGCGCGCGGAGTCGCTCCTCCGCGAGATCCGCGGCCTCGACACGAAGGACGACGTCGCGCTGACGTGGGAGGCGACGGCGGGGAAGCTCGATCGCGCGAAGCTCGCGCTCCGCAACGCCGGCGACTTCCCCGCCCTGATGGCGGTCTCGCACCCCGACGACGGCGTGCGCGAGAAGGCGAAGCTCTGCGAGCCGAAGATCGACGCGATCGACACCGCGCTCTGGCTCGACAAGCGCATCGCGAACGTGATGAAGCGCTACGCGGCCAAGAACGAGGCACTCGGCGGCGCGAGGAAGCGCCTCCTCGATCGCACGCTCCGCGACTTCCGCCGCAACGGCCTCGAGCTCGACGACAAAGGGCAGCAGCGCCTCCGCGAATTGAACAAACAGCTCACCGACCTCTCGCTCGAGTTCGACACGAACCTCGCGCAGTCCCACCTCACGGTGGAGGCGACGCCCAAGCAGCTCGAGGGGCTGCCGAAGGAGTGGCTCGTCTCCCGTCCGCCGAACAAGGACGGCAAGGTCGTCATCACGACCGACTATCCCGATTATTTCCCCGTCCTCACCTACGCGAAAGACCGGAAGCTCGCGCTCGCGCTCTACAAACAATTCGAGAATCGCGCGGCGGACAAGAACGTCGCCGTCATCGAGAAGATGCTCGCCCTCCGCGAGGAGCGCGCGAAGCTCCTCGGCTACGCGACGTGGGCCGATTACATCCTCGAAGAGCGCATGGCGAAGGACCCGAAGACGGTCGCCGCGTTCCTCGAAGGCCTGAAGAAACACGTCGCGAAGAAGGGCGACGCCGAGATCGCGGAGTTCAAGAAAGCGCGCGCGAAGCTCGGGGTGAAGGAGTCGGAGCCGATCCCGCCGTCGGACCGCCTCTACCTGGAGGACCAGGTCCGGAATGCCAAATACGGCCTCGACTCGAAGGAGGTCAGCAAATACTTCGAAGTCACGCGCGTGAAGGCGGGGCTCCTCGACATCACCTCCAAGATGTTCGACATCAAGTTCCGCCGCGCGGAGGGCGCGCCGACCTGGCACCAGGACGTCGAGCCGATGGAGGTCCTCGACGCGAAGGGGACCGTCCTCGGCCGCTTCTATTTCGACCTCTATCCGCGTGAAGGCAAATACAAGCACGCCGCCGTATTCGGCATTCGCGACACGGCGCGGATGGAAGACGGATCCCGCCTCATGCCGATCGCGGCGATCGAGTGCAACTTCCCGAAGCCGGGCGGCGCCGCGCCGGCGCTCATGAGCCACCAGGACGCGGTCACCTTCTTCCACGAGTTCGGCCACGTCCTCCACCACGTCCTCAGCGAGGCGGAGCTGTCGTCGTTCGCGGGCACCAGCGTCGCGCGCGACTTCGTCGAGTCGCCGTCGCAGATGCTCGAGGAGTGGGCGTGGAACAAGGACACCCTCGCGCTCTTCGCGCGCCACCACGACACCAACGCGCCGCTGCCGGCGAACCTCCACGCCGCGATGCTCCGCTCACGCGGCTTCGGTCGCGGGCTCGCGACGCAGCGCCAGCTCTACCTCGCGGCGCTCGATCAGGCGTACCACACGCGCCCGGTGCCCTTCGACACGACGAAGGTGCTCGCCGAGATCAACGACGCGTACACGCCGTTCAAGTACGTCGAGGGCACGCACTTCCAGGCGAGCTTCGGTCATCTCATCGGCTACGACGCCGGGTACTACGGCTACCAGTGGGCGCTCTCGATCGCGCAGGACCTCTTCACGCGCTTCAAGAAGGAGGGGCTCCTCAACCCGAAGACGGCGGCGGAGTACCGGGCGATGATCCTCGCCCCGGGCGACAGCGACGAGGCGGCGAAGCTCGTCGAACGCTTCCTCGGCCGCGCGCCGAGCGACGCGGCCTACAAAGCGTTCCTGCTGGAATAGTTTGTCCGGGCATCGAAGAGGCGAGCACGCGGCAGAAAAACGTTCTGACGTTTTTCTGCATCGTGCGAGCGGGGTGCAGGGGCGGAGCCCCTGCGTTGAAAACTACGAGGCGGCGCCGAGGACGACGGCGGCTACGACGGCGAGCCAGCCGAGCGCGCCGAGCGTGCTCTGGAGGTCATGCGTCTCGAGGTAGGCTTTCATGATGTTCTCCTTCCCTGCGAAGAGGATGCCAGGACCACAGTGTAGGCACACGTACACAAACGTCGGAAATTACTGGTGCGCTTACGTAAGAGCTCGGAATCGTGCGGGCGAAAGACGCCTCAGCGGCCGTCTGGCGCTCGATCCATCCTCCCGCTGACCTTGCGCATCGCGACGCGCAACCCGATGCTGGCGCGATGCCTCGCATTGCGCAGGTCCGTGCGCGCCCGCTCGACGTCGCCATGCGAAAACCCTTTGGAATCGCGGGCGGAGCCCAGGAGCACGCCCGCAACGTGCTCGTCACCCTCGAGACCGACGGCGGCCCGACCGGCCTCGGCGAGGGCGCCCCTTTCCCGGCGTTCAACGGCGAGACGCAGGAGGCCGTCCTCGCGTCGTGCGCGCGCGTCGAGCTCGCCGGCGTCGACCTCGAGGACACCGCCGAGATCCGAGCGCGTCTCGGTGACGCGACGCCATCGACGCGCTGCGCGATCGAGACCGCCGTCGTCGACGCCCGCGCGCGGGTCCGCCGGATCCCCCTCCACGTCATGTTCGGCGGATCCATGACGGAGATCGTCACGGACGTGACGATCACCACCGGCACGATTGACGATGCGCGGCGCGAGGCCGCGTCCTTCGCCGCCTTCTCCACCCTGAAGGTGAAGGTCGGCACCAACGTGGAAGAGGACGTCACGCGCGTGCTCGCCGTCCGCGCCGCGCGCCCCGACGCCCGCCTCCTCGTCGACGCGAACGCCGGCTTCACCCTCGACGACGCGCTCGCCTTCGCCGCCGGCGTCCGCGCGGCGCGCGTCGACCTCTTCGAGCAGCCGGTCCGGAGCTGGGACGACCTCGCCGCGTTCCGCGCGCGCGCCGGCGTCCGCGTCGCGATCGACGAGTCGGTGACGTGCGCCGCCGACGTCGCGATCGCGAAGGCGCGCGGCGCCGCCGACGCGGTGAACGTGAAGATCATGAAGTCGGGGATCTTCGAGGTGCTCGCGATCCTCGCGCGCGCGGAGGAGGAGGGCCTCGATCGGATGATCGGCGGCATGGTCGAGACGCGCCTCGCGATGGGGACGTCGGCGTGCATCGCGGCCGGGCGCGGCGGCCTCACGATCATCGACCTCGACACGCCGCTCTTCCTCGCCGCCGATCCGTTCGCGGGCGGCTACGCCCAGGACGGAGAGCGCATCGATCTCGCCCCGATCGAGCGCGGCCACGGTCTGCGCGAGCTTCGCGGAGCGCTGGTATAGTCGGGGCGTGCGCCGCCTCACGAAAAGCGTCGTCGTCGCGATCGCGCTCGTCCTCGCGTGGGCCTGCGGCGACGGGTACGCCGAGGCGCCCGCGACGCCGCAGGAGGACGCCGGCGTCGACGCGAGCCGCGACGTCACGACCGTCCTCGAGGCCTCGGTCGTGCAGCCGTCGCTCGTGCTCGGCACCACCGCCGCGATCCCGCGCGGCGAGTCGGGGACGATCCCGGTCTCGATCGTCCGCGGCGCGCACCCCGGCGCGCTCGTCGTCGCGGTGAGCGGCCTCCCGGCCGGCGTGAGCGCGCCGGCCGCGACGATCGAGCCCGGCTCGTCGAGCGCGACCCTCACGATCAACGTCGCGAACGACGCGCCGGAGGGCGCGGTCTCGCTCGACGTCGCCCTCCTCTCCGGGAGCGAGAAGCTCGCGACCGCGGCGACCGTGATCACGATCGATCCGCCGCGCCCCGGCACGCTCGATCCGACCTTCGGCAACGACGGCTTCGTCGACCTCGACATCCCGCCCACCCTCGTCGCCTTCGCGTCCGACGGCGCGCTCTACGTCGACGCCGCGAGCGGCCTCGCGCGATGGACGAAAGACGGCGTGCGCGACGCGGCTTACGGACCGCTCACGAAGCCCGCGTCGCAGACCTTCTGGGCGATGACGGTGACCGACAACGGCCAGGTGTACTTCAGCGGCTACGCGAGCGCGCTGAACGCCTCGTCGCCGATCGTCGTCCGCACGAGCACGGACGGGAAGTCCTGGGACGCGACCTTCGCCGGCGGAGGCCCCGCGATCGTGAAGACGGCCCCCGGCGCCAAGTACGCCACCGCGATCGCGCTCGCGGTGCTCCCGACCTCGATCTACGCCGTCACCAAGGTCGAGGAAGACAGCACCGGCAACCCCGGCCCCTTCACGATCGCGCGCATGGACTCGGGCGGCGCGTCCGATCCGGCGTACGGCACCGGCGGCTACCGCCAGCTCCCGAGCGCGGTCTCCGGCGAGCTCGCCGCGCTCCTCGCGCCGATCGCGATCGATCACTACCTCGTCGCCGCGCCGCACGTCAGCGCCGGCGTCACGTCGTATTTCCTCCACGAAGGCACGAGCGCCGGCCTCGTCCTCCGCTCGCTCGACGAGGGCACGCCCGCCGCGATCGCCTTCCACCCCGCCGGCACCTACGTCGCGAAGACCGCCGACGCGGGCGCGGGGATCGTCCGCATCGGCGACGCGGGCGTCGATCCGAGCTTCGGCGGCGCGACCGGCATCCGCTCGAACGGAGAGGTCCGCGCGCTCTCCGTCGACGCGGACGGACGTCCGCTCACCGCCGGGTGCCGCGACGGCGCGGCGGCGTGGGACCGCTACCTGCCCGACGGCGGCGCCGATCCGGCGTACCGCGCCGGCACGACGACCGAGCTCACCTGCATCCGCGCGACGAGGACGACCGACAAGTACGTGTATCTTGCAGGCACCGGCGGTCCGCTCAACTACCTCCGTATCGCGCGGCTCCTCCGCTGATGGGGGGGCCCGAAGAGACCAACGAGACGGAGCTCGACACCGCGACGGGAGAGACGGGCGCGCAGTTCCCCGCGCCGCGCGACGACCTGCCGCTCATCGGCGCGCGCTACCAGGTCCTCGGCATGCTCGGCGGCGGGGGGATGGGCAACGTCTACCTCGCGCACGACACCGAGCTCGACGAGGACGTCGCGGTGAAGCTCCTCAAGGCGACGTACGCCGCGCGCCCCGAGCAGGTCGATCTCCTCCGCCGCGAGGTGAAGTTCGCGCGGCGCGTGACGCATCCCAACGTCCTCCGCACCTTCGACATCGGGAGCCACGAGGGGAGCAAGTTCATCACGATGGAGCTCGTCGTCGGACGCACGCTCGCCGACGACCTCACCGGTCCGCTGCCGTTCGCGGAGGTCGCGCGCGTCGCGCGTGCGGTCTCGGCCGGGCTCGGCGCGGCCCACGACGCGGGGGTGCTCCATCGCGACCTCAAGCCCTCGAACGTGCTCCTCGCGGAGGACGGGCGCATCCTCCTCTCCGATTTCGGGATCGCGCACCTCGTCACGGGCGCGGAGGCGATCCGCGGCATGAGCGGCACGCCCGGCTACATGGCGCCGGAGGTGCTCGCCGACGAGCCGGTCGATCTCCGCGCCGACGTGTGGTCGCTCGGCGCGCTCCTCTTCGAGATGCTCACCGGCACGCGCCTCTTCCGCGGCCGCCGCGAGGGCCTGTTCCAGCCGCTCCTCGTGACGCCGCCCGATCCGAGCAGCCTCCGGCCCGAGGTCCCGATCGCGCTCGACCGCGTCGTGAGCCGCTGCCTCGCCCGCCGCCCCGCCGCGCGCTTCGCCCACCCGCGCGAGGTGATCGCCGCGTTCGACGCCGCCCTGCCGACGCCGTCGAGCACCGTCCTCGCCGCCGGTGCGCCGTCGCGGAGGCGCGCGCGCATCGTCGCGGTGCTGCCCTTCGAGAACCGCGGCGGTCCCGCCGACGCGCACCTCGGCGAAGGGATCAGCGCGCTCCTCATCGACGCGCTCGCGACCGGACCGCTCCGCGCGACGTCGCGCGGCGCGATCGAAGCGGCCGGGACGATCGGGCGCTCGCCGGCCGAGGTCGGACGCGACGTCGGCGCGGAGGCGGTCGTCACCGGATCGATCGCCAACCACGAAGGGAACGTCGCGATCGAGCTCGCCGTCACCGGCACCGCCGACGGGCTCGTCCTCTTCCGCGAGACGCTCGCGTGCGCGCTCGAGGACCTCGTCGGCGCGGCGGAGCGCATGAGCCGCGCGCTCGCGAACGCGCTCCTCGTCGTGCGGAAGGAGGGCGAGCTCGAGCGCCACGACGCCGCCGCGCTCGATCTCTACCTGAAGGGCTCGCACCTCTTCCGCCGGCGCTGGGGCAACCTCGTCGACGAGGCGAAGCAGTGCCTCCGCGAGGCCCTCGCGCGCGCGCCCGACGATCCGATGATCCTCTCCGCCTACGCGTCGGCGCTCGCGTTCGGGATGGCGGCGGGCGACGCGGCCGACGAGGCGGAGGCGCGCCGCGCGACCGAGCGCGCGCTCGAGATCGCGCGCGACCGCCCGGAGCCGCACCTCGCCGCCGCGAGCCTCGGCATGCAGATCGCCGACAACGCGGCCGCCGCGCGCGCGATCGGCGACGCGCTCGCGATCGCGCCGCATCACCCGCAGGCGCACTACCTCCGCGGCCTCCTCCTCCTCGAGACGACCGGGACGGCGGAGGGCCTCGCGCATTTCTACACCGCGGTCACCGTCGATCCGACGCTCACGCACGCGCGCTGGTACATCGCGCTCGCGCACGCGCTCGCGGGGGAGCACGAGCGCAGCGACGCGATCCTCGGCGCGGCGACGGCGCCCGAGCGCGCGGGCTCCGACTACTGGGTCAACCGCATGCGCTGCGTCTACTACCGCCCCACGCCGGAGCGACGCGCCGCGCTCGCGGCGGAGCTCGCGGCGACGCCCGACTTCTCGATGAAGGCCGCGGTCGTCGCGACGTTCGATCTCGTCGAGGGGCGCGCGCGCACCGACGCGACGATGAAGACCGCGCTCGCGGTGCTCGGCAAGCGCTCGAACCGCCGCATCTCCTTCGGCGCCTGCGTCGACGCCGAGGTCGCCGCCATCCTCGGCGCCGACGACCGCGTCGTGCAGGCCGTCGCGCAGATGGACGCGGCCGGCAGCGTCGACGTCGTCTGGCTCGATCGCGCTCCCCTCCTCGATCGCGTCCGCGCGCGGCCCGAGGTCCAGGCGATCCGCGCGCGCGTCGAGGCCCGCGCCGCCGAGGTCCGCGCCGCGCTCGGGTCGGCGCGCGCTACTTCTTCCCTTCGGGCGTGAAGAAGCCCGCGAGGAGGCGCTTGCCGAACTGGTCGAAGGCCTCCGTCGCCATCGTCTCGTAGACCTTCTCCTCCGCCTCGCCGGGGCCGAGGTACGGGGTGCCGTCTCCGTGCAGCACGTGCGTCGCGGCGTGACGGAAGATCTCCGCCTTGAACTTGTACGGCTTCGCGTCGCCGGGGATGACGAACGAGGCGTCCATGTTGAAGTTGAGGCCGACGTAGCTGCCGCGCGGGCGGCTCGAGGTGTAGTTGTGCCCCGACCACTCCGCGGAGTGGGTGATGAAGAGGGTCGGGACCTTCGGCTCCGGGAGCTCCGGCTCGGTGACGACCGAGCCCATCGTCACCTCGAAGAGCTCGGGCGCGAGACCGGCGTCGAACTGCGCCGCGAGCGACTTGCCGAGCGTCGCCTCGCGCGTCGTCGAGTGTTTGTCGTCGAAGAAGCGCGACGGATAGGTGACGACGCCCATGAACGTCGGCGTCTTGAGGATGAACTGGTCCGCGCGCTCGAGGGACGTGTTCGCCTTGCGCTTGAACCGCACCTCGACCTTCGGGCCGTTCTTCTCCGCCCACGCGAAGAGGCGCTCGATGAACGCGATCGCCGCCTTGTCCTTGCTCGGCGCCTTCTTCTTGTAGGCCTCGAGCTCGCGCGCGTAGACCGCGTGGACGGCGGCGCGGTACTCGGGCTCGATCCCGTGCTCGGGGTAGCGCTTGTTGAACTCCTCGAGCGCGGCGAGCGTGCCCGGCTGCTTCGCCCGCTCGAGCGCGGCGAGCATCGCCGTGCGGATCGCGGCGTTCATCTCGTTCGCGATCTTCGAGCGCGGGTGCTCGGCCTTGTACTTGAGGAGCGGGTCGACGTTGCCGGAGACCTTCGCGTCGACGAGCTCCGCGCGCGGGAGGAGGATCTCGCCGACCTCCTCCTGGTGCCGCGAGCCGTGGAGCATGTAGAGGCGGTACGTCGGCGTGTCGTTCACCTGCGTCGCGCGCGCGTACATCTTGTTGTCGCTCCCGCGGTTCCGGAGCGCCCAGATCGTGGGGCCGAGGACGATCGCGATGCCGGCCGCGATGACGGGCCCGAGCTTCTTCCACGGCGGGCGCCTCAGCTCGTATTGCTCGGTCGGACCGACCGGGCTCGCGAAGCGCGGGTTGTGGAGCGGATCGACCGCGACGAGCTCCTTCGGGTCCTCCGTCGCGTTCGCGTGCATCGCGCGGTCGCGCGCGGTCTGCACCTCCTTCACGAGGTCCGGGCCCTGCGACGGAGAGGACAGCGGGAAGAGGAACGAGTGACCGCCCGCGAACGCGATCCGGATCGAGGTGCCCTGGAGCTCGACCGCGGTGAGGTCGCGCGTCTCGTAGACCTTGAACTGATCGTGCCGCGCGTCGATGAGGCACGCGGGGAAGAGGTAGATGCCGGCCGAGTACGGGAGCGCGCGCTCGCGCACGACGCGGGCGAAGGCCTGGAGGAGCCCGAAGCCGAGGCCGAAGACGAAGACGAAGTAGAGCGGGATGACCTTCGCCGAGTGGAGCGACAGCGTCGACTCGAGATCGCCGAACGCGATCCGCGCGGTGACGAGGAGCGCGACGAACGACGCCGCGCTCACGCCGACCCAGCGGAGCTTCGTCGACGTGCCGCCCTTCGACGCCAGGATCGGCGCCGGAGGAAAGCCGCTCATGACCGAACCGACGAAGCGGTCCTGGATCGCGCGCGGCAGCGTGTAAAAGTCGACGGCCTTCATCCTCGCGGAGCCCCGACGATCGGGGAAGCCGCATCCTATCAGGCGTTTTCGAGGTGAACGAGATTACGTGCAAGCTCGGCGAGACCGGCGAGGTCCTCGACGGCGCCCCCGAGATGCGGCGTCGCGATCGCGGCCCCTTCCGGCGCATCCATGCGGAGGTTGGCGAGGAGGTCGCGATCGCGCCGCGCGCGCCAGCGCTCTCCGTCGGCGAGCTGTCCGAGCTTGTGGAGGGCGCCCCGCTCGCGATCGGTCGCTCCTGCGTCGAGCGCTATCTCTTCCGGTCCGACGAACCCGCGCGTGTACGCCCAGCTGCGATTGAGCACGTAGCCCGCGAACGGCAGGCCGAGCTCCGTGATCTTCGCGCGGAAGAAGCCGGCCTCGGCGAGCGCCGACGGCTCCGGGCTCGTCACGAGCACGAACGTGGCGTCCTGCGACAACAGGAGGTTCCGGACCGCCTCCGCGTGCTCGCGCATCCCGCCGAACATCCCGGAGAACGCGCCGAGGAAGTCCTGGACGTCCTTATAGAAGCCCTCCCCGAAGGCCTTCGTGAAGACGCGATCGACGAGGTCCGACGCGGCGCGGAGGAAGCCGCCGCCCTTCTTCGGGAGGAACACGCTGATGACGCGCTCGTCGAGGAAGAGCGAGAGCTTCCGCGGGGCCTCGAGGAAGGCGAGCGCGTTGCGCGAGGGCGGCGTGTCGAGGACGACGAGGTCGTAGCGATCGCCGCGCGACAGCTCGTAGAGCGCCTCCGCCGCGGTGTACTCCTGCATCCCGGCGATGACCTTCGTGAGCGCCTGGTAGAGGCGGTTCGAGAAGATCTCCTGCACCCGCTCCTCGCTCGACGCGAGGCGGCGCACCATCGACTCGAACACGACCTCCGGCGCGAGCATCCACGCGTCGAGCGTCCCCGCCGCCGGCACGCCGATGCTCGCGAGCAGCTCGCGCGGCACCGGCGTCGGCTCCCGCGCGCCGGCGGGGATCCCCATCGCCTCGGCGAGGCGCCGCGCCGGATCGATCGTGAGGACGAGCGTGCGCCGGCCGCGCACGGCTGCCGCGACGCCGAGCGCGGCCGAGGTCGTCGTCTTGCCGACGCCGCCCGCGCCGCAGCACACGATCACGCGCTTGCTCCGCACGAGCGGCTCGAGGAACGTCGCGTCTTCGATCGGGAGGACCGGCGCCGTGTCCGGCGGGCGGCTATCGGGCATGCTCCACCGAGGCCTGCTCCACCGAGAGGAGCGAGGCCATCTCCTCGGCGAGGCGCGGGCCGTCGAGCCACACGTCCTGCATCGTCTCGACCGGGATCGCGACCGACGCCGTCAGGCGCTCGATCGCCGCGCGCGCGCGATCGATGCGCTCGAGCGTGCGGACGCCGAGGGTAGGCGGGCGCCCGGCGAGCGCGCGATCGAGGAACGCGCGCTCCTCCGCGTCGAACGGATCGAACGGGACGCGGTTCACGACGACGCGCGCGAGCGGGATGCGATGTTTGGCGACGCCCTCCGCGAGCTCGATCGCCTCGCTCACCGGCAGCGTCTCCGGCAGCGTGACGATGACGCCGCCGACCTGCTTCGGATCGAGGAGGAACGCGAGCCCCTCCTTCACCGCCGCCGCGATCGGACCGCTCGTGATGACCTTGAGGAGCGCCTCTGGCACCTGCGCGAGCGCGAGCGCGTGCCCGGTCGCGGGCAGGTCGCAGATGATCGTCTCGTAGGTCCAGGAGCCGTCCTTCCGCTTCGCGCGCTGGAGATCGAGGAGGCGGTAGAGGATCCCCATCTCGGGGAACGTCGGCGCGGCGGAGAGGAAGCGGCGGATCGCGCCCGCCCTCATCGCCGCGTCGGCGAGGACCTTCATCGGCAGCACGTCGCGGAGGAAGCGCTGGTGCCCGGTCGACGGTGAGAGCGACGCGAGCCACAGGTTCGGCGCGATCTCCCGCGGCTCCTCCGTGATCGTGCTCGCGCCGAGCGCGGCGGCGAGCGCAGAGGAAGGATCGTCGTCGCCGGCGATCTCGGTCGCGAGGACGCGCTTGCCCGAGGCGGCGAAGTACCGCGCGAGGGTGGCGGCGACCGTCGTCTTGCCGACGCCGCCTTTCCCGGTCACGAGGACGGCGCGGAGCGGGAGCAGCGCCTTCACAGCCCCGGCGTATCAGGATCGGAAGGCGGGGTGCTAGGCTTCTCGGCATGTCCAAAGGCGACGAAGACATCGTCGAGGTGAAGTGCCCCGACTGCGGCGCGACGGTGAAGATCCCGGCCGCGAAGGCCGAGCAGGAGTACAAGGCGGTGTGCCCGAAGGGCCACGAGATCCCGCTCGCCAAGATGATCTGAGATCCGCTCGATGGGCATGAAGGCTCTGCTCGGCGCTTCGGCGCTGTCGTCGGTCCTCGTCCTCGCGTTCGCTCCGGCCGGATGTGGCACGGAGGTGCGCGACCGCTTCGTCGCGTCGCTCGACGCGGGGCCGGAGGCGGAGGCGGAGGCGCCGGTCGTCGACGCGGGCGGCGTGGACCCCACGATCGGCGGCCCGTGCAACGACGACGGGCAGTGCGACGATCAGATCCCGTGCACCTTCGACCGCTGCGATCAGGAGCTCGGGCGCTGCCGCAACACGCCCGACGACGCGCAGTGCCAGGACGGCGCCTACTGCAACGGCAGCGAGCGCTGCGTCCTCCGTCAGGGCTGCGCGCCGGGCCCGGTCGTCACCTGCTCCGACGGCGACGGCTGCACGATCGATCGCTGCGTCGAGGGCACCCAGTCGTGCGAGCACGTCCTGCGCGACGTCGACGGCGACGGCGACCCGGACTACCACTGCAACGGCGGCGGCGACTGCGACGACACCGATCCCACCGTCAGCAGCAAGAAGGCCGAGATCTGCGGCAACTTCAAGGACGACAACTGCGACGGCCGGATCGACGAACAGCCGTGCTCGGTGCCCGAGAACGACACGTGCGCGACCGCGACCACGATCGCGACGGCGGGGACGTACCTCCTCAGCACGGTCGCGACGAAGCCCGACTACGGCACGAGCTGCGCGACGTCGACGAGCGGCCAGGACATCGTCGTGGCGATCAGGGTCCCGGCCGACGGCGCGCGCGACGTCCTCGTCCGCGCCCGCACCAACTCGTCGCTCAACGCGGAGGTCGGCCTAACGCTCCAGCGCGCGTGCGGCGACGCGAGCCAGGAGATCCAGTGCCAGCGCGTCCCGAACGTCGCCGACGCGCGCGCGATCGCGCGCAGGCAAGCGGCGGGCTCCACCGTCTACGCCGTCGTCGCGACGCGCAACGAGTCCATCGTCGATCTCGGCGTCGCGTTCCTCCCGCCGACCGATCCTCCGGCCAACGAGAGCTGCGCGTCGCCCGCGCCGATCGCGCTCGATCAGGCGGCGGCCGTCTCGCTCATCGACGCGAAGTTCGATCTCTCCTCCGACTGCCACGCGAACGCGACCGGCGGCGAGCTCACGTATTCGTTCGAGCTCACGGAGGAGCGCGACGTGCGCATCTTCGCGTCGCGGACGCTCGGCACGGGCGCGCCGATCGTGAGCCTCCGCGATCCGGCGAGCTGCACGACCGACGAGCTCGCGTGCCGCGCCGGCGAGTCCTCCCCGCTCTTCAAGCGGCGGCTCGCGAAGGGCGTCCACGTCGTCAGCGTCGCGGCGACGACGCAGATCGACGCGTCGATCATCGTGAAGACGTCTCCCCCGACCGATCCGCTCCCGGAGGAGTCGTGCGCGACGGCGCCGGAGATCGAGCCGAACAAGACGAAGCTCGTGAGCCTCACCGATCACGAGGACGCGATCGACAACGGCTGCGGCCCCGGCTTCGCCGACGCGGCGTTCAAGCTCACGCTCGACGCCCCGAGCGACGTGCTCGTCATCGGCCGCTTCCCGTTCATCGATCAGGGCATGGTCTCGCTCAGCCCCCCCGCGTGCGACGCGGCGATCGCGTGCACGCAGGGCTCGACCCCGCAGCGCGTCTCGCGCCGCAACCAGCCCGCCGGCGAGTACCGCGTCGTGGTCGGCGATCAGCTCTCCGAGTCCGCGCTCCTCTTCCCTCTCGTCCGCCCCACCGTCCCGCCGACGGTCATCACCGCGGGCGACGGCTGCACCGACGCGTTCCCGATCCCGGACACGGGCGGCTACTTCACGGGCGACACGACGGACATGACCGCCGACTTCAGCGCCGGCTGCGACCAGACCGGCCAGCCGGCGGGCACGGCGAAGGACCAGCTCGGCAAGCTGGTCCTCACCCAGCGCCGCCGCGTCGTCTTCGACATGAGCGGCTCGGACATGCAGACGATCCTCGATCTCCGCCAAGGCGAGCCCTGCCCCGGCATCGAGCTGAGCTCCGCCTGCCACGTCGGCACCGGCCCCGGCCGCAGCTTCCTCGACATCACCCTCGACCCCGGCACCTACTACGTCCAGATCGACGGCTACAACGGCGCGACCGGCAAGTGGGCCCTCGACGTCCGGGTGCTGGAGCCGTAGCCGCTCACTACGGCTCCACAGACGATCCCCGCTCGTAGACCATGTGCACGTTCGCGCTGCGACCTGGGCCGAGCTCGATCACGTGACGACCGACCGCGTGCGGGTGGAACTGAACGAACTGCCGGAGCACTGGGCAGCGCCCGGTCCGGTCCGCGAAATCGATGGGCACGTCATGGCCGTTCGGGCCCGTCATGCGCACCGCGATGGGCTCCTGGAAGTGGAGCGTCAGCTCGCCGTCGACCGTGTTGTCGAGCGCGATGAAGGCGGGGTCCCCCACCAACGGCGGACGCGCGATCGTGTAGAAGGTGTGCGATCGTCGGAACGTCGGCGCCTCCGCGGGCGTCGCCGATGCCACGAGCGTCGAGAACGGGCCTGATTCCCCATGCCCACACGCGTGCGCGAGCGCTGGATTTTGAGGCTCCGGCGCCTCTTGCAGCGAGACGCCGACGATCGACGGCCACGGCTCCAGCTTGGCGGCGAGGAGGTGACCGCCATAATCGATCGTGCCGCCGAAGAGGCCGCCGCGGCCTCCTGCCAGCCAGCCACCGAGGCGGCGCGCGAAGACGATACGCGCGACCGACGTCCCGACATGAAGCGCGCGAAGCTCCCCATCCGGCTCGGTCACCTCGCCCACGATCGAGCCATCGTCGCGGAACCCGTGGAAACATCCATGGAGGCCCGTGGGCTCCCACGCCCCCGTCCCGGCGTCGCCGACGGACGTGAAAGGACGACGATGACCTTCATGTTTGCCGCAGCCGACGACTCGTCCCGTCGTGTCGACGGCGTGAGCTTCGCTCTCCGTCGCGTCGTCCGGGCCAACGCGAGCGCAGTCCGCGTAGCTCGCGGTGGAGCAGCGAACGGCGTGAAGCTCGTCGTCACCAAACCTCGTCGCGTCACGTACCGCCGCCGCGTGCCAGTCGTGGCGGCGGTCGAAGAGACTGCCCGCCGCGTCACCCCAAGGCAGCGTGGTCCATGCGCCGCCCTCGTACCAAGCGGGCCGGCCGTCACGGCTCCCGAACGTCGTCGTCGCGTCAGCATGCCGGAAGGCCGTCCCCGGACCTCCGAACTGCAGCGCGCCACCCTCGATCAACACCGACGACGTCGTGCTCGCCGACTCCCAAGTCCCCATCGCGCGCGCGTCACTCCCGCTCCAGAGACCGAGACGTGCCCCTGGCGTGCTCGGCTTGTCGCTCGCGACCTCGCGCACCCGGTAGAGCTCACCGTCGATGGTCGCGAAGGAGCTCGTGTCCGCCCGCACGTCGAGGCGCCCGCTGCGACTGCTCCCGTTCGAGAGCGCACGGTACGTCACCGCTCCTGCCGTGAACACTCGTGACAGACGTAGCCGAATCGTGCCGGCGTCGACGGTCGTCTCGATCCCCGCGGGCGCCGACAGGATCTCGACCAGCTCTCCCTCGAGGAGCGGCACCGAGACGTCGGCCTGCATCCGCGGCGCCACGACGAACGATACGGCGGAGATCTGACCGCCATCCATGAGCTCGACGACGTCCGGCGATGCATCGGGCGCCGTCGCGGCGTCGTCGCGAGCACCTCCGTCGCCGTCCAGTACGGAGGCGTCTACGCGCGCCGGCTCCGGCGCGCGTACGACGTCGAGGGGGTGCCCCGCGTCGACGCTCTCGTGCATCGACGACGAGCTCTCGTCGCAGGCCGTGAGCACGATCAGGACGAGCGTCGGCGTCGACGCGAGGAGCATGGTCGCTTTGAGCCTTCTCATCGTTTGGCACGCATGACTATAGCATCTTGATTGCAGTTGCATTTGACTAACAACAACTGTACTCGTGCATCGCATGATCCATTCTTCGAGGCTTGTGTTCTTCGCCAGCGCCACCTTTGGGACGATCGCGCTGGCCACCGCGTGCGCGGACGACGATCCGGCGACGCCGTCGAATCTCGACCCCGACTCCGGCGTCATCGGCACAGCGGACGCCGCGCCGCGTGACTCATCCGCGGCGCAGTACGACGGCGGCGCGCCCGCCGACGCTTCGGGCCCGGCGCCGCTCGTCTTCACGATGGTCACGATCCGCGATGTCCCGGTCTCCATTCGGATCGCCGAAGCTCCCGAAGCGGGGACGAACCTCACCATCGAGCCTGCCGCGCACGGTGAGACGACCGTCAAGGACGGTGTGATCCGCTACGCCCCCTCGCCCGGCTACGTAGGAACCGACGAGGTGCACGGCTCCGTCGTCGCGGCCGGCGAAGAGAGGTCGCTCGTCATTCAGGTGAACGTGAAGGACGGGCTCGGCACCGTCGTTCATGGAACGCTGTACACCACCGAGGTGGATCCGGACGTCGGCTGGGCGGACGTCGACAGCGCGGGGAATCGCGTCGGGGAGCGGACGAACGGAGAGCTCGTCCTCGTGAAGGCGAGCGGCGAGGAGGTCGTCATCACGCCGCCGGCCGGCGCGGAGTACGCGCTCGTTCGCGGTCTCGCCGCGGACGGAACTGTGCTCGCCCAGTACCTCGACGGCGATCGGTCGCAGTGGCTCAGCTTCACGTGGAAGGACGGCGCCGTGCTGCGCACGTGCGATCCCGGCGACGAAGGAGATTGTTCCATCGAGCGAATGCACTCGGGCGGACGTATCGTGGGAACGCTCTACGACTGGACCACGTGGCGCGGCTTCCTCTGGGAGCCCGATGGGACGCGCGTGCTCCTCGACATCGACGGCTACCAAAACCATTTCGGCCGCGCGATCGGTGTGAACGGTGAGGTCATCGGGATCGTCGACTCCTCGTCGAGCGGCTACGAGGGCCCGAGCCGTTGCTTCCGCGGCGTTCCCGCGATCCAGACGCCGGACGACGACGGCGGTATCCCGACCGCCCGTGGGTTCACCATCATGCCGGGTCCCGATAGCAACCCTCACGCGATCGACTGCCGTGGGGTCAACGCTGCGGGAATGATCGTGGGCTCCGTCAAGGCGACCGCCGACGGCGAGAACGTTCCGCGATCCATCAGCGATCGGATGCGTGGAGCGCTCTGGCACCCGACGCGCGGTTTTGCCTATGTCCGCCTCCCGATTCCACGTCCCAGCGAGAGCGCATGGCGCCTGGAGCAGCTCTTCGGGATCGCGGACAACGGCGTCATCGTCGGCTGGTTCCAGGACGTGGTGCCGCCGACGCCGCCCGACGAATGGCCGACGCGGACGACGAAGGGCGTCACCCTCCGCCCCGAGGCGCCGCAGGACGACCGCGTCTTCTTCGAGGACTCCACGTTCGACCACGTCGGGGGCCCGTAGCCTCGCCGCGACGAAGACTGAGCTCACGGTCGTCTATCGTCGCCTCCGAGCGATGGTTGGTGTCGCGCCGACGCAGCAACGGGGCGCCAAGTGTGCGGGATGACGAGCGCTCGGCGTGGCATGGCGGCTGCTTGCGCGAGCGCCGTGACCCTTCGCATGCACTCGATCACTCACGCAGTTTCGAAGCGGCTCTTCGGCGTCGCGGCGCTCGTCGTTCTCCTCGGGGTCGGCGCCTGCCAGAAGAAAGAGGACCGCTGGGAGCAGGCGGCGGCCAGCGCGCAGAAGGCCGCCGAGTCGGCGCCCACGTCGTCGGCGCCGAAGGCCGAGACGGGGAGCTTCAACAAGTTCTTCCCGCCCGACGGCACCGAGGGCGCGTCGCGCGTGTTCACCGCCGACAAGGAGGGGTACGCGGAGGCGAAGCTCTCCAAGGACGGCAAGGAGATCGCGCTCCTCGCCGTCACGGACCTCAACGGGAAAGACGCTGACAAGAAGAAATTCGAAGGCGCCGCCGACAAGGTCGACGCGCACCCCGTCGCCACCTTCGGCAAGAACAAGACGATGATCCTCGTCAAGGATCGCTACCAGGTCAGCGTGTCGAGCCAGTCGCTCGATCACGACGCTCGCAAGGGCGTCATCTCCAAGTTCGATCTCCGCGGCCTGTCCGCGCTCTGAGCACGAGGTCCACTCCAATGAGCGATTCGATCCATACCCTTCTGCAGGCGCTCCCCGAGACGAGCCTCACCACGCGCGTCCTCGGCGTCCTCGACTACCTCGCCCCGGGCGAGTGGCAGAACGTGACCAGCTTCGAGAAGATGGTGGAGTCCGTCACCGGCGAGACCGATCCCGAGGTCGTCCAGGCCGTCGGCGTGAAGGCGCTCCAGCTCTGGTTCGACGAGAGCACCGGCTACCAGCGCGCGGCGACGATCTTCAAGCTCGTCGACTCAGAGAGCACGATGGCCGGCGCCGCCTCGCTCGCGAGCCTCGCCGGCCAGCGCTTCGAGCTCCTCAGCTTCCTCAAGGACATCACGCCCAAGCCGGACACGGTCCAGGCCATCGACGCCGGCGTGAAGCTCGCCGCCGAGCTCGCCGCGTTCTGCTCGATGAACGGCCTCCCCGGCGACAGCGTCGGCGACTTCGTGAGCTCGCTCCTGAACGCGAGCAAAGAGGACGCGATGCGCTTCTCGGCGTGGATCGCGCTCGACGTCGTCCTGCCGCTCGGCCCCGACGGCGTGTCGAAGGTCATCAGCGCGGTGCAGGGCATCACCGAGGGCGAGCTCGCGAACAACCGCGTCTTCCGCACGATCGCCAGCTACCTCCCCGGCGACATCGGGAACAAGAAGCAGCTCGTCACCTCCACGCTCGACGGCGCAAAATCGGCGATCGACGCCAAGATCCAGAACAACGCGATCAGCCAGGACGGCATCCTCGCGAAGGTGCGCGAGTACGTCGACGTCGCCGACGACAAGCTCGATCTCGTCGCCGCCGCCCTCGACGTCAGCAACAACTACTACGAGCACACCGGCATCCAGACGGTGGCGCGCCGCCTCGTCACCCGCGCCTACGGCGAGATCTGAGCGCCGGATCACGATCGCGTCGATCGTCCCGGATCTGAAACGACGGTCCTCCCCGCCCGGAACGCCGGCGCCGACCCCGCGAAAACCCATGTATTCCGGGCTCGCCCGTTGTCGGGTCGCCGGCACCAACCGTGCTTCAGAAACGAAGCATGCGTCGCCTGCTCGCCACCGTCCTCGCCCTCTCGCTCGCCGCCTGCGCCGTAGAAGAGGAGGCGTCCGACTCCTCCGCCGACGCGATCCAGGCCGGGCGCTCGGCCGAGGACGGCTTCGCGGCGGTCGGAATGCTCGTGTTTCCGGGCGGTTCGATGTGCAACGGGACGCTGGTGGCGCCGGACCTGGTCCTCACCACCGCGCAGTGCCTGCGGCAGCACGGCACCCCCACCGAGTTCTACACCGGAGACGGCAAGGCGGCCGCGACGGTCGAAGAGGCGACCGCCGGCATGGCGCGTCACTCGGTCGAAGGCGCCAAGGTCTTCCCGGACTACAACCCTCGCAGGCCCTTCCACGAGATCGGGCTGCTCAACCCTTGCCGGCTGCCCAACCTCGACGTGGGCCTCGTGAAGCTGAAGGCGCCGGTCGACGGCGTCACGCCGCTCTCGCTCGAGGCGCGTGCGCCGCGCGCCTCCGAGACGTGCACCGTCGTCGGCTTCGGCCGCCACGACGCCGACGGCGCGACGACCATCGGCGCCAAGCGCAGCGCCTCGATGCAGTACCAGGGCGACAGGCTCGACGCGTTCACGTTCCGCGGCGGCTCGGGCCGCCTCGCGTCCGGCGACTCCGGCGCGCCGCTCGTCTGCGGCGACTCCGTCGTCGGCGTGGGCGCGTGCCGCGGGGACGTCGACTTCTTCGCGCGCGTCGACCTCACGATCGCGTGGATCGGCCGCATGCGCGCCTCGTGGGAGGAGGATCGCTGCAGCGAGCCGCGCGAGCTCGGCGCCGTCGCCGGCGATCGCGGGAGCGACGAGCTCACCGCGAGCGGCACCTGCAACGACGCGGTCCAGTTCCGCGTGAAGGAGCTCGACGGCGGCCTCCAGCGCGTGCCCCTCAAGTTCACGGCCACGCTCACCTCGCCGCCGGGCGAGGACTTCGACCTCTTCGTCTACGAGAGCCGCTTCAAGCTCGATCCGTTCGGGACGGGCGGCCACGGCGGACGCGTCGCCTGCGGTCTCAGCACCGCGCGGAGCGAGGAGGCCGCCGACGAGGAAGACGTCGTGACCCGCTCGTGGGGCGACGAGTCCTTCATGAGCGTCGACGACGCGCGGTGGATCACGCTCGAGGTGCGCAACAAGAACGCGGGCTGCGCGGCCGCCCCGTGGGAGCTGCACGTCGAGGGCAACGTCGAGCGGAGCCCCGAGTAAGGCTCTCTCGGGATCGAATCGGATCAGACGCGCACGTCGCCCTCGAAGGCCCAGCGCAGCGACGCCGGCACCGGCGCGTCCGGCGGCGCCGGCGGGCGGGCGGTCGAGAGCGTGTTCCAGAGCAGGATCGTCGCGCGCGGGCGCGTCCGCGCGATCTCGCGCAGCGCCGCGAGCGCCTTGCCGCTGTACGTCACCTCGCCCACGGCGCCGGTCAGCGCGCGCACTTGCTCCGCGCCCTCGATCGCGGCTTCGGTCGGATAGCCGTATCCCTTCCCCAGCGCGGCTCCGTAAAGGCCATAACGGACATTGCCACGTTGCGGCCGCCACCCGCGCGCCCGCGCCGCCAGTGCCTTGTCGGTATTTCGCAATACCGCTTTCACCATCGCGCGGTTCGTCGCGAGCGCGGTCGTAATTCGTACTCCGATGATCTCCGTGCTCCACCCGAGGTGCGCGCAGCCGAGCGCGAGCGCGGCGAGGGTGCCCGCGGAGCCGGTGGGGACGACGATGACGTCCGGCCTCGGCGCCTCGCCGCGCTCGACCTGCTGCGCGAGCTCCAGCGACGCGTCGATGAAGCCGAGGTTCGCGAGCGCGCCGCTCGCGCCCGGCATGATGAAGTAGCCGTCCGCGCCCGCGCGGCGCTTGGCGCGCCACGCCTTCCACGCCGTCGCCGCGTAGCCGCCGGCGTACTCGAGCTCCGCCCCCGCGTGGACGAGCGCGCGGAGCGACTCGCGCGCGAAGGTGGTGACCGGCTGTTCGAAGAGGACCACCGTCACGTCGAAGCCGAGCGACTTGCCGAAGAGCGTCGTCGCCATCGCCTGCGTCGACGCGAGGCCGCCGATCGTGACGATGCGCCGCGCCCCGCGCCGCCGCGCGTCGGCGAGGACGAACTCCCAGCGCCGCACCTTGTTGCCGCCGTAGAGGGGCGAGACGAGGTCGTCGCGCTTCATGAAGACGCCGCTGCGGCCGAGCCACGGCGCGATCGCGTCGCAGCTCTCGACCGCGGTGGGCACGTGCGCGAGCGGCATCCACGGCGTCCCCGCCTCGAGATCGGGGAACGCGTCGAAGAGCAGCGGCCGCGTGCGGAGCATCGGTCCTCACGATAGCCTGCTCGCCTCATGGAACCGCGACCGCAGTCCGCCAGCGTCACGCAGATGACCGAATACGTCCTCCCGCAGCACACCAACGCCCTCGGCGGCGTGTTCGGAGGGCAGATCATGGCGTGGGTCGACCTGTGCGCCGCGATCTGCGCGCAGCGTCACTCCGGGCGCATGTGCGTGACCGCCTTCGTCGACGACCTCAAGTTCGAGCTCCCCGTCCGCGTCGGCGAGGTCGTGCGCCTCGAGGCGCGGCTCACCGCCACGTTCCGGACCTCGATGGAGATCGAGGTCGTGGTCGAGGGCGAGCACCCGGCGAGCGGAAAGCGCTGGCCCTGCGTCACCGCGCGCCTCACGTTCGTCGCGATCGACGAGGCGCGCAAGCCGACCGCGATCCCGCCGCTCCTGCTCGATTCGCCGGAGACCGAGGTCTCGCAGGCCGCCGGCGAGGCGCGACGCAACGCGCGGCTCATGGTAGGAAAACGGTCATGACCGAGGCCGCCGCGCCCGCTGATTCACCGATAGTCGTCCGCATCGAGAAGCTCGCCGAGCACGTCGGCGAGACCGTCCGCATCCAGGGCTGGCTCTACAACAAGCGCTCGAGCGGCAAGCTCCACTTCCTCGAGATCCGCGACGGCAGCGGCATCGTGCAGGGCGTCGTCTTCAAGGGCAACGTGAGCCCGGAGCTGTTCGCCGCGGCGGACCACATCGCGCAGGAGTCGAGCCTCGACGTCGTCGGGCTCGTGAAGGAGCACGGCAAGATCAAGGGCACCTACGAGCTCGACGTGAAGGACGTGCGCGTCCTCGCGAAGCCGGCGAAGGAGTACCCGATCGGCCCGAAGGAGCACGGGACGGACTTCCTCATGGACATCCGCCACCTCTGGCTCCGCTCGAAGCGGCAGCACGCGATCATGCGCGTGCGGCACACCATCATCAAGGCGGTGCGCGACTTCTTCGACGAGAACGACTTCACCCTCATCGACGCGCCGATCTTCACGCCCAACGCGTGCGAGGGCACCTCCACCCTCTTCGAGACCGACTACCACGGCTCGCCCGCCTACCTCACGCAGTCGGGGCAGCTCTACATGGAGGCCGGCGCCGCCGCGTTCGGCAAGGTCTACTGCTTCGGCCCCACCTTCCGCGCCGAGAAGTCGAAGACGCGCCGCCACCTCGCCGAGTTCTGGATGGTCGAGCCCGAGGTCGCCTTCATGGACCTCGAGGGCGACATGAAGCTCGCGGAGAGCTTCCTCTCCTACGTCGTGCAGCGCGTCCTCGACGTGCGGAAGAAGGAGCTCGAGCAGCTCGCCGCCGACGACAAGAAGGACCGCGCCGACGATCCCGAGTGGTTCGAGCGCCACCTCGCGATGCTGCGCAACGTGCAGGCGCCGTTCCCGCGCATCACCTACCACCAGGCGATCGAGATCCTGCAGAAGAACGGCCACCCGGAGGCGAAGGTCGGCGACGACTTCGGCGGCGACGAGGAGACGGTGATCTCCAAGCAGTTCGATCGCCCCCTCATCGTGCATCGCTACCCGATGGAGCTGAAGGCGTTCTACTTCGCGAAGGACAAGGCGAGCCCCAACCTCGCGCTGAACATGGATGTCCTCGCGCCGAACGGCTACGGCGAGATCATCGGCGGCGGCGAGCGCGAGACGGACCTCGCGGCGCTGGAGCGCTCGATCGAGGAGCACAAGCTCCCGAAGGAGGCCTTCGACTGGTACCTCGACCTCCGTCGCTACGGCACCTTCCCCCACGCCGGCTTCGGCCTCGGCATCGAGCGCACGGTGAGCTGGATCTGTGGCCTGTCCCACGTGCGGGAGACGATCCCGTTCCCGCGCATGCTGAACCGCCTCGCGCCGTAGCTTCGGACTCAGAGCTTCGGCGGCGCGGCGGCCTTCTGCTGCGCGGCGATCTTGTCGTAGCCCGACTGGATCGCCGCGATGACGGGCGGCGGGACGTTGGGCTCGGGGACCGCGTTCTTGATCGCGGGGATCGACTGGAGGAACGCGAACATCGCCTTGAGGTCCTCGTCCGAGGCCTGCGCCACGTTCATCCACGGCATCGGCGGCAGGATCGGACGCCCCGCCTCCGCGCCGCGGTGCTTGCCGGTGCGCATCGCGCGGATGAAGTCGTCTTCGCTCCAGAGGCCGAGGCCGGTCTCGGCGTCGGGCGTGAGGTTGGCGGTGTAGACGGTGCCGAACGGGAGCTTGAACGAGGTGAAGGTCGGACCGATGACGGCCTGGTCCCCCTTCCCCGGCTCGCCGGTCGGATCGGGCGCGCCTTCGGGGTGGCCGGAGAGCATGCGGTCCATCTGCGGGACCGGCATGCCGAGCGCAGGATCGAACGTCATCGGCGTGTGGCAGTCGCCGCAGCCGCCGATGCCGACGAGGTAGCCGCCGCGCTTCACCTTTTCTGCCTTCGCGACGGTGGCGGGTGCGTCGGCGGGCGGAGCGACGGGCTTCGTCTCCTTCTTTTCGGTGCAGCCGGCGAAGACCAGGAGGAGAGAGACGGCGAGGAACGAGCGGGCGCGGTCGAGCATGGAAAGACCATGCGTCCTAACCGCCGCGCTCGTTCCTACGTCGATCCGAAGCCGCCCTTAAGAAGATCCTAAGCGCGAGCGATCACCAGATCTTCACGCGCTGCTGGGGCGCGATGAACAGCTTGTCGCCCGGCTTCACGTCGAACGCGGTGTACCAGGCGTCGAGGTTGCGGACGATGCCGTTGGTCCGGTACATCGGCGGCGAGTGCGGGTCGGTCATGACCTGGTTCTTGAGCGCCTCGTCGCGGGAGAGCGCGCGCCAGACCTGGGCGTAGCCGAGGAAGAAGCGCTGCTCGTTGTTGAAGCCGTCGACGGTGTAGCGCTCCTTGCCCTGCTGCGAGATCTTGTAGGCCTCGAGCGCGACGTTGCTGCCGCCGAGGTCGCCGATGTTCTCGCCGAGGGTGAGCTTGCCGTTGACCTTCACGCCGGGGAGCGGCTCGTACTGCGAGTACTGATCCGAGAGCGCATCGGTGCGCTTCTTGAAAGTCGCGAGGTCGGCCTCCGCCCACCAGTTGCGGAGCACGCCCTTCGCGTCGTACTTCGCGCCCTGATCGTCGAAGCCGTGGCCCATCTCGTGGCCGATGACGGCGCCGATGCCGCCGTAGTTCACGGCGGGGTCGGCGTCGGGATCGAAGAACGGCGCCTGGAGGATCGCGGCGGGGAAGACGATCTCGTTGTAGAGCGGGTTGTAGTACGCGTTGACGGTCTGGGGCGTCATCCCCCACTCGTCCTTGTCGGTGGGCTTGCCGAACTTCTCGAGCGCGCGGTCGTGGCTCCAGAGGCTCGCGCGGCGACGGTTGCCCCACGCGTCACCGGGCTGGACGTCGAGCGCGGAGTAGTCCTTCCACTTGTCGGGGTAGCCGATCTTCGGGCGGAACGCGGCGAGCTTCTCGAGCGCGGCCTTCTTCGTCGGCGCGGTCATCCAGTCGTTCGCCTCGATCCGCGCGGCGTACGCCTTGCGGATGTTCTCGACGAGCTCCTTCATCTGCTCCTTCGCGCGCGGCTGGAAGTGCTTCTCGACGTAGAGCTGCCCGACCGCCTCGCCGAGGACGCCGCCGGTGGCGCCGGTGGCGCGCTTCCAGCGCTCGGCCTGCTGCGGGGTGCCGCCGACGGTCTTGCCGAAGAACTCGAACACCTCCTGGTCGAGCGCCTTCGGCAGGATCGACGACGAGGCGACGAGGTAGTGGTACGTGAGGTACGCCTTCCAGGTGGAGACCGGCGTCGACGCGAAGAGCTCCGCGAGGGCAGGCATCGCGTCGAGCTCACCGACGATGACGCGGTCCTGCCCCTTGAAGCCCGCCGTGTCGGCGTAGAGGCGCCACGGGAACTTCGGGATCTCCTTCTCGAGCGCGGAGATCGTCTTCGGGTTGTAGCGCTTCTCCGCGTCGCGCCGCTTCACGCGGTCCCAGTGGTGCTCCGCGATCTTCGTCTCGAGCGCGAGGATCGCCTTCGCGTCCGACGCGTCGCGCGCGGCGTTCTTCTTCTTGTCGTGACCGAAGGCGAGCACCTTCGCGATGTGCGCCTCGTACTTGGCGCGGATCTCCTTGAAGCGCGCGTCGTCCTTCAAATAGAAGTCGCGGTCGGGGAGGCTGAGCCCGCCCGCGCCCGCGGCGAGGACGTACTGGTTCGGGTCCTTCGCGTCGATCGTCATGCCGATCCCGATCGGACCGGCGAGCGGGATGCCGGGGGTCGCGATGAGGCGGGCGACGTCCTTCGACGTCTTGAGCTTCTGGATCGCCTTGAGATCGGCCTGCGCGGGCTTCATGCCCTTCTTCTCGATCGCGTCGGTGTCGAGGTACGCGGCGTAGAAGTCGGCGACCTTCTGCGCGACCGATCCCTTCGGGTGCTGTCCCTTCGCGACCTCGTCGAGGATCGTGTGCACGTCGACGCGCGACTTCTCGCCGAGCGCGTCGAAGGCGCCCCAGCGCGTCTTGTCGGCGGGGATCTTGGCCTGCGCGAGCCACTTGCCGCCGGCGTACTTGTAGAAGTCATCGCCGGGCTTCACCGACAGGTCCATGCCGTCGGTGTCGACGCCGAAGCTCCCGAGCTTCGGCTTGGGTCCGGTGCGCGCGCGCTCGGTCTCCTTCGGCGCCACCTTCGCGGCGGTCGTGTCCGTCGTGCCTGCCGACGGCGCCGTCTCGGCGCACGCGGCGAGGGTTGCGAGGAGCAGGGCGCACAGGGAAAGCGAGCGACGGTTCATGCGCGCACGCCGTAGCGCGGGGATCGCGCCCGCGCCATACGAAGTTCATGAACACCGGCGTATCCGTCTCGGAAAGGATGCCTCCCAAACGGAAATTTCAGACGCCAGCGGCTACTGCAGGGGATCGCCGAACGTCGCGGTGACCTCGTAACCGTCGAGCGAGCCGCTCAGCACCGTCTCCGCGCTGGCCTTTCCGGGATGGCGAAGCTCGATCTTCGTAGCCTCCTCTTCAGGCTCCGTCGCGGCGATCGTGGCGACGATGACGCAGTCCTCCGGACGCACGATCGGGAAGAGGATCCCTTCCTCGTCGGCCTCCCCGGCGAGGTCATCCCGCCCGCCGGCGCCGCCACACTTCAGGGTCACGCTGGCGGGGATCCCGGTCGCCCCCTGCGTGATCGCGACCAGGACGGAGAGCCTCCCCTCGCCGGGAACCGTGACGAGATCGCTCTGCGTCTCCCCCTGCTCCTCGACCGCTTCGCTGCCACCGGCGCAGCCCACCAGAGAGACCAGCCCAAGGCATCCGGCGAGAAAGACGGTACGCACGACAGCCAGACTGCACGGTTCGTGCCGCCCCTCCCAACGCGAAGGCGCTCCTGAAATCGTCGAGTTAGCAACACCGGTGGGGCGCCGCTCGTCCTCCTTAGTCGGCACGGATGATCCGGTCGTCGTTCAAGCCGTGAGCGCGACTTCCTGCAGCAACCCCTGTGAGACCAGACCGTTGAACTGGCCCTCCAGCCGTCCCGCGAATCCGACGTCGTCGATCAGGACGCCGACCTCGATGTGGCGGGTCTGGCCGAAGCTCGTGTAGTTCGCCGAGGTGACCAGCGCGTGCCGGCCGTCCGCGACGGCGCACTTCGCGTGGAGCAACACCTTGCCGTCGCGGCGTGACGTACGCGGATCGTGGAAGAAGACGGGTAACGGCTCGCCGAAGGGCCAGTTCCTTCGGACGAACTCGCGGACCCAGCGCGCCGCGTGCGCGGGGACGTCGACCTCGCTCGCGGCGCCCTCCGGCACGTGGAGGAACAGGCGCACGTCGAGCCCGCGGACGAGGGCGTCATGGAGTGGGCGAAGGACGCTCTCACCCTGCGCGAACACGTAGCCCGCTACGAGCACGCGGCGCCGCGCGCGCCGGCACAGCTCCGCGAGGACGACGGCGGTGTCGCGCGTCTGCGGCGACGTCGTATCGGGGCCCGTCCAGACCAGCTCGAGCGGCGGCCGCTCGGCGCGCGTCCGCTCTTCGATCAGGAGATCGAGCGCCAAGAGGAGCCCAGCGCGCGACTCGAACGCGAGGCTCGCGGCGATCGACGCCGCGAACGCGCCGAAGCCGTGCGCGCGGAGCGGTGTCTCGGTGAGCGGGCAAGAGAGAGCTCCCGCACGCACGAGGTCGCACAGCTTCACGAGGTCCGCGGTCGAGAGATCGGCGACCTTCACGGGCGGACGGAGAAGAACGCGAGCTCGGCGTCGTGGCCGAGCGTCGGGACGACGAGCGCTCGATCGAGGTAGCGGTTGAACCACTCGCACGAGCACTCCGCGACGTAGAGGCAGCCATGACAGGCCGCGCCCTCGAGGTGCCGCTCGGCGGGATCGTCCGCGGGCGAATGGAGCGCGCAGACCGGATCGCTCGAGCAGAGCGCCCCGAGGTCCCAGGCGCGGACGACGTGCGAGCGAATCGCGCGGCCCTGTTCGACGAGCCCGCCGAGGGTGCCCTCGCTCCCGCTCGTGCCGGTCGAGAGCAGGATCGCGGCCATCGGGAGCTGTCCGACGCCGGTCTCGTCCGTCGGCCTCGCGCAGTAGATCCGCTCGCGGATCGCGCTCGCGGCATAGCCGCACTCGAGCGAGATCGCCGAGATGAGCAGGTGCGCGAGCGAGTGGAGGAGGTAGAAGCGCGCGCCCGGAAACGGCGGGACGGCCTCCCCTTCCCCGGCTCGCTTCTCGAGATCGCGGCGCCACACGTCGTAGCCGGCGCGGAGCGCGTCCTCGCGCCGGCGGACCACGTCCTTCGATTCCCAGGCGGCGACCTTCGCTTCGTCGAGGCGGACGAAGACGCCCTCGCCCTGGATCGTCGTCGCCGGGAGCCAGTCCTGCGCGAGCGAGAGCCGCGCGGTGCGGACGCCGCTCTCGTAGGTCCCTTGCATGTCTGGCATCATCGGGACGATGCGCGTGAACCCGACCTGCGCGCGCACCTCGCGGAGCTTCGGCGCGACGACGAGGGAGTGGATCCCGTCGGGGAGCCCGTCCTCGGGATCGTGACGCCGGGCCCAGAACGGCTCCTCGCGCGGCGGCAGCTCGCCGGGCTGCTCCTTCGGAGCGTTGACGAAAAGCTTGTACTCAGCAGTGCGGAGCGGCTCGCGCGGCGGGGCGGCGCCGGTCTTGATCGCCTCGACGACGGAGAGCACCGCGTCGTCGCCGTACCCGGTCAGGCCCGCGTTCACCTCGGGGATCTTGCGGAAGTGAGGGAGCGTCTCCGCGGTCGCCGCGACGAGGGTCGGCCAGAGCTTCCGCACCGCCTCTTCGAGCTCGCGCTTCTCGTCCGGGATCGAGAGCGCGCTCGTCACCTGCGCGAAGTACGAGTTGCTCGCGGTGCGGACGATGAGGCGGAGGTCCTCGGTGCATCCCTCGTGATCGCCGCCGAGCCACGGGCGCTGCCCGTCGCACGTGAGGCCGGAGTTTTTCCGCATCGCGGCGACGAGGAAGCTGGTCGCGCCGCAGCCGCGGCACTCGACCTTGATCTCGGAGAAGTCGCCGGTCTTGCCCTCGACGAGCGCGAGGTCCGGCATCCCGCAGCGCTCCTTGCCGAGGTGCGCGAACGAGAGCCACGGGAAGTCCTGGACGTGCCCGCGGCGGCAGGCGCCGACGAAGCGGACCGGAATCGCCTCCGACGTAGTCGAGCGGTTGCACTGATGGACGTAGTGCTTGTCGTCGGACCCCGGACGCCGCTTGAGCTCGAGCGCCTTGTTCATCGCGAGCGAACGGCAGCTCGGGCTCTGACAAACGAACCACTGCGGGAACTCCAGCGTCGAGACGCCGACCTGCTTGGACGGCGCCTTGTCGTCGCAGGCGGGCGGCTCGCGGAAGGCGTTCTCGAAGCTGAGCATGATACCGATGCGCTGCAGGCGCTCGGCGAGGTGGTCGCGCAGCCGCGGCTCCTGGATCACGGTCTTCGCGCCGTAGAGCCAGTAGTCGAGCCCGCCGACGAGGATCGCGTCGCCGATCAGGTCGACCATCGCGCCCGGCCCGAAGGTGGTGACGACCTGGCTCCGGCGGATCGTGCCGTCCGGCTGGTGGACGACCTCCTTCTTTCCCCATCCCTTCCGTGCGGCCATTCAGCGTCCTCCCAACTGCCTGCGCTCGACCCAGAGATGCACCGAGGGCTCGACGTCGCGCATCGAGGTCGGCGCGGCGAAGAGCTTCTCCTCGGGCGCCTTGTCGCGATCGTTCCCCTCGAGCGCGGTGTAGAGGACGGCCTTGCCGGCGCCCTTGTCCTTGTCGTACGGCGAGTAGGCGCGCGCGCCCTTCCCCGCGGCGACGTCGGCGGCGATCGACTGCCAGGCGTCGAGGATCGCGCGTCCGCGGCTCCGGAGCGTGTCGCGGAGGAGCTCCTGCTCCGCCTTCGTCATGCCGTCGCGGAACGCGGAGCCGCGCGTCGCGATCGCCTCGACGCAGGCGTCCGCGAAGGCACGGTGAGCGGGGAGGTCACGGAGCGCCTCCGGCGGCGTGAGCGCCCCCGCTCCGAGCCGCGTCATGGCGACGAGCATCCCGGCGAGCCCGCGATCGAGCGCCGGACCCGAGAACGGCGTGAGGCTCTGCGCCTCGACGAAGCGATAGAAGCACTCGTGGTAGGTGCGGAAGCGCTCGTAGTGAGAGCGATCGCGCGGCTTGCCCATGTTGAAGCAGGTGACGACGAGCCCGGGATACTCCACCTTGCGCCCGACGCGGCTCGAGGCCTGGATGTACTCGCTCGTCGTCTTCGGCTGGCCGGCGACGACCATGACGCCGAGGCGATCGATGTCGACGCCGACGGAGATCATGTTGCTCGCGAGGAGGACGTCGACGCGCGCCTCCTCCGTCGCCCACGGCGCCTCGAGGCGCGCCTTCGACTGCGCGATGCGGGCGGTGGGCTCGCGGCTCGTGAGCTCGACGGGCTCGCGGAGCTCCGGCCGGCGCCCGAACCACGGATGCGGTCCTGGATGATCGTCGGGCCTCCGCTCATCGATGCGGGAGGCGCGGGCGCGGACGTCGTCGTCGACGAGGCGGCGCATTCCTCCGAGCTCGCGGAGGCTGTTGAAGTAGCCCGCGAGCGTCATGTACGCGTCCGCGGTCTGCTTCGGCGGACCGGAGTCGTCGTACTCGTGGCGCGCGGCGGCGAGGAGCGCGAGGTAGGTGCGGATGAGGATCTGCTTCAGCGGGCGCCCCGTCGCCGCGACGCCGACGTAGAGACGGCCCGACTCCTCGTCGTCGACGACCTTCGCGAAGAACGTGTCGCCCTCGTTCACGCCAGGCGGTGGGAAGAGCGCCATCGAGCGACCGAAGAGGGCGCGCACTTGCTCGCGGGCGCGCCGCACCGTCGCGGTCGACGCGAGGACCTTGGGCCGCCGTACGCGCGCACCTCCCCCGGCGCCGGCCGGCGGAGGTCGCGACGCGAGCGCATCGATCGCGGTTTCGTAGAGCCCGCACATCGTCCCGAGCGGACCCGAGATCAGATGCAGCTCATCCTGGACGATGAGCTCCGGCGGCGGCAGACCGTCGGGGAGCACGACGCTGCCCTTCGGCGCCGGAGCGAGCGGCCCGTAGTAGCGGCGCTCCTTGCGCGCGGTGGCGCGACCGAAGAGGAGGCCGGTCTCTCCGCGCCACGGGAGCATCGCGAACTTGTCGACCGTGGCGAGGAGGAACGCGGGGAGCTCGCCGTAGACCTGCTCGTCGACGAAGAGCACGGGGAGCCCGTCCGGCGATCGCGACTCGCCGAAGGGGCATTCGCGACGGTCGAGGCAGGAGACGACGACATCGGCGGGCTTGTCCTTCGGGACGAGACGGAAGCTGTCCTTGTCGATCGGGCGGTCGCACCACGGGCACCGCGTCAGCGGGAACGGCGAGCGCGGGCTCCGCGCGACGGACGCCTTGTACTCCTCGAGCTTCTTCTTCACCTCCGCGAACGTGTTCGCGGTCGCGCTCTTGCCGACCCAGAGCCCGATCGCGAAGCGTACGTCGCCGAGCCGCGCGGGATCGGCGCGGCGGAGGATCTCGAGCGCGCAGACGAGGCGCGCGGCGCGCGCGAGCTGATCGAGCGTGAGGAGGCGGAGCGTGTAGCGGAGGAGCACCGCGACGCCGAGGCCGCCATCGGGGCGCGAGGCGCCGCGGATCCGGCGCAGGAGGAGCGTGAAGGCGATGACGCCGAGGTAGGCCTCCGTCTTGCCGCCGCCGGTCGGGAAGAAGATGAGGTCGACCACGTCGCGATCGACGTGCTGGTCGTCGACGACGCCCTCGATGCACTGGAGCACGAAGGCGAGCTGGAAGAGGCGCCAGCGGGGCTCGTCGTTCGGGCGCGCCTTCCGCGCCTGCATCGCCATCGCCTCGTTCGTCCACGCGAAGGCGAGCCGCGCGGCTTGGTCCTTCTCGAGCCGCGCGATCCCCTCGCGCATGCGCCCTCGCGCGCGTTCGGCCTGATCCATCAGCGCGTGCTTCGTCGCGTCTCGCGGTGTGTCGGCCGACGAGCCGACGACGATCGCGCGCTGCGTCGCGATCCAGTCGCCATACGCTTCGACGATCGGCGAGAGCGCGGCGGAGAGCGCGAACGGATCCTCACCCTTGCCGAGCTCGGCGAGCCGCTCCATCCGGACTTCGATCGGACGCCCGGTGTCGTCGTTCGTCACGACGCGACGGACCACCGCGCACGGCAGCCAGCGGATGCGGACGCCCGGCACGCGGCCACCCTCCTCTGGACCGCTCGGCTCGACGGAGACGCCGTGCCCGACGCCGCACTCCGAGCGCGCGCGGAACTGGAGGTCGGCGACGCGATCGTCGAAGTCGCGGGCCCCTTCGCCGGTTCGGTTCGTGCGCGCGACGATGCCCGCGGCGAAGCGGATCTCCATCGCGACCTGGAACGCGATCTTCTCTTCACGCTCGGACTTGTCCTTCGGATCGACGACGGCGCGATCGTTGACGAGGAAGAGCGCGAGCGCGCGCGTGCCGGGATCGAGGCCGCGAACGTCCGACGTCGTCTCGAGCTTGCCCGTGAGGCGCATGCCGGGCGCGCCCGTGACGTCGACGCCCTTTCGGAGCACGTCCGGATCGAGGCGGACCGGGACGACGACGGGCGGACGAGGGACACGCTTGAACGCCTTCTTCGGGCGCTTCCTCCCCTCGGCCTTGGCGACCTCAACGTGCGCGTACTCGGCCCACGAGAGCTCGACGTCGACCGTGTCGCTGGGTGGTCCTGGCGGGAGCAGCACGGAGAGCCCGACCGACGAAGGGAGGAGCGCCTTCTGCTTCGGCGCGGTCTCGTCGGCGGCGCCGCCGGTCTCGACGTCGTCTTCGTCGGGGCCGGCGGTCATCTCGTCGTCCTCGGGCTCCTCCTCGGCTTCGCGCGCGGCGGGTGGGACGAGGAAGCCGGTGACGTACCAGCGCGAGGGAGCGAGCGGGAGGAGCTCGTCGGGGTGCGCGGGGTCGAAGGGGCCGACGAGATCGGCCTCGAGGGCGTGGACGAGGTGGGTGCGGACAGCGCTGCTCATCGCATCGTGCTCCTTCGTGAGAAGAGGGGCGCGCCTCGCGCGACCGCGAGGTCGGCGCGGCGTGGGACGGGAGGCGCCGCGCACGTCGAACGCAGCGAATGCATGCTCGGACGCACCGAAGGCCGGACAGGCTCGGGGGATACGGGAGAGAGCGCCCGCACCTGGACTCGGATCGGAGACGCGGCGCGCGCGAAATGCCGGGGAGGCTCGCATGCCCAAGAAGAGAGACCGCGCGGTGGAGGCGCGGCGCACGTCGAAGGTCCGGGCTCGCGTGACGTGGAGAGGAGGACCGGCGGAGAGATCACGAGACGGCCTTCTTCTTTGCGGTCGCCTGCTTTCGGCCCGTCACGGTTCCCGCCGTGTCCGTTTCGCGCGCCGGCGCAGCGGGACGCTTCGCCGCGCGCTTCTTCTTCGGAGCGGTGTCGGTCGCCGGATCGCCGGCCGCGGACGCGGAGGTCTTCACCGCGGAGCCCTGCGCGGCGGCGCGCTCGGCGTTGAGCGCGAAGAGGCGGTCGACGACCGTGTCCTCGAAGAGCGACGCGGCCTTCTTCTCTTCGTCGGTCCGCGGCGTCGTGAACGGCGGCGGCTCGAGGTCGCTCCAGCCGTACGCGGCGAGCACGGCGCGGTCCATCGCGAGCGTGAGCGCGCGGAGCTCCTCGATCCGCGCGTCGGCGACGTCGGGGTCCTTCAGGCGGTTGTAGGTCGTCGTGAGGCCGACGTTCTCCGTGCGCATGTACTCGGCACGCGCTTCGTAGAAGCCCTTGCCGGGGCCTTCGAGCGACCGGAAGGCGGGAAACGGAAACGTCGAGAAACAGTCAGACGGCGCATAGCGAAGGTCTCCCTTCATCGAAGAGGAGAGGAGTCTCGCCCAGCCTTCATGGACGCGCGACTGCACGACGGCGAAGCGCGAGTAGTCATCGAAGGGATACGCATAGAGCGTGTGCGAGAAGACGCGGTTCGTCGGCTGGAACGCGAAGACCAAGTGCTTCGTGACCTGGGAGTTCACGAGACATCGCTTGAGCGGAGCGATCGCGCGCTCCAGTGCAGGCGTCAGACGCCCAAACCGCCACCAGTTCGCTTTCCGTGTACGGCCGTCGGGGTTGTCGGCCAGCTTGTCTCGCTCCGGCTTCACCTTCTCTCGCACGATCGAGAGCAGGTCCGGCCAGCGCTCCGCCTCTTCGAGCGACATCGTCCCGAAGTTGATGACGTACCGCTCGAACGTCTGCGTCGGGCTCGAGTTCACCTCCTCGCCGCCGAGGTACGGGAACGTTCGCTCCGCGTTCCGCGCGTCCTTCGCCACGAGCGCCGCGCGCTCCTCCGGCGTGAGCGTGAAGCCCATTCCGAGCACGATGCTTCCCTGAAAGCTCTTGTCCGCGTTGTCCGTGAGCACCACCGGATCGGGCCGCTCCGCGCCCGCGCGGAGGCGCGAGCTCACGAACGGCACCACCGCGCCGTCGAGCCGCCGCTCCGCGACGTGCGCGATCACGCTGCCCTTCGCGAGGTGGACGACGGACACCGAGACCGCCGCCTCGCCCGGCCACGGCATGATCCGCGTCGCGTCGTAGATGACGAGCCCCGCTCCGACGAGCGGCTGGAGCGCGGTCGCGCGCGTGTCGCCCTGCGCGATCGTCTTCGTCGCGATGAGCCCGACCGCGCCGTGCGTCCCGAGGAGCGTGTTCGTGCGGCGGAAGAAATGCGCGACGAGATCGGCGTTGCCGTGCGACCCCGGGTGCAGCACCTGGAGCCACGGGATGTACGCCGGACCGCCGGACGCCAGGATGCCGTTCTTCCCCTGGAACGGCGGGTTCCCCACGAACGCGTCCACGTACGCGACGCGGCTCGCGCCCCCGGGCTCGAGCGGATCGGCGCGCTCCGCGAAGAAGACCTCCGGGAACTCGACCGCCCAATGGAAAGGCCGGAGCTTCGCGCGCGCCTCCTCCGCAAGATCGGCGAGCTCGGGCGGCACCGGGCCGCCCGCGTGGAGCCACGCGCGCACGAGCGCCTCGCGGCGCGCGCGCTCCGCCTCGCGCTCCTTCGGCTTGTCGCGCGCGAAGAACGCGCCGACCACGAGATCGCCGATGAGGCGCACGCGCGCGAGGGCGTCGGTCGCGTCCTCGAGCGCGCGCTCCTTCTCCTTCAGCGCCGCGGCCGATCGCTCGGACGCGAGCGCCTCGATCCGCCGGCGCGCCGCGAGCGCCTCCTTCAGCGCGAACGCGATCTCGTCGCGAAAGAGATCGAGCTCGAGCTGGCCCTTCTTCGGCGCCGCCGGCGCGACGGGCTCCCACGTGAACTTCTCGATCTGCTCGAACGTGAGGCCGACGAGCGAGTCGCCGCAGCGGAGCGCATGATCGAGGTAGGTGAACGGCTCGTCCTTCGCGAGCGTCGCGAGCCAGAGCGAGAGCTTCCCGAGGCTGACCGCGAACGGGTTCTTGTCGACCCCGTAGAGACATGTCTGCGCGACCATCCGTCGCGCGTGGGTCACGAGGTCGCCGTGCGCGACGATGCGCGCCTCTGCCTCCGACCCCTCGCGCGCCCACGCGGCGACGAGCTCGCCGGCGAGGAACCGGCACGCGGCGACCAGGAAGGCGCCCGACCCCATCGCCGGATCGCAGACCTTCAGGCTCAGGATCTGCGCGGCCGTCGGCGCCTCGCCCATCGCGGCGATGAGCGGCCGGAGCGTCTTCTCTACGACGGGCTCGGAGAGGCTCCGCGGCGTGTAGTGCGAGCTCGTGTGCTTGCGGTCGGCTCCCGGCTGCAGCACCAGGCGCCCGGCCTCCGCGCGATCGCCTGCTCCAACGAACGCGGCCAGCGCCGAGAAGGCCAACAACGCCCCCCCCCCCGCATTCTTAGACGAATTATTCACATACGACGACTTATCCAATTTTGACGAATCGTCGACTGCCGCCACGATCGCCTCGCACTTGGCGACCGACAGGTCGGTCGCCTCCTTCAGCCACTTCGCGCGCGTCCGCGGCTCCTCGTTCAGGATCGCGTCCACCTCGATCCAGACGCCGTACGGACCGAGCCGCACCGCCGGGCTCGCGAGGCGCCGCGCCTCGAAGGAGAGGAGCGCTTCGTACACCGAGCCGACTTGCTCGACATCGAGCGCGCGGTACGAGAGCCGCTCGCGGCGCAGGTAGAGCAGATGCCGGAGCACGTCGAAGACGCAGCCGTCGTCGACGCTGGGGATCCGCACGCGCGCGCGGTCCTCCGCCAGCGTGATCGGCGCGCCGCCGGCCGGCCCCCACCCCTCGAGGAACGGGAACCGATGCGGATCGAACAGATCGCCGTAGCGCGGCGGCATGACGAGGCCGTCGTGCCGGACGCCGAGGAAGACCGCGCGGAAGAGCGCGACCAGACGACCGTACGCGCCGAAGCGCTGCCCCATCGCGTCCGGATACGTCCCGGCGTCGGCCTGCAGGCGCTCGAAGAGCCCGAGCACGCTCATGCCCTCGCGGTAGAGCATGCTCTCCATCGGGAGCAGCTCGCGATCCTCGGCGAAGAGCACGAAGACGAGGCGGAGCAGGAGCGTAAGGAGCCCCTGCGTGAGCGTGCCGTCCGCGAGCGCCTCCGCGACGAGCGGCGAGCCGTCACGCTCCGCCGCCTCCTCGAAGCCGCGGAGCAGGCGCTCGAGCGCGGCCTTCACCTGCGCCTCGAGCTCGCGGCTCACCTCCGCCTGCATCCTGCGGCTCGCGGCGAGGAGCTCCGGCAGCGAGCGCCCCGCGCCGGCGCCCTCGAAGCGACGCGCGTGGAGCAACATCACGAGCGCATCGAGGATCGGCCGCCCGTCGACCTTCGCCATGTCGGCGACGCGGAACGTGATCGCCCCCGTCGACTCGCCCGGAGGGGCGTAGACGAGGCGCACGACGCGCCCGTTCGTGAGGAGCCCGATCGGCACGCCGGTGGCGCGGAGGAGGCGATCCATCTTCGCGCGCGGCGGGTACGCCCAGACCCCAGCGCGCTCGTCGGGACGATCGAGCTCGATCGACGACGGCAGCTCCCACGCGAGGAGCTGGTAACGCTCGTGGCACGCTCCCGCCACGACCTCGGGACGACGGAGCGCCCACGTCGCGCGGATGGTCTCGCTGCCCTCCGGGAGGTACACCGCGAGGTCCTCCGGCGGATCGTCGTCGCGGAGATCGGCGCCGAGCTCGAGGGCGTCCTCGACGAAGGCGCGCACGCTCGCGAGCTCCGGCGTCCCGCCGTCGCGCGTCACGACGTGCTCCGCGCGGAAGCGCTCGTGGAGCTCGGGCGGTCTCCTCGCGGCGATGTCCGCGTCGACGAGGACCGGCACGCTCACGACGAGGCCCTCGATCGGCTGGACCATGCCCATCCACGTCTCGTGGAAACGTCGCTCCGTCGTGCTCATCCGCGCGTCTCCGGCCACAGATACACGAGACCGACGGGCACGAGACGTCTCCTCGCCACCGCGTAGAGCGCCTCCAGCGCGCGCGGCTCCTCCTCCCGCTCCTTCTCGAGCTCGCGCCGCCGCCGCTCGAGGTGCCGTCGATCGGCCTCCCATTGATCCCGCTGCTTCTCCGCGTCGCGATCCCCCGGCGCGAGATCGAGCGTGAGCTGCCGCCCCGCGAGCTCGCGCTCGAGCGTCGTCCGCTGCGCCTCCAGGATCTTCGAGAGCGCGGTCGCCTCTTCCCGCGCGCGCGCCTTGAGCTTCTGCTCCGCGGCGAGCGCGCGTGCGTCGGCCTCCTCCGTCACGAAGCGCCATAGGGCGGCGAAGTCCTTCGCCGCGTGCGGGACGAGCGAGCGCTCGAGCGCCTCGTGCTTCTTCGATCTCCCCGCCGGCAGCGCGAGCAGCGCGGACTCGATGTCACGCACCGCCTCGGCGTCCTCCTTCGCCGAGCGCGGCACGAGGTGTCCGTCGCGCGCGGACTCGAACCAGGGCGCGGCGACGACGACGAGCTCGTCGTGAAGGCGCGTCGCGCGTGGACCGAAGAGCGAGAGGCGTCCGATCGCGACCGCGCGCACCTCGTCGTCGGCGCGCGTCGGCAAGACGGTGACGCGCGAGAGATCGTGCGCAGAGAAGCCCTGCGCCCGGAACCGCGTGAGGATGCGCTGCACGAACGGGTGCTCGAGGTGGACGTGCACCGTGCTGTCGCTCCACACCTCCGGGGCCTCGAGCACCACCGGCCGAGGTGGACGCCTCCGCCAGACGTGCTCCGGCTCGTCCGCGCCGCGCGCCGGACGCATGCCGTCGACGACCGGCGTCCACGACTCCGGCAGCTCCGGGAGCGCGAAGCGCGCCGGGCCGTCCCCCTCCGCCGGGAGAGGCGTGAGCGGACCGGCCCCCGCGAGGGCGAGCCCCTCGTCGAGCACGCGACGGAGCAGCTCGGGCTGGAACGCGAGCAGCTTCCGCGAGCTCTTGAGGATGGAGCCCGCCTCGTCGATCTCGGCGCGCAGGCGATCGATCCCGCGCGCGCTCTCGAGCTCGGCGCGGATCTTCGATCGTCGCGCCGGGCTCCCGGCCGCGTCGAGCGCCTCGCGCGTGCCTTTGCCGATGCCGCGCGCGAGCGTCGTGCCGAGCTCCTCCGCGATGACCGCGCCGAGGGAGCCGAGCTCCTTCTCGATCGTCTGCACCTTCTCGACGAGGACCTCGAGGACGCGGTCCTCCGCGCGATCGGGGTAGACGAAGTAGTGACAGCGCACGGTCTCCGCCGGCTGGAGCGTGCGATCGATGCGTCCGTTCCGCTGCTCCATCCGCCCCGGGTTCCAAGGAACGTCGACGTGAAACAGGTCGGCGCAGTACGCTTGGAGGTTCAGGCCCTCGCGCGCCGCGTCGGTGCAGACGAGGACGCGGACGGGGTGCTCGGCGGGCGGGCCGTTGAAGGCCCGCTGGATCGCGTCGCGCCGCTCGTCGCCGATCCCGCCCGCGAGCTCGAGGACGCGGTCCTCCCCGCCGTCGGTGCCGTCCGCGGCGGCGCGCAGGTAGCGCACGATCGCGTTCTTCGTATCGGCGTACTCGGTGAACACGATGACGCGCGTGTCCGTCCACCGCCGCGCCGTGGCAGGCGCCTTCCGCCGCGCCTCGGGATCGAGCGCGACCGCCGCGCACTGGTGCTCGGCGATCCACGTGCGGAGCGCCTTCATCTTCTCGTCGGGCGCGCGGGCGTGCGTGCCCGCGAGCGCGCGCATCGACGCGAGGAGCTCGCGCGGACGCTCGCCCGCGGCGCGCTCTCCGAGCGCTCGTGTCGCCTGGCGCACCTCGCTCGCGAGGCGCGCGTTCTCGGTCTCGTCGTCCTCGCCGTACGGTTCGTCGTCGCGCTCGTCCTCGCCAGGCTCGTCCTCCGCGCCGAGCGCCACGACCTTCTTCCCCGTCGCGCTCTCCGCGTGGACCTCGAGGGTGCTCGCGAAGGCGGCGATGCTGGAGAGGAGCCGCTTCTGCAGGTTCACGAAGACGAGGCGCCCGCGCCCGCGCTCGGGCGCGACGAGCTCCGTGTACTCCGCGAGCATCGACGAGAGGACGACCTCGGGAGTATCGGGGCTGCCCACCGCGAGGCGGACGACCCGGCGCTCCGGGAAGCTCCCCGTGTTCGGGAGGGCGCGGAGATCCGACTTGAGGCGGCGCACCATGACCGGCTCGAGCGCCGAGGGATCGCCGGGAGAACGCGTCCGCGTGAACCGCTGCGGGTCGAGGATCTCGAGCAGCGCGGCGAAGGAGTTCGAGTGGCCGTTGTGCGGCGTCGCGGAGAGGAAGAGGCGGTTGTCGAACCGGCGCGCGAGCTCGCGAACCACCTTCGTCGTGTTCGAGTCGACCGCGTAAGCGCTCGCCGTCGCCGGCGCGGCCGAGTGCGCCTCGTCGAGGATCAGGAGCGACTTGCGCGCGCGCTCTCCGAGCTGTTGCAGGAGAGGCTCGAGGTACTCCGGACGCCGCAACGTCTGGTACGTGATGATGAAGCGGTGGAACGTGCTCCACGGCGGCACCGCGAACCCGCGCTCGCGATGGCTCGCGGCGACGAACGCGCGCGAGAAGATCTCGAAGCGAAGGCCGAACCGCCGCTCCATCTCGCCCTGCCACTGCACGGCCACCGACGCGGGGCACACGATGAGCGCGAAATCGACGCGCTGCCGGAGCACGAGCTCGGAGAGCACGAGACCGGCTTCGATGGTTTTACCCAATCCAACGTCATCCGCGATAAAGAGGTTCGCGCGTGGGAGCGCGAGCGCCTTGCGGAGCGGCGTGAGCTGGTGGGTCAGGATCTTGATGCCGGCCCGAAACGGCGACTGGAAGAGGCGCGCGTCGGTCGCGGTGACGAGGTTCCAGCGCAGCGCGAGGAGGTAGGACCCGAACGCGTGCGGCGAATCGAAGCCGGAGACCTCGCCGAGCCCCTTCGTCTCGGGCTGAATCACCTGCGCGCCGAGCTCGATCTCCCAGAGGACGTCGAGCGTCTGCCCCGCGTTGTCGTCGTCGAGGCACACGAGCGACACGCGCGTCGCCTCGTCCTCGCCGCCGCGCGCGACGCGCTCCACGAGCCACTGGCGGCGCCGTACGAGGACGATGTCGCGCTCGCGCGGGAGCCAGCGCTCCTCGGCTCGGCTCGCGAAGAGCGGCTTCGGCGGCACCGTGTCGACGTTGCCGTGCGCCTCCAAGAGCGAGCCCGCGAGCTCGGTGCGCGAGCGCGACGACGCCGAGAGACCGTGCGCGGCGCACACCGCGCGGAGCTCGTCGCGCCCGAGGCGCTCGACGATCCCGCGAAACGCGAGCCGACCCGACGCGAGGAGCCCGTCGACCTGAAGCTCCTTCTTGCCCGCCGGGACCGCCACCTCGAGATCGCGGGCGAGCTCGAGCAAGCGCAGCTTGGTGAGGACGGTGAGAACGGAGCGCGTGGACGGGGTGTCGTGCATGGCTCGGGCGCCGGAGGATCTCGCAGACTACTCGCTCTATGCGACAACGGAGGACCGAGCCGCCGTCGCCCTGCCAGGCTATGCTCTCGCGCGGAGAATCGCATGATCAAGCGCCTCAAGGTCTCGCGCTTTCGCAGCCTGGGCAACGACGTCACGATCGACTTCGGTCCCTTGACCGTGCTCGTCGGCCAGAACGGGGCCGGCAAGAGCAACACGATCGACGCGCTCGTGTTCCTCGCAGACTGCATGCACCTCGGCCTCGAAGGCGCCATCACCAAGCGCAGCGGCATCGGCGCGATTCGGCACGCGGGATCGGGCGGTCGTCCCTACGACGTGACGATCGGCGTCGAGATCGAACGCGAGGACGTCCGCGGAACATACGAGGTCGTCCTCGCCGGCGAACGAGCGGGCGAGTACCGCGTGAAGCGTGAGCTGGCCTCGATCGAGCGTGGTGCCACCTTCGTCGTCGAGAACGGCCAGTTCACGGGGCCGGCGAACCTGAACCTCGTCGTCGAGCCTACCGCGCTCGCCTTGACCGCCCTCGCCGGCGAAGCGAGGTTCGCGCCGCTCGCGCAAAGCCTCCGATCGATCGCGAGCTACAGCATCTTCCCCGACGCGCTTCGGACTCCGCAGAAGTACGACCCGCGACGTCCGATGGACCGGCAGGGAACGAACTGGGTCTCGATCCTCAAGGACCAGCCCGAAGCGTCCTGGAAGCCCGACCTCCTCACCGTCCTGCGGAAGCTCACCGGCGACCTCGCCGACGTGAAGTTCGAGCCGGTCGCGGGCTTCCTCGTCTTGCAGTTCAAGCACGAGCGCGACGCCGGCGCGAAGCGGAAGCAGTGGTTCGATGCCGCCCAGGAGTCGGACGGGACGCTGCGCGTCGCCGGGATGATGACGGCCTTGCTCCAGGAGCCGCGACCGGAGCTCATCGCGATCGAAGAGCCGGAGCTCACGGTTCATCCAGGCGCGCTACGCCTCCTTCACGACTACATCCGCGAGGGAGCCCTCCGCGGCCAAGTCGTGCTGACGACGCACAGCCCCGACCTCTTGTCGCTCCTCTCCGCCGAGGAGGTACGTGTCGTCACGCGCGTCGACGACGAGACGCGAGTCGAAGAGCTCGACGAGGCACAGCGTGACGTCGTGACGCGAGGCCTCTTCTCGCTCGGAGACGTCATGCGCTCGGAAGGACTCCGCCCGCAGCAACTCGCGTTGCCACTCGGAGCCGAGTAGTGCGAACGTACGTGCTCGTCGAGGGCCACGGCGAGACCGACGCGGTGACGAACCTCCTCTCCCGCCTCGCGCAGGAGCGCGCTCCGACGCTCCTGCCCTTCGCGTCACCGATCCGCGTCCCCGGCATCAGCAGCGACGAGAACGTAGTCCGTCACCTCGAGCTCGTCCGCCCGAAGAAGGACGCCAAGGCGCTCGTCCTCCTCCGCGACGACGAAGACGGATGCCCGAAGCGTGATGCGCCTCCGCTCGGCGACAAACTCCGAGCCCAAGGCCTGCCCTTCCCCTCTGCGGCGGTGTTGGCTTACCGCGAATACGAATCGTTGTTCTTGCCATGCATCGAGCTCATGGCCGGACGTGCGCTCGACGGACGCCCCGGCCTCCTACCGGAGGCGCGCTACGAAGGAGACTTCGAGGCGAGGCGCGGCGTGAAGGAATGGCTCACGAGCCAGATGCCTCGCGGGCGCCGCTACAAGCCCACGGTAGATCAACTCCCGCTCACACGCATGGTCGACTTCGACGTCGTGCGGACGAAGGGGCTACCGTGGTTCGGAAGCCTCGAACGCGCGCTCGTGTTCCTCGAGGCGAACCTCGGGAGCGGCGGCGCGGCGTATCCGGCCGCTTGAACCGGGTCAGCGGCAGGCGACCGCTTGCACCTTTGCGGTGTCGCCGCCTTCGGCGAGGAGCTGGGCTTGTTCCTTCAGGCGCAGGGCCGAGACCGTGTCGAGGCGGGCGATGGTGGCGGTGTGGTTCGGGGAACCCTCCGGATCGTCGCGGTGGGAGATGAGGCCGATGACCTCGGCGTCGCGGCCGTCGACGACGGGGCCGCCGCGGTCGCCCTTGCAGAGCGTGACGTCGATCGTCACCGTCTGCGAGTCGCGGAAGCGGACGAGGCCCGTGCGCTCCTTCATCACCTTGCTGCTGCCCTTGCAGCGGCCGAAGCCGAGGGCCTGCACGCGGCCGCCCGTGTCGGGCGCGCTCACGATCCGGAGCGGCGACGCGAGCGGCGGCACCACGTCGTCGAGCACGATGATCCCGACGTCGAGCTCGCTCTCGTCGCACTGCGGGAGCACGACGTAGCGGCCCTTGCGGTTCGTCCACGTCAACGTGCTCGACGCGACCTCGACGCGGAGCTCCTTGTCCGCCCCCGCGCCGAGCACGTTCACGCCGCGCTCGAGGCCCTTCAAGCAGCGCTGCGCGGTCGCGATGAGCTTCGGGCCGAGGACGACGCCGGAGCAGACGCGGCCCTCCGGCGCGTGGATGTGGACGAGCGCGCGCTCCTGCTTCGTCTCCGCCGCCGGATGCTCCGGCTCGACCTGCTCGTCCTCGCCGAGGTCCGCGACCGCGCCGCCGTTCGGGTTCTCGACGTGCCCCTGCGACCGCGCGAGCGCCGTGTTCGGAGCGCCCTGCGACGACGGTTGCTCGTTGCTCATGAACGAGACGTTCGAAGGCCCGTGGCCGCAGCCGCAGCCGAGCGCGAGCGCGAGAGGTACGACGGTGAGAGTCGTGCGCATCGTTATGAGCGTATCTGCTCGCTTCAACGAACGCGAAGGAGAAACCGCCCGAGGACGGCGCCGAGCGCGGTGAGCGCCAGCGTCGGGACGACGTGCGCGATGATGCAGTGCGCCGCCGGGACGTGCGGACAGCGGAGGTAGGCCATCATCGCGGTCCACGCCCCCGCCGTCATGCCCAGCGCCGCGCCGGTGACGGCGGGGTGGATGGGGTCGCTCGCGCGACGCGGCAAGAGGAGGACGACGAGCGGCAGCGCTCCCTGCACCAGCGTGATCGCCGCGCAGCCGACGTGCGTGCGCAGCGCGACCTCCTCGTTCGCGTGCTCGGGCCAGAGCATCGGCGCCGCGAGCGCGACGCACGCGAGCACCGGCGCGAGCGCGACGCACGCGAGGACGAGGTGCGGACGCGGACGGCCGAGCATCGAGCCGCCGCTCCCGGTCGCGACGCGCGTCATCACGAGGGCGGAGAAGAGGCCGAGGCCGGCGGTGAAGGCGACGAGCTCGCTCGGCCGCGTCCCGCGCGCGAAGCCGCCCATCACGAAGAAGAGCGCCGTCGTCGCGAGCGCGCCGAGGACGGCGACGATCACGACGCGACGCCGCCACTCGCTGCGGGTGGGGGCCGGCGTCCGCGCCGCCTCGGCGAGGATACGTTCGCGGAGCGTGCTCATGTCTCCTTCCCTCGCTGCAGCACCTCGCGCAGCGCCTCGTAGGCGCGATGCGCGCGGAGCTTCACCGCCGCCACGGTGGTGCCGAGGACCTGCGCCGCCTCGGCGACGCTCATCCCTTCCTGCTTGATCAGCTCGAACGCCACGCGCTGGTTCTCGGGGAGGCGCTGGAGCTCGGCCGCGATCTTCTTCGCGGTCTCCTTCGCGATCGCGATCTCGTCCGCGCCCGCGTCGAGCGCGACGAGGAGGTCCGCGCCGTCGTCGTCGTTCGAAGGAGCGAGCACCTCACGACCTCCGCGCCGGTGGGAGTCGACGAGCAGCCGGCGCGCGATCGCGAAGGCCCACGGCATCACCTCGGCGCCGGGGAGGAAGCGGCCCCGCGCGCGATGGATGCGGAGCATCGTCTGCTGGACGACGTCCTCGGCGCGCGCGCGATCGCGCGTGTGGCGGAGCAGGTACCCGAGGAGGCGCGGCGCGAGCTTGTCGTAGACCTCGCCGAACGCCGCGTCGTCCCCGCGGGCGTAGCGGTCCATCGCCGCGTCGAGATCGGCATGGGGGCGCTCGGACACGGGCCGCCTTCTACCAGCATCGCCCCACCAGTACGACCGACGACGACGGCGGTTTCGCCCCACCGGCGGAGCAACTCCGTCCCACACCGCTGAGGAATCGAGAGACCAGTGATGTCCGCTGTCCGCACCGTGACAGTGGAAAAAGGACCCGAATCGAAGCCGCCTACATGTGCGCGCGATCGGTTTTGTGTCGAATCGTCACGAATCGAGCAACGGCGAGCGCGGGCATATCGCTTGCTGAGGTCACGACGCGTTCGGATGAAGGTGTCGCTCAAGCAGCTTGGAAAGACCACCGCGGCGGCCGCCGCCCTCGCCGTGACGACGCTCACGGCGCCCCCCGCCGAAGCGGCGCCGAAGGTCGACTGGATGAAGGTCCTCGGCGAGGCCGATCACTGGGTCCGCACCGGATCGACCAAGGCAGCCGAGAGCCCGCAGCTCAAGCTCGAGCCGAAGCGCACCTCGCACGCCCTCCCGGCCGACGGCGACCCGAGCCCGCAGAACATGGGCAACGCGTGGTTCGGCGTCGCGCCGAAGGTCACGCTCGTCGCGCGCGACTGGACCAGCTCGACGCGCCTCATCGGCGACAAGATGGGGTTCACCGAGAACATGCGCCTCGCCGCGTCGACGCGAATGGTCGTCGCGCGCGTGCGCCTGAACAACGCGCGCTTCACGCCGTTCATGCAGCTCGGCTTCGGGCAGTGGCGCGTCGACACGCGTTACGTCGCGCTCGATCGGATGGTCGAGGTCGCGGGTCAGCTCGGGAGCGGCTTCGAGATGCGCGTCACCCGCCGCATCCAGCTCGCGGCGGAGGTCTCCGCGACCACGCTCATCCGTTACGACATCGACAACCAGCTCCCGCAGAACGTGCTGTGGAGCGCGATGGTCGCCTCGCGCGTCCAGTTCTGATCGAAGGCCATCGCGAAGCCGATCGCGCGGTGTATCCTCATACACTCGGATGCAGCCCAGCGAGCGACTCATCGGAGGCCTCGGATCGTCGTCCGACGACGCGCAGCGCATCACCTGCGTCCACGCCGATCGCTGCGGCGGCTGCCCCGTCATCGCGCTGCCGTACGGAGAGCAGCTCGCGCTCAAGCGCGGCCGCGTCGTGCAATCGCTCTCGCGTTACCCCGCGCTCGAGCTCGTCTACACCGAGCCGGTCCAGCCCGCCGAGCCCGTCGTCGAGTACCGCTCGCGCGCCAAGATGATCGTCGCGCCGGGCGGCAAGCTCGGTCTCTACGCGAAGGGCGGCGGCCACCAGGTCGTCGACATCCCGTCGTGCCGCGTCGTCGCGAGCGTGGTCTCCGTCGTCGCCGCGCTCCTCCGCGAGCGCATCAAGGCGGACGAAGCGGCGAAGGGGCCGCTCGCGCCGATCGACAGCGGCGGCTCGCTCCGCGCGGTGGACCTCCGCGAGGTGCGAGGTCGAGGCGGCGAGCACGTGCTCGTCACGCTCGTCGTCCAGCGCGACCGCGCGCACGATCGCGCGGTCTACGCCGCCGCCGCGGAGGAGCTGATGCGGGCGGAGCCGCGCGTGCTCGGCGTCGCGCTGAACTTCCACGAAGGGGACTCGCCGCAGATCCTCGGGAGCGAGACCGTCGTCGTCCACGGCGCCGCGTCCGCGCCCGACCAGATCGGCGGCGCGACGCACGAGGCGACGTACGGCTCCTTCGTCCAGGCGCACCGCGGCCAGGCCGAGCGCGTACACAAGACGATCATCGAGGTGCTCGGCATCGGCAAGGCGCCGAAGCGGCCGCGGGTCCTCGATCTCTACGGAGGCTCCGGCGCGATCGCGCTCGCCCTCGCCGGCGCGGGCGCCGACGTGCAGCTCGTCGAGTCGTTCGCGCCCGCGGTCGCGCAGGTCAACGACACCGCGAAGAAGGCGGGGCTCTCCGTCCGCGGCGAGGCGGGCGACGTGGCCTCCGCGCTCCGCCGGTTCGCGGAGCAGAAGCAGACCTTCGAGGGCGCGGTCGTGAACCCGCCGCGGCGCGGGACGAGCGCGCTCGCCCGCGAGCTCCTCGCGCGGCTCGAGCTCCCCGCCGTCGCGTACGTCTCGTGCGATCCCGACACGCTCGCGCGCGACCTCGATCACTTCACGCGCCTCGGCTACAGCGTCGCGTCGGTCCGTCCGCTCGACATGATCCCGCTCACGGACGAGGTCGAGACGATCGCGCTCCTCCGCCGGACCGGGCTCGTCGCGCCGAAGGTGCTGTGGGAGGACGACGAGGTCTTCGTCGTCGAGAAGGGCGCGCACGAGCCGACGACGCCGCAAGGCGAGTACGTCACCTCGCTCGTCGCGCGGGCGAAGAAGCTCGCCGACGCGGGCGACGCGGTGCCGGTCAACCGGATCGACGTCGGCACGAGCGGCCTCGTCCTCTTCGCGCGCCGCGCCGCCGACGCGCCGAAGTGGCAAGCCGCGCTCCAGCACGAGAGCGCGCGGAAGATCTACCTCGCCGGCGCGCGCGGCATCACGCCGAGCAAGGGCGCGATCACGCGCGACCTCCGCGAGGACGGCAAGATGTACTCTGCACGCACCCGCTACCGCCGCCTCGCGGTCGCGAGCGGCCACTCCGTCCTCCGCGTCGTCCCGGAGCAGGGGCGCACGCACCAGATCCGCCGCCACCTCGCCGCGATCGGCCACCCGATCCTCGGCGACGATCGCTACGGCCACGCGCCGACGAACCGCTTCTTCGAGGAGAAGAACGTCCTCGATCGCACGTTCCTCCACTGCGTCCGCCTCGAGCTCACGCACCCGAACACGGGCAACCGCCTCATCATCGAGGCTCCCCTCCCCGGCGATCTCAAGAGCGTCCTCGAGCGCACGAGCGGCCCCGGCACCCTGCGCTTCCTCGATCACAAGCAGGCGCTCGGCCACAGCGGCGTCTCGAGCCTCCCGCCCCCGCCGACGGGCGAGTCGACCCCGAGCGAGCTCCTCCCGAGCCTCCGCGACTCCGCCTCGCGCCTCAGCATCCTCGATGTCGACTCGAGCACCCCGACGATCCACCCGCAGCTGCAGACCGACGATGACGCTTCGTAGGTCGCGCTCAGATCAGGTGCCCACCGAGCGTGGTCGAACTCCGCGGTTCCCCTCTCGGGGGGTCCGGGGGCGCTGAGCGCGTCTTCGCGCGAAGGCACCCGGCGGGAGAGCTCGAGAGGGCAGAGCCCTCTCGAACAAGAAAGTCAGCGCGGGCGCGCGGCTTCGAGCTTCGCGAGGATGCGGGCTTGGTCGTCGTTCGGGCCTGCGATGTAGATCGGGGCCTTCGGCTTCGCGAGCGGGGTGTCGAGGAGGGTCTCGGGGCGGGGGCCGAAGAGGAGCTCGGGGAAGTCCTTGTGCGGCTCGAAGCCGAGGGAGCGGGCGTAGTCGATCGCGTGGTAGACGACGGACTGCGCCTCGAGGAGCGGCACGTCCTCGACGTCGTCCTCGGCGTACGCCGTCTCGATCTGATCGAACATGCCGTGGAGCTCCTCGCGCGAGAGCACGAGCTTCGCGAAGCCGTCCTTCACCCCGAGGCACGTGCGGTCGACCATCGCGCACGCGACGAGGATCCCTTGCCCCGGGACGAGGCGCGTGAGCACCACCGTGACGGGCTTCGGCTCCTTCGTCCGCCACCCGCTCGTCATGTACGCCGCCTCGACCGGCAGCTCCGCCGCGACGCGCATCAGCGCCGCCGCCGACATCGGCGCGAGCTCCTTCCGCGCCGCCTTCTGCGCCGCGAGCCGCTGCTTCTTCTTCTTCTCGAGCTTCTTCTGGTGGTGCGAAGGCATCGCGCGATCCTACGACAAGAGCGACGCCGTGAGGCCCGCGCCGAGGCGGAGGATGGTCGCGGGGGGGAGCCGCTCGCCGCGGTACCAGCGCACCGCCATCTCGCGCGCGTAGCTCGAGCGGAGGAGGTAGCGCCGCGCCGGGGAGCCGATCCGGGCGTAGACCCGGCGCGCCATCCACGCGCTCTGGAGGAGGTGGCGGCCCGTCGTCGACGTGCGGACCTCCCGCGCGTAGGCGCCGAAATCGCCGTTCTTGGTCGCGACGGCGCGCGCGAGGTGCTTCGCCGCGATGCGGCCCATCTCGATCGCCTGCGCGATCCCCTCCCCCGTCGTCTGATCGATCCCGCACGCCTCGCCGACGAGGACGAGGCCGCGCACCCACGCCTGCGAGCCCGCGACGTAGGGGCGCGTGCTGAACGGGCGGAGCTTCACCTTCGCGATGTCGACGCCGCGCTTCGCGAGCGAGCGCGCGAGCACCTCCTTCGCCCTCCCCGCGCCGTCCTTCGTGAGGTTCGCGTCGTAGATGCCGCGGCTCACCGCCTCCTTGCCGTCGAGCGGCGTGGGGAAGTCCCAGTAGTAGCCGGCGACGCCGTCCTCGAGGATCGAGAGATCGAAGTCGACGAGGCCGCGCTTCACGCCCGCGTCGGCGTCGGTCGGATCGGTGTCGAGGACGTAGAGGTGGCCCTTGCGATCGGGCTCGCGCAGGTCGAGGAGCTTCCGCGTCGTGCTCCCCGCGCCGTCGGCGGCGGCGACGAAGCGCGCCGCGATCGTCGCGCCCGCCGTCGTCTCGACGTTCCAGCCGTCGCCGCTCCGCGCGAGGGCGCCGATCCCCTCGCCCTCGCGGACCTCCACCCCGTCCGCCTCCGCCGCGCGGAGGAGCTCGGCGTCGAATTCGGTGCGCCGGAAGCACGCGCCCATCGGGGCGATCGTCTCCCCGACCGCGCCGCCGTCGAGCACGCGGACGCCGCGCATGACGACGCGCGGCGAGCTCGGATCGATCCCGATCGCGGCGAGGACCTCGAGGCCGAGCTGGCTCACCGCGCCCGCGCACGGCTTGTCGCGCGGGAAGCGCGCCTTGTCGAGGACGACGACGCGGGAGGGCTCGAGCTTCTCCTTGCGCACGAGGTGGAGCGCGGTGCTCGCGCCCGCGGGGCCGCCGCCGACGATGACGACGTCCCTCACGACACGATCCCGTCGAGCTCGCGGGCGAGGTCGCGCGCGAGCTCGTCGAGCTCCGCCTCGCGATCGGGCGCCGACGCGAGGGTGAGGTCGCCGCCGCTCTCGGCGAACACGTGCGCGAGGCCGTCGTGGGCCTCGACCACACCTTTGACGAAAACGACGTCTTTGGCGCGAACAACGATGCGTCGCACCGCCATTCCGGCGTTGGGATTCATCCGAGAGGATCCTCGATCTCGCCGCTCGAGCGATCGCGCGCGCGCTTCTCGCGGAGCCGCTGCTGCACGTACTCGACGAGGCCCTCGACGTAGCTCTCGAACGGCGGACAGCGGATGTCCGTCCCGGCGAGGAGCTCGGTCGTGTGGGCGAAGCTGTACGTCACCGGCGTCGCGAGCGCGTCGAGGAACGCGCGCGGGCTCTTCGCGACGCGGTCGAGCCCCGGCGTGCGGAGGAGCGCCTTCGTGATGTTCGCGGGGATGAAGCCGCGCGTGCTGCGGCGCCCGCCGGCGGCGGCGACGAGGTCGAAGACGCGGCGCGCGGTGATCGGCGCGGGATCGCCGACGTGGAACGTGCGCCCCGGCGCGCGCGGATCGCGCCCGATCGCCCGCGCGGCGCGGACGTAATAATCGACCGGGACGAGGTTGAGCGGCGCGTCCCCTCGCCCCGGGAGCGGGAGCGGGATGTCGGGCGGCGACGTGACGAGGAGCAAGATGAGGAAGTAGGGCCCGTCGAAGCGATCGACCTCCCCCGTCTTCGAGTCGCCGACGACGATGGTCGGGCGCACGATCGCGATCGGAACTTTTCCCATCTTCGAGCGCACGATGCGCTCGCCGCGCGCCATCGTCTCCTCGACCGGGTTCTTGAACACCTGCCCCTTGTCGAGGTCGTCCTCGAGGACGAGGCCGGTGCGATCGCCGGAGACCTGCGCCGTCGAGTGATAGACGAGGCACGAGAGCTTCGGGCAGAGCGCGGCGATCTCGAGGATCTCGCGCGCGCCGCCGACGTTCACGTGCGTCGCGAGCTCCGCCTCCGCGCCCATGTACGAGACCTGGGCGAGGTGATGGATGACGTCGATCTTCGGGAGCAGCTCGCGCATCTCCGCGCCGGAGAGCCCGAGGTCGATCGCGGCCGCGTCGCCCTCGATCACGTCGACGCGCCGGCGCTCGGCGAGCGGGAGGACGTCGAGCGCGGCGCGCGCCTCCTCGAGCGACTTCGTCCGCACGATCGCGTGGACGACGACGTCGGGCTCGCGCACGAGCTCCTCCACCATCTTGCGCGCGACGAACGACGGGAAGCCCGTGACGAGCACGCTCTCCGGCATCGAACGGCCTCAGAGCCCGTCGCCGCAGAAGTGCTCCGTGATCGAGCGGAGCCACGCGCCGTAGTCGGAGTACGAGAACTGGCTGCAGAGCTGACCGGTCGCGAGCCGGCTGTTCGCGCAGGTGGTGGCGTTCGCGAACGTGCGGCACTGGCCGCCGACGCCGTTCACGAGCGAGAAGCACTGCGTCTGCGTCGCGGTCGTGCACTGCTGGCAGCTGCCGGACGCGCAGTCGGTCGAACAGCCGAGGCTGCGGCGGCAGCTGTCCGGCATGAAGTTGCCCACCGCGTCGGGGATCGACGCCGCGCACGCGAAGAGGCCCGTGTTCCGCGCGAACGGATGGTTGAAGCGCGAGACGCAGCTGCGGCAGCTGCTCGGCACGCCGAGGAGCGCGGTCTGGCAGATCGCGCCGGTCGGGTTGTCGGCGCACGCCGCCGAAATCGCGTCGAGCTGCGCGTCGTTGCAGACGCCCTGAAACTCGGGCGTCACGTCGGTCATCAGGCCGGCCGGGCACGCGCCGTACGGAGCCGGGCACGTCGTCTGGTCGCTGTTGCAGCGGCGCGGAACGACGAGGCCGTTGCAGAAGGAGCCGTTGGCCGTGCAGTTGTTGCACGAGACGCCACCCGCGCCGCACGCGTTGTTCGCGATGCCGCTGACGCACACGCCCCCGTTGCAGCAGCCGTTGCAGTTCGCGGGGCCGCAGGCCGTGACGCACTGCTGGCCGGCGCACGTCTGCCCCGTGAGCGTGCAGTCCCGACACGCCTGCCCGCCGCCGCCGATGCCGCCGTCCGGAATCGGGAAGAACGGGCCGCCGCCGCACGCCTGATCTTGGGTGCCGCTCACGCACGTGTTGCCGAGGCAGCAGCCGAACGGACACGTCGCCGGCCCGCACGACGGAGGCTGGCAGCTGCCGCTCTGGCAGGTCAGGCCCGGCCCTTGGATCGTGCAGTTCTGGCACTGCTGGCCGTTGAACCCGCAGGCGGTGTTCTGCGAGCCGATCGCGCAGATGTCACCGATGCAGCAGCCGAAGCACGTGAACGCGTTGCAGGTCGCCGGCTGCTCGCAGAAGCCGCCGGCGGTGTTGCACACCTGGCCCGGCCCGCAGAACTGACACTGCTGGCCCCGCGCCCCGCAGAAGTCCTCGTTCGTCGCGAGGATGCACGTGTTGCCGAAGCAGCAGCCCGCGCAGTTCGCGGGGCCGCACGTCTCGATCGGCCGGCACGTGCGCGCGCCCGAGAAGCCGTCCGGCGTGCAGAGCTCGTTCGGGTCGCACTGATCGCAGCGCTGCCCGAAGCTCCCGCACGCCGCGCTGCCGTCGCCGGTGCGGCACTGGCCGGTCGCGGTGCAGCAGCCGGCGCAGTTCGCGGGACCACAGGTGGAGACGCCTTCGCAGCGCCCGCCGCCGCCGCTCGTCACGCGGCAGACCTGGCCCGCCGCGCAGCGCCCGCACTGCCCGCCGTTCGCGCCGCACGCGAGCGACGAGTTGCCGGGCAGACAGAGATCGCCGACGCAGCAGCCGTTGCAGTTGGTGGCGTCGCAGCGCGTGGTCCCGCACGAGCGCGTGGAGAGGTCGCACGCGCGCCCGTCGTCCTCGCAGTTGCGGCAGCTCGCGCCGCCGCGCCCGCAGGCCGTGCTCTCGGTGCCGCTGAGGCACTGCCGGTTGCCGGCGCCGTCGATCTCGCAGCAGCCCGCGCACGTCGCGGGACCGCACGCGGGATCGCTCCGCCCGCACACGCGCGCGCTCGTGCAGGTGTCGAAGCCCGCCGCGAGGCAGTCCGTGCACGCGCCGCCGATCGAGCCGCACGACCGCACGTTGCGGCCGGTCTGGCACACGCCGTTCGAGTCGCAGCAGCCGTTCGAGCAGGTCGACGGGTTGCAGCCGCCGGGGACGACGCCGCTGCTGCTGCTCGTGCTGCTGGTCGTGCCGCCGTCGAGCGACTCCAGCTCGAGGCTCGAACGCCCGCAGCCCGACGCGAGCGCCACGACCAGGAGCACGGCGAACGCGAGCGCCGTAAAATAGCGGGAGACAAGCGAAGGACGCATCCGGACCTCTGGGCGGAGAGCGTAGCAAGTCGTCTCGCCTACAGGTAGCTTCGTGCGCCTTGGATCTCGGCACGTTCGGCATCGGGTACCTGGCGATCCCCATCTTCCAGCGAGCGCTCCTCGCGGGCTCGGTCCTCGCCGCGCTCCTCGCGCTCCTCGGCGTGCTCGTCACCGCGCGCGGCCTCGCGTACCTCGGCGACGGGCTCTCGCACGCGGCCTTCGGCGGCATCGCGCTCGGGATGTTCCTCGGCTTCAAGGCGCCGCTCCTCGTCGCGATCCCGTTCACCGCGCTCGCGGCGATGGCGATCGGCGCGCTCCGCCGGCGCGGCGAGATGCGCTCCGACGTCGCGATGGCGATCCTCTTCGCGGTCTGCTTCGCGGTCGGCATCGTCCTCCTGAAGAAGGCGACCCGCACGGAGACGACCTTCGATCCGGAGCAGCTCCTCTTCGGCAACATCCTCATGGTCGGCGGCGACGACCTGTGGACCGTGCTCGCGATTGCCGTGATTACCGTCGGATTCGTGGCTTTCGCGTGGACGCGCCTCGCCTACGCGACGTTCGACGAGGAGCTCGCGCGGCTCTCCGGGATCGAGGTCGCGTGGCTCGAGAGCGCGCTCCTCGCCCTCCTCGCCGCCGTCGTCGTCGCGGCGATCCGGCTCGCCGGCGTCGTCCTCGTGAGCGCGTTCCTCGTCATCCCGTCCGCCGCCGGCCGCGTGCTCGGCCGCACGCTCGGCGGCGTCGTCCGCTGGGCGATGCTCGTGGGCGTCCTCAGCGTGTCGATCGGCTTCTTCGCCGCGCACAAGCTCGAATGGCCCGAGGGCGCGGCGATCGTGATCATGCTCTCGCTCCTCTTCGCCGCGTCCGTGTCGTTCCGTCGACTCCGCCGGAAGTGACCGCGCGTTCTCTCCGCGCCTCCAACCGCGTGAAATCCCACGCGCGGCGCGGTGGCACGCCCCTCGCACAGTCATCTACTCATTCAACCAGTAGAGGACTACGATGCGCAGAGCAGCACCATGGGCCGTCGCCGCCCTCCTCTTTTCGTCGCCGGCTGCGGCGCGCGAGGGGACCCTCGTCGCGATCGACGCCGGCGACCTCGTGCTCGACATCGGGCAGGAGGCGAACGTCCAGGTCGGCCAGGTCGTCGAGCTGTGGCGGCCGGTCCGGCTCAAACATCCGGTCAACGGCAAGGTCCTCGTCGACCGCTTCAAGATCGCGACGGTGAAGCTCGTCGACGTGCAGCGCGTCTTGTCGCTCGGGAAGATCGAGCAAGCGTCGCAGCGCCCGCCCGCGACCGGCGACGTCGTCGTCGTCCCGGAGGACGAGCCTCCTTCTGGGCCTGCGCCGGCGCCGCCTCCCGCCGCTCCGGGCAAGCCGGTCGTCGTCGTGAAGGCGGACCCCGAGACGAAGGAGCTCTCCGATCTGTTCTCCTCGCTCGAGGGATCCGACCCGAAGAAGCGCGCGCAGGCCTACCGCGCGTGGCTCGCGGAGCATCCGAACAGCCGCTTCTCGCGCGTCATCGGCGAGGAGGTCCAGGCGCTCGATCGCGCGGAGAAGGAGGCCGCGCTCGTGCCGCCGACGTACGCGCCGATCGAGCGCCTCCGCCCCGGCACCCCGCAGCGCTTCGCGATCGAGCTCGATCCGCGTTACCAGGGCGCGATCGTCCACGTGCGGAGGCGCGGCGCGAAGAGCTACCGATCGATCGCGATGGCGTCGGTGGGCGCGCGCTACTGGGCCGCGACGCTGCCGGGCGACGCGATCGACGAGCCGGCGATGGACTACTTCGTCGAGGGGATCCCGAAGGTCGGTCCTCCGATCGCGCTCGTGGGCTCGGCCGCGGAGCCGCGCGAAGCGGAGGTCGATCGGCGGCCGCTCACCGGCAAGCGAGAGGGCACGCTCGCGACGGTGGCGCTCGCGAGCGAGATCGCGTCGTTCAACCTGAAGAAGCCGAACGACTGGGTCTTCCAGACCGAGGGCGCGTTCGGGTGGCGCCTCGGCGACGGCGGCATCCGCGCGGTGCGCTCCGGCTTCGGCGTCTTGCGCGGAAAGGGCGGCTCGCTCGACGACCTCGATCGGTTGAACAAACCGCCGCGCGACGTCGGCCTCACCTACGGATGGCTCGAGACCGAGCTCGGGATCGGCAAGAACGTCGGGCTCATCGCGCGGCCGATCCTCGGCCTCCGCGAGCGCGGCGTCACCGGCGGCGCGCAGGGCTTCTTCCGCATCGGGAGCGATCTCGCGACGAACCTCCTCCTCGGCGGCGAGGCGCTCGGCACGGTCGGCCTCCGCGGCGTCGTGCAGCTCGAGTGGCGCACGATCCCGCGCGTCCCGATCCTCCTCCGCAGCGAGGTGACGAACCAACCCGCCGGCGTCGGCGGCGACATCGGCGCGCGCGCGATCGCGCAGGTCGGCTGGGAGATCGTCCCCGACCTCGCGCTCTCCGCGCGCGCCTCGTACCAGGGTCGAACGATCAACCACGCCGGGCCCGGCGCCGGCGCAGGAGTGAGCTACCAATGGTGACCGCGATCCATCACGCGCCGCTCGTCGTCGCGCAGGAAGGCCACGACATCACGATCGGCGTCTCGATCGAGCGCGCCGACCAGATCAAGCGCGCGCTCGTCGTCTACAAAGGAGAGAAGGCGGCGGGCGAGGTCGAGCTCGCGCGCTCCTCCGATCCCGAGCGCCCCTACGTCGCGATCGTCCCCGCGCTCGCGGTCCACGCGCCGCTCGTCTCGTACGCGATCGAGGTCGAGACGACCGACGGCGCGCGCGTCCCCGTCTTCGCGACGCGCGCGGAGCCCCACCGCGTGACCGTCCTCGACTCGGCGGAGGACGCGCGCGAGGGCACGCTCCTCGCCCGCCTCGAGGGCCGCCGCTCCGTCGTCCTCGGCTCCGGCGAATACGCCTCCTTCGATCGCGCGCGCGACAGCTTCTGGCGGACGGAGGGGAGCTACACGTATCGCATGCTCGGCTTCGTCTCCGAGTTCGGCATGCGCGCCGGCGTCGTGCGCGGCCAGACCGGGCGCGACGAGCGGCAGGTCGGCCTCAACTACGGCGCGCCGCGCCTCCGCGTCCGCTTCGCCGATGTCCTCCACGTCGAGGGCGAGCTCCTCGTCAGCGTCACCGAGGTCGGCTTCTCGAACGGCGGCGGCGGCGCGATCATCCTCGGCGACGCGTACGGCTCGAACCTCACCCTCGGCTTCGAGGCGGTGCAGGTGTTCGGGGTGCGCGGCTACACGCGCCTCGACCTCGTCGCGAACCGCTGGCTCACGGTCGCGCCCACGGTCGAGGTCACGAACATGCCGCACGCCGAGGACGTCGGCGTCCGCCTGCTCGGCGACGCGCGCTTCGCGTTCGGGCGCGGCTTCTTCGCCGGGGTTCGCGCGGGCTACCAAGCGCGCTCGTTCGCGGCGGGCGGGCCCTCCATCGGCGGGAGCCTCGGCTACGGCTTCTGAGGTAACGTGACGGGGTGGCGTTCGCGTACGACGACGTCCCGTACGACACGGAGGCGTGCTCCGAGGCGCATCCCGTCGCGATGGCGACGATCGCGCGGCTCCACGGGCAGGACCCCGCGCCCGCGCGACGCGCGCGCGTCCTCGAGATCGGCTGCGGCGACGGAGAGAACCTCATCGCCGCCGCGACCTACCTACCGGAGGCCACCTTCGTCGGGTTCGACCTCGCCGCCGCGGCGATCGAGGCCGGCAAGGCGGTGGCGCCGCCGAACGTGCGCCTCTTCGCCGGCGACATCATGAAAAATCATGATTTAGGCGAATTTGACTACGTCGTCGCGCACGGCCTCTACTCGTGGGTGCCGCCGCCGGTGCAAGCCGCGCTCCTCGCGCTGACACGGCGCTCGCTCGCGCCACACGGCGTCGCCTTCCTCAGCATGAACGCGCTGCCGGGGTGGGACTACCGCCGCGCGCTGCGGGAGCTCGCGCTCGATCGCGTGCGCGACGTGACCGATCCGGAGGCGCGCGTGCGCGGCGCGCTCGCGGCGATCGCGGAGATCGCGACCGGCGGGGAGGGCGCGCCCGGCTACCTCGGCCGCCTCGCCGCCGCGGCGGCGAGCTACCTCGCGCACGTCGAGGCCGCGACGCCGCCGGAGGCACCGTTCTCGCGCTACGTCTTCCACGACTTGCTTGCAGAATACAATCGCCCGGTCGGCGTCGAGGAGCTGCAGCGCGAGGTGGCGGCGCACGACCTGCGGGTGCTCGGCGAGACGCCGCTGCAGGCGCCCTTCACCGCCTCGGCGCTCGGTTCGTTGCGCGCGTTCATGGCCGAGAGCGAGCTGCCCTTCTTGCAGGTGCTCCTCGTACGCGACGACGGCGGCGCGGATCGCGGCGTCGTCCTCGAGCGCGTGAACGATCTCTGGCTCTGGGCCGACTTCGCGCCCGCGGGCGATGCGTTCAGGACGTCGACCGGCGCGCTCGTGAGGCCGCCGCGCGGCTCGGGGCTCGAGCGCGCGACGCGACACGCACCCGGCTTCGTGTGCGTGCGCGAGCTCACGGAGGACGATCCCGAGCTCGCGGCCGCGCTGCTCGAGGGCTTCCGCGCGGGGGTGTTCACGCTACGCAGCGAGCCGCCCGTGCTCGGCCCCGAGGTCGCGCCCCACGTCCGCGCACGCGCACGACGCGGCCAGCACGTGCTCACGAACGCGATCCACCGCTCCTTCCGCGTCTCCCCCGCCGAGCTCACGATGGTCCGCGACGCCACCTTCGACACCGAGACCCACACCCGCTTCCGCCGCCACCTCTTCCTCGGAGCCACAAAATGAGCCGCAAAGCCACGGCGACGCGAAGCGGCGGAGCGACGGCGACGCGGCAGCTGCAAGGCGTGAGCCGCAGAGGCGCGGTGTGAGCGTCGTCGCGCATCTGTGCGGGCTCGCGAAGGCGGAGAGGCGCGCTGTCGTCGTCGCGTCGCCGCCCGAGCTGCGCGCTGCGGTCGCCGAAGCCGAGCGGGAGGGCTATGGCCTGATCGAGCCCGACCTCCCGATCGGCCGCGTCGCGCTCCCGAAGGACGTCGTCGATCGCGCGGTCCTCGCCCTCGTCGCGCGCGGTCGGCCGCGCGAGCTCCTCTTCGTCCGCGGCGAGCGCGCCGCCGTACGCAAGGTCCGCGACGCCGCCGCGCTCGATCTGGACGTCGCCCTGCACGCAGACCTCGCCCAACGCGACGCCGCGAGCCCGGTCGTCCCCGCCGCCGCGAGCGTCCTCGCCCAGCGCGACGCCGCGAGCCCGATCGTTGGCGCTGCGATGTGCGTCCTCGCCGAGCGCGGCGTCCGGGCGCCCATTCGCGGCAAGGAGCTCCTGCGTGAAGCGCGGGCCCGCCATCGTGCGAGCGCGAGCGCGAGCGACGCTGCCGCGCTCGCGAAGGCCCTCGTTCGCGCGTGGAACGACGGGCTCGTCGTGCTCACGTTGCGCTAGTCTCCGTGGATGCGTCGCGTGCTCGTCGTCATCGTCGCCGCGACGATCGCGATCGGGCTCGCGTGCTCGACCCCGTACGCGACCGAGGGCCCGAGCACCAGCTCGTCCGGCGGCGACGCCTCGAGCACGTCGTCGAGCGCGTCGTCGTCGGGCTCCGTTCCCGCGCCCGTCCGCTACGACGCGCTCTTCGCCACGCTCTGCGCGTACAACTTCCGGTGCAACGCCGACTCCCTCTCCTTCTACGCCGACGAGGCCGCGTGCGTGAGGTTCCAGATGGAGCTGCAAGCGGGGCGAGAGACGCTCCCCGGGATCGCCCAGCTGACCCAGCCCCAGATCGACGCCTGCCACGCGCGGCTCGACGCGCTCCTGACGTGCGACGGCTTCCCGTCGTACCCCGAGTGTACCTTCCCCGGAACGCTCGCCACCGGGGCGTCGTGCCATAACCTCCTCCAGTGCGCGAGCGGCGCGTGCGCGCGCACGACGACCCGCGACGAGTGCGGGAAGTGCGTGCCCGCCGTCGCCAGGGACGGCGCTTGCGACAACGAGACGAGGCTCTGCGAGCCGCAGCTCTCGTGCATCGACGACAAGTGCAAGGACCGGATCGGCGCCGGCATGCCGTGCGCCGACGACCCGCTCTCGTGCGACGTCGGCCTCCGCTGCGTCACGGGCACGTGCGCGCCCGGCTTGCCGAAGGGCGGCGACTGCCCGGGCATCTTCGAGTGCGCGTCCCCGCTCGCCTGCAACCTCTCGACGAAGAAGTGCGTGGAGCGCCAGCGGCGGAACGTGGGCGACGATTGCGACACGCTCGCGCAGGACGTCTGCGTCCACTCGAAGTGCGTCGCGAAGAAGTGCGTCCCCTACAAGCCCGAGGGACAGACGTGCGTCGCGGCCGACGGCGACTGCGAGTTCGGGCTCACGTGCACGAACGGCAAGTGCGCGAAGCCCGCGCTGCCGACCTGCGATTGATCATGCGCCATCCTCTCATCGCCCTCTCCTTCGCCCTCACGTCGTTCGCGTGGCTCGCGTGCGCGCGCGACTACGAGACCGACGCTCCACCCGCGACCGCCCCCGACGCGACCGCCGCCGCCGCCGGCGAGCGCGGCGGCCCCTGCTACCCGAACGCGACGTGCAACGCGCCGCTGAGCTGCATCGACTCGCTCTGCGTCCTCCTCGGCGACGGCGACGGCGGCGGCGACCCGAAGGACGCGGGCGGCGACGCGCCGAGCGTCTGCCAACCTCCGCCGCTCCCCGTCAACGACCGAGGTATCCAGTGCGGCCCGGACGGTGAGACCTGCGATGCGGAGGCGATCTGCTGCGGAGAGGAGCACGAGGGCAGCACGATCGATTGGCAGTGCAAGCAGGCGACCGCCCTCAACTGCGTCGACGCGACGACGATCGAATGCGACTCTCCCAGCGACTGCGGCGGCGACGAAGACATCTCCTCCTGCTGCGTGCAGACCGTGCCCACCGCGGAAGATGCATGCACAATACATGCACTAAAGTCGTCGCGCTGCCAGTCGCAGTGCACCGGTCCGCGCGCGTGCACCCGGAACGAGGACTGCACGGGCGCCGGCACGTGCGTCGCCGTCATCGCGCGCCTCGCGGGCAGCGAGCGCACGATCGCCCTCGGCCTGTGCACGCCGAGGTGACGCGCGGATCAGAACCCCATCTGCATGCGGACGAGCTCGCGCAGGAGCGGGTCGGGCACGTCGATACGCACGAACGCGTCGGTCCCGCGCTTGCCGACGGCGACGGCGACGGGAGCCGCGGGGAGGTGCGCCTTCTTCGGATCGAAGCGGAGCGGCTGCGCGACGAGGACGGTGCTCGCGCCCTCGCCGATCGCGGAGACGAAGCGCGAGAGCGTCGGCTCGTCGGCGAGGCGCTTGTCCGACTTCGCGGCGAGCTTCAGCGTCACGAGCGGCTCCGGGCCGAGCGCCGCCGTGAGCGTCTTGTCGTCCGCGACCCACGCGACGCCGGAGTCGCGCGGCTTCGCGCCCGCGTCCGGCTTCGCCGCGCGCGCGAAGGTCGCGACGGTCGCCTTGCCCGCGCCGGGGACCTCCTCGCTGCCGCTCCGCACCGACTCGACGCGCAGCATCTCCTTGAACGGATCGACCTTCGCCAGATCGACGAGGCCTCCGAACGCGCGGTTCGCCGAGGCCTGATCGCGGATCGGCGCGGTCAAGAAGAGGCCGCTCGGCTCGTCCCACGCGAGCGCGAGCGCGAACGACTCGGTCCGCGCCTTCGTCGCCGCGTCGACCATCGCGTCGATCGGCGCGCGGTCCTTGAGCCGATCGCCGAGGGCGGCGGCGATCGCGCCGGAGAGCGACTTGCCCTGCGCCGCGCGCGTGTCCTCGTCGTCACGCATCGACAGCGCGACGGCGGACGACGCCGGCAAGGAGAGCGCGGGCGTCGCGTCGCCGGTCTTCATCCGCGCGACCCACGCCTGCGCGGCGCCTTCCTTCAGCGGGGTCAGCGTCGCCTCGATGCTCGCGGCGTCGTCGGTGACGTCGATCGCGATGCGCGCCTTCTCGAGATCGCCGACGACGTCGATGCGCTGCGTGACGAGCCCGTCGATCGCGGCGACGATCGCGGCCGGATCGCCGAAGTCGGGCGCGCGCCCCCGCTCGGCGCGCATGCGCTCGTCGGCGCCGGCGAGGTATCCCTTCGCGCGCGCCCACAGCGCCTTCAGCTTCGGCGCGAGCGACGTCGCGAGCGCGGCGCGGGGGACGTCGACGATCGCGGCCGCGGTGCCGGCCGGCGGCGGCCGCGCGGTGAGCCCGCGCGTGACCCACGCGCCGAGGCTCGCGAGGTCCTCCGGCTTGCGCGCGACGAGGAGCCAGCCGTTCGTGGTGATCGCGACCTCGTGCGTCTTCTCGCCCGCGCTGGCGACGCGCTTCGGCACGAGGATCGTCATGCCCGGCGCGTCCTTGCCCGTGAAGCGCGAGGTGTCGCCGTCGACGAGGATGCCGCGCGCGCGACGTCCGTCGACGAGCTTCATCGCGAGGGCCCACGCCGGATCGGCGGGGTCGCCCGCGAGCGCGCCGTAGATCGGCGCGGTGCCGTCGAGCTCGGACGAGAGCTGCGCGTCGAGGTCGCTCACCGCGACGACCATTCCGGGCATCGTCGCCGGCAAGATGCCGAGCGCGCCGCCGATGCCGCGCTGGAGCTTGGTCCACGTCGTGTTCGGGGAGGCGACGTAGAGCTCGGCGAGGAGATCGGCCGGCGCCTGCGCGGTGACGTCCGCCGGCGCCCCCGCGTCGGCCGTGTCCGCCGCGCGGTCGCGATCGCAGCGACCGAGCGCGTACGCGCCGCCGAGGAGGAGGACGCCCGCCGCGGCGAAGCCGTGCCATCGCTCCCACTTCACGGCCCATTGCTTAGCACGGCCCTTCCTTCTACTGTGGCCGGCGATGCTGGACGACATTCACAAGGAGCTCGGAGCTTCCATCGCCAAGGCGCACGAAGCTTTGAAGCGCGACCTCGGGAAGCTGCGCGCTGGCCGCGCGAACGCCAACCTGCTCGACGGCATCAAGGTCGACTACTACGGCGCGATCACCCCGCTCTCGCAGATGGCGCACATCAACGTGCCGGAGCCGCGCCTCATCACGGTGAAGCCGTGGGACAAGACCGCGATCAAGGCGGTCGAGAAGGCGCTCCGCGAGAACGACCTCGGGCTCAACCCGATGACGGACGGCGATCTCATCCGCCTCCCGCTCCCGCCGCTCACGGAAGAGCGCCGCAAGGAGTTCGTGAAGATCGCGCGCAAGTACGGCGAGGAGTGCAAGGTCTCCATCCGAAAAGCGCGTCACGAAGCGAACGACATGTTCAAGACGCTCGACGACGAGGGCTCCGCGAGCACGGACGAGATCGAGCGTTCGAAGAAGAAGGCGGAGGAGACCGTGGCCGACTCGGTGAAGCTCGTCGACCAGATCATCGGCCAAAAAGAAAAGGATATCATGGAGGTATGACCTCCTCGATCCAGTTCTTTCTCTCCCCGTGCTGGTGTAGGTAAGATGGAGTCTGTCTGATGCGCGCCATCGCAGCGGGGTTGAGCGACGTTGGGCTCCAGCGAGAGCACAATGAGGATTCGTACGTCGTGCTCAAGGAGTACGACCTCTTCGTCGTCGCCGACGGGATGGGCGGTCATCGCGCAGGCGATGTCGCGTCCAAGCTCGCGACGGAGACGATCAGCGAGTTCTTCAAGTCCACCGCCAACGACGACGTGACGTGGCCCTTCCACTTCGACACGAACCTGTCGGAGGAGGAGAACCGCCTCCTCACCGGCATCCGCGTCGCGAACCGCCAGATCTTCGAGCGCTCGACGCGGAGCCGCGAGTACCACGGCATGGGCACCACCGTCGTCGGCGCGATGTTCAGCCCGCGCAAGCAGCGCATGTACATCGGCCACGTGGGCGACTCGCGGTGCTACCGCGTCCGCGCCGGCCGCATCCAGCTGCTCACGCGCGACCACTCCCTCATCAACGACTACCTGCTCGCGATGCCGGACCTCACCGAGGAGCAGCGCAGCGAGCTCCCGAAGAACGTCATCACGCGCGCGCTCGGGATGCAGGACCAGGTCGTCGTCGACCTCCAGCACGACGAGCCGAAGAACGGCGACGTCTACGTCCTCTGCTCCGACGGCCTCTCCGGCATGGTCGAGGACGACGAGATCGAGAAGATCATCGTCCAGAACCCGGACATCCGCGACGCCTGCACGAAGCTCATCGCCCGCGCGAACGAGCACGGCGGCGAAGACAACGTGACCGCGGTCCTCATCAAGATCGAGGACGCCGACGGCGACGCCGGCAAGAACGAGATCGACGGCGAGACCACGAACCCCGGCGCCGGCGCGCGGAAGTAGCGGCCCGCTCGTCGGGCTAGCCGCTCGGACGAAATAGGGCTACGGAAGCGGCTCGATGCACGAGCTTCTCGCGATCTTCCGGAGCCTGACGAAGAACCTCGATCAGTTCACGATCGACCACGGCAACACGACCTACGCGATCCTCTTCTTGATCGTGTTCGCGGAGACGGGCCTCGTCGTCACGCCGTTCCTCCCGGGCGACTCGCTGCTCTTCGCCGCCGGCGCGGTCGCGTCGCGCGGGTACCTCAACGTGGTGCTCCTCGCGGCGGGCCTCATCGCCGCGGCGATCGTGGGCGACACGCTGAACTACCACGTCGGCAAGGCGATCGGCCCGCGCGTCATGAAGAGCGAGAAGTCGCGCCTCTTCAACAAGAAGCACCTCGACAAGACGCACAAGTTCTACGAGAAGTACGGCCCGAAGACGATCGTGCTCGCGCGCTTCGTCCCGATCGTCCGCACGTTCGCGCCCTTCGTCGCCGGCGCGGGCGCGATGAACTACCGCAAGTTCATCGTCTACAACGTCGTCGGCGCGGTGGCGTGGGTGACGCTCATGCTCGGCTCCGGCTGGATGCTCGGGCAGGTGCCCTTCGTGAAGGAGCGCTTCGAGCTGATCGTCATCGGCATCGTCATCCTCTCGGTGATGCCGATGGTGATCGAATACATCAAGGCCCGCGCGGAGGGGAAGGGCGCGCCGGAGGCGGTGGCCGAAGCGGCGACGGGCACGACGCCCCCCGAGACCGACAAGGCCGAGAGCGCTAGCTGACGCGCGGCCCCCGCGGCCCCGCGTTCCTCCGCGTCGCCAGCGCGATCGCGAGGAGCCCGACGGGCTGGAGCGCGAGCGAGGCGATCGCGACGCGCGCTCCCCAGCGCGACGCGATCGCGGCGAGCACGACCGGCGCGAGGACGTCGATCGCGACGAAGGCCTGCGCCGCGCCGTTCACGAGCCCCGGCCGCGCCGGCATCGTCGCGAACGCCTCGGCCTTCGCGAGCGGATGAAGCGGCCCCGCGCACACGCCGACGACGAAGCCCCACGCGATCACCGCCGCCGCGCTCGCGGCGGCGAGCCAGCCCCCCATCGCGATCACGCAGCCGATCGACGAGACGACCACCGCCGTACGCGTCGACGTACGCAGGAGCGCGCGCTCGAGCAGGAGCCCACCCGCGACGCACCCGAGCGAGAACGCCACGAGCGCCGGCGCCGCGACCGCGACCGCGAAGCGCTCCGTCACCCAGAGCGCCACCAACACCGCGAGCATCTCATCGAGCAGCGTGCACAGCGCCGCGCCGAAGAGCCACGCCGCGAGCGGTCGATGCACGAGCGCCTCGCGAAGCGACACAAGGACCGACTCCGCAGCCGCAGGAGGCGCCTCGCGCGACTCGCCCTCCTCCGCCGCGGCCGCACGCGTCACCTCGTGCGGCTCGTCCTCCTCCTCCTCCCTCTCCGCCGCCGCCGCCGCGCGCGGATGCGGGTGGGCGAGTGAGGCGAGGGCGATGCCGAAGAGGCATGCGGCGGCGAGGCGGAAGGTCGTGCGCCAATCGACGGCGGTCCACTGTGCGCAGGCGATCGCCGCGGGGGCGAGGACGTCGCCGAGCGCGCCGAAGACCTCCCACCGCGCGAGTCGGCGGGCGGCGAGGTTCGCGGGCGCGCCGTCGACGAGCATGCTCTCCGCGGTGCCGAGCGCGAGGCCGGACGCGGGGCCGTACAGGAACATCGCGACGCCGAGGCCGTACACGTCGCGCGCGAACGAGAGGACCGCGAGCGACAGCGCCATCCCCGCGAGGCCGGCGCAGACGACGAGGTGCCGCTTCGTCTTGGCGCGATCGGTCCACGCCAGGATCGGCGCCTCGAGGAACGACGCCAGCATCGGCAACGTCAGGAGCGCCGCGCTGTACGAGACGAGGCCCGACCCGGTCTCGCGCGAGAGCGTCGGGCTCGACGCGACCGCGAGGCCGCCGGCGAGCTCGTCGAGCAGCGGCAGGACGAGGAGCATCCTCGTTCCACGAAGGACCGCAGATCAGATGCGTTCGGTGTCGCGCTTCGCCATCCGTTCATCATGGCGCCCAAACACGAGCCGGGCAAACGCGGCCCTTCCGTGAAGGGGAGCTGCGGCGGCGCCGCAAGAGCGCTAGGCTCGGGGCATGGCTCAGAAAGTCCTCGCGCCCGAGCTCGACGTACACTCGTCCGAGGGGGAAATCCCTGGTGATCTCGCGGCGCTGCGCGCGGCGACGAAGGCCTGGCGCGAAGGGCCGGTGAAGAAGAGCTCCGCCAAGATGCCTTCGCTCAGGCCGCGCTTCTCGACGTGGAGCGACATGGACGTCCCGGACGTCCTCACGCCCGCCGACGTGCCGCTCGACTACATGAAAGACCTCGGCCTCCCCGGCGAGTACCCGTTCACGCGCGGCGTGCAGCCGACGATGTACCGGTCGCGGCTCTGGACGATGCGCATGTTCGCCGGCTTCGGCACGCCGGAGCAGACCAACGAGCGGTTCAAGTTCCTCCTCTCGCAAGGGCAGACCGGCCTCTCGACCGCCTTCGACTTCCCCACCCTCATGGGCTACGACTCCGACTCCCCGCGCTCGCTCGGCGAGGTCGGGATGTGCGGCGTCGCTGTCGACACGCTGCGCGACATGGAGGTCCTCTTCGCGGACATCCCGCTCGCCGACGTCACGACGTCGATGACGATCAACGGGCCCGCGATCGTCTTGCTCGCGTTCTACATCGCGCTCGCCGACGTCCGCGGCATCCCCCGCTCCGCGATCGGCGGCACCGTCCAGAACGACTGCCTCAAGGAGTTCATCGCCCAGCACGCGTGGCTCGTGCCGCCGAAGCCGGCGATGCGCATCGTCACCGACATGATCGAGTTCTGCTCGAAGGAGGTGCCGCGCTGGAACACCGTCTCCATCAGCGGCTACCACATCCGCGAGGCGGGGGCGACGGCGGCGCAGGAGCTCGCCTTCACGATCGCGGACGGCATCGGCTACGTCGAGTCGTGCCTCGACCGCGGCCTCGACATCGACGACTTCGCCCCGCGCCTCTCCTTCTTCTGGGACGTCCACAACGACTTCTTCGAGGAAATTGCCAAATTCCGCGCGGCGCGCCGCATGTGGGCGCGCTTGATGAAGGAGCGCTTCGGCGCGAAGAGGGCGGAGAGCATGAAGCTCCGCACCCACGCGCAGACCGCGGGCGTCTCGCTCACCGCGCAGCAGCCGTACAACAACGTCGTCCGCGTCGCGCTCCAGGCGCTCGCCGGCGTCCTCGGCGGGACCCAGTCGCTCCACACCAACTCGCTCGACGAGACCTACGCGCTCCCGACCGAGGAGGCGGTGACGATCGCGCTCCGCACCCAGCAGATCATCGCGGAGGAGAGCGGCGTCGCGAGCACGATCGATCCGCTCGCGGGCAGCTTCTTCGTCGAAGACCTCACGAACCGGATGGAGAAAGAGGCGCTCGAGTACATCCGCCGCATCGACGAGATGGGCGGCATGGTCGCCGCGATCGAGAAGGGCTACCCGCAGCGCGAGATCGCCGCGAGCGCGTACCGCTTCCAGCGCCAGCTCGAGGCGGGGGAGCGCGTGATGGTCGGCGTCAACAAGTACACCTCCGAGAGCGACGCGCCGAACATCCCGCTCCTCAAGATCGACGAGGAGGTCCAGAAGAAGCAGGTCGCGAACCTCCGCGCGGTGAAGGACAAGCGCGACGCGGCGAAGGTGAAGGCCGGGCTCGAGGCCGTCCGCGCCGCGGCCGCGAACAAGACGAACCTCATGCCGCCGATCATCGACGCGGCGAAGGCGTACTGCACGCAGCAGGAGATCTGCGACGTGCTCCGCGACGTCTTCGGCACGTACACCGATCCCGCCGAGTTCTGATGCAGCCGGCGCCGCCGTTCGGCTACGGCGCCTACGAGCCGCCCCCCTCGAAGCGCGGGCGGCCCTCCGTCATCCTCTGGTACCGCACGTACTGCGCGATCGCGACGCTGCTCTACGGCGGCTTCCTGGCGTCGATGTTCGGGGTGGATCCGAACCTCGCCGTCCTCTTCGCGCTCTTCGTCGCGCCGCTCGTCGTGCTCCACGTCGTCGGCGCGGCGGTCCCGTACAAACCTTGGGGCTGGACCCTCGCGCTCGTCCTCGTCTGCTTCGGCCTCGTGACGTGCCTGATGCCGTTCGCGCTCGGGCTCCTCCTCTACTGGAGAGAGCCCACCGTGAAGGCGGCCTTCTGCAGGATGTGACGACGGCGTCAGCGCGCGATGATGCGCGCGGCGATCTCCTCGCCCTGCCGCACCATGTCGGGGATGCCGGTGCCGACGTAGCCGCTCCCGCCGAGGTGGAGGCCCGGGTGCTCCGCCGCGCGCGCGAGGATGCGCCGCACGCGGCCGAGGTGACCGACGTGCGGCTGCGGGCTCGAGTCGCGGAAGCGGAACACGCGCGTGAACATCGGCGCGCGATCGATGTTGAGGAGATCGAAGATCTGGCTCCGCGCGAGGCGGACGAGGTCCTTGTCCTCGCGGTCGAGCATCTCCTCGTTGCCCGCGCCGCCGACGAACACGCGGAGGAGGACCTGCCCCGACGGCGCGCGGTGGTCCCACTTGCTCGACACGAACGTGCACGCGAGGATCGGCCGGTTCTCCGAGCGCGGGATGAGGATCCCGAACGCGTCGAGCGGGTGACGCACGTCGAACTTCCGGTACGCGAGGAAGACCGTCGCCGCCGACGCGTACTCGATCGCGCCGAGCTCTCCTGCGAGGGTCGGGTCGAGGTCGGCCACGATCTTCGACGCGGCGTTGGCCGGCACGCTGAGCACGACGTCGTCCGCGAACATCGCGCCGTCGCTCGTCTTCACGAGCCAGCGCCCGCGCGCGTCGCCCTCCGGCAGGCGCGCGAGCCCCTTCACCGTGCGGCTGTTCGCGATCTCCGCGTCGCGGAGCTTGTGCGCGACGTTCACGACGAGGTCCCCCACCCCGCGCTTCAGCGACACGAACGCGGTCGCCTCGCCCGAGGCCGCCTGCGCCTTGCGCTTCGCCTTCAGCGCGCGCATCGCGCGGATGATCGAGCCGTGCTCGCGCTCCGCCTCCACGAGCTGCGGGACGCACGCGCGGACCGAGAGCGACTCCGGATCGCCGGCGAAGATGCCGCCGAGGAGCGGGCCCGCGAGCCGGTCGGAGACCTCGCCGCCGAGCCGCCGCGTGACGAACGACGCGATGCTCTCGTCGTCGTTGTCCTTCCATTTCTTCTGCGGGACGACGAAGTCGAGGCCGGCGCGCAGCTTCGCGTCCCAGCCGAGGAGCTCGCTGTCGACGAACGGGCTGATCTCGGTCGGGACGCCGAGGATGAGCCCCTCCGGCATCGCGTGGAGCTTCCGCTGATGGACGATGTAGACGCGGCGCGTGTCGGGGCGCGTCCCGATCAGCTCGTCGCCGAGGCCGACCTCGCGCGCGAGCCGCGTCGCGTGCGGCTTCGCCGCGACCCACGAGTCCGGCCCCGCGTCGATGATGAACCCGTTGTGCCGGATCGTCTGGAGGTTGCCGCCGAGCTGGGGGCCCTTCTCGACGATGTCGACGTCGTGACGCTCGTCGGCCTTCTCCAGCGCGTGTGCCGCTGCGAGCCCGGTGATGCCTCCGCCGACGATGACGACGCGCTTCAGGTCGTCATCCTCCCGACCACGGCCGTGAGCGCCGCGACGAGGCCGTCACCGTCATTCAGCGAAGCACTTCGATAAAAGGTCATTCCGGCAGACTCGGCCCAGGTCTTTGCCTCGATGTCGAGGTCATAGAGTATCTCGACATGATCGGCCAAAAAGCCGATCGGCGCGACCAAGACCGACGTCGTCCCCTCCTCCGCCAGCCCGCGCAGCGTCCCCTCGAGGTCCGGCCCGAGCCATTCCATGTTCGTGCCGATCCCCTGGCTCTGGAACGCGATGCGGGTCGACCGGAAGGTGCGGCCGCGGGCGGCGACCTCGGCGACGACCGCCTCCGCGCTCGCGCGCATCTCGGTCTCGTAGGGATCGCCGCCGCGGACGATCGCGACCGGCAGGCTGTGCGCGGTGAGGACGAGCGCGTCCGCGGGCGGGGCGGCGAGGATCGCGTCCGCGAACGCGCGCGTCAGCTCCGGGGTGCGGCCCCAGTTCGGCGCGTTGATCACGTCGAGCGCGGGGGCGAGCTCCTTCGCCGCCGCCGTCATCGCCGCGCCGTACACGCCGGCGGAGTGCTGCGCGAGCGGCACCGAGTAGACGCGCGTGACGCCTTCCTTCGCGAGCGCGGCGAGGACGTCCTTCGGGTACGGATGGAAGAGGCGCATCGCGACGCGGACCGGCATCCCGACCCGCGCCTCGAGCCGGGTCGCGACCGAGCGCGTGACGTCGAGGAGCGGCGAGCGGCCGCCGATCGCCTCGTAGCGGCGGCGCACCTCGGCGAGGAGCTCCGGCGGCGCGGCGTGACCGCGGCGGATGTTGCGGAGGAGCTCGGGGAGGTCGTCGAGCGCCTCCACCGTGCCGTGCGCGATGAGGACGACGGCGCTCTTCGTCACTTCTTCGCCGAGTGCGTGTGGACGTAGTCGACGACGGCCTTCACGGTGTCGACCGGCGTCTCGGGCAAGATGCCGTGACCGAGGTTGAAGACGTGACCGGGGCGCCCCGCGGCCTGATCGAGCACGCGCTGCGCGTGTTTCTCCGCGACCGCCCGCGGCGCGAAGAGGACCGTCGAGTCGAGGTTCCCCTGGACCCCGCGGTCGTGGCCGATCTTCTTCTCCCACGTCTCCGCGAGCGGCGTGCGCCAGTCGATGCCGATCACGGTGCCGCCCGCGTCCTTCATGTGCTCGATGAGCGCCTGCGTGCCGACGCCGAAGTGGATGACGGGGACGCCGCGCTTCATCACGTCTTGGAGGACGTGCTTCACGTGCGGCTGGACGTACTCGACGTAGTCCTCGGGCCCGAGCTGCCCGACCCACGAGTCGAAGAGCTGCACCGCGTCGGCGCCGGCGTCGATCTGCATGTGGAGGTAGCGGCGCGTGACCTCGGCGAGCTTGCTCATGAGGAGCTTCCAGGTCTCGGGCTCGCCGTACATGAGCTTCTTCGTCTTCTGGAAGTCGCGGCTCTTGCCGCCTTCGACGAGGTAGCTCGCGAGGGTGAAGGGCGCGCCGGCGAAGCCGATGAGCGGCACCGGCAGCTCCTTCTTCAGGAGCGTGATCGACTGCGTGATGTAGCCGAGGCCTTCCTGCGGCTCGATGACGACGAGCTTCTCGACGTCGGCGTGCGAGCGCACCGGCGCGTGGACGACGGGCCCCTCTCCTTTCTCGAAGCTGAAGGGCGCGCCCATCGGCTCGAGCGGCAGGAGGATGTCGGCGAACAAGATCGCGGCGTCGACGCCGAGCTGCATCGGCTGCAGCGTGACTTGCAGCGCGAGCTCCGGCGTGCGGCACAGCTCGAGCATCGAGTGCTTCTCGCGCAGCGCGCGGTACTCGGGCATGTACCGTCCCGCCTGCCGCATCATCCACACCGGCGTGACGTCGACGGGCTCGCGCCGGCACGCGCGAAGGAAGCGATCGTTCATCGCACCGATCGTACCATCATCACCTCTCCGCCGTGACGCGACGATCGCCCGCCTCCCTCGCGTGCCGCGAGCATCCGCATCCTCTCGACGCGGTCGCGCGAGTACCATGCGGGGCCATGCGCTCTCTGCTGCGCGTCCTCGCCGTCGGCGGCGCGATGCTCGTCGCGATCGACGCGCGCGCGGACGAGCCCGAACCGACGCCGCCTTCGCAAACGCAGCCTCCTCCGCCCACGCAGCCTCCTCCGCCCACGCAGGCGCAACCGCCGCCGTCGCCTCCTTCAACGCCGCCCCGGTCCGCCGAGCCGATCGCGCCGCTGGCGGAGGATCCGCAGCGGACGCGGTCGCTGCAGCCGATCGCGGCGGCGCATCCGCCGGAGCGGGTGACGTTCGACATCGATCCGGTCATCGACGGCTCGGTCGTCGGGGTGTCGCTCGGGTTCGCGTTGCTCCTCGACATGGTGAACTCGACGGGAGAGGTCCGGCCGCAGCAGATCGCGCCGTCGTTCGATCGCTCGCAGCTCCTCGGGATCGATCGGGTCGCGCTCACGCAGACCATCGACGGCAACGCGCGGGCGTACTCGAACGTCAGCCTCGGCCTGCTCGCCGCGTACGCGGTCGTCGATCCGATCCTCAGCGGCGTGCGCGAGAGGAGCGTGCAGACGGCGCTCGCGGACGCGTTCCTCTACGCCGAGTCCGTCTCGCTGACGTACGCGGTGACGAACCTCGCGAAGATCGCGGTCCGCCGCCCGCGCCCGATCGCGCACCTCGAAGCCGAGCGGAACAAGGGCGACCCGACCTACTCGAACGCGAACACGGACAGCGCGCTCTCCTTCTTCTCCGGCCACGCCTCGGTCTCCGCCGCGCTCGGCGCGACCGCGACGTACCTCGCCTTCGCGCGCTCGCCGCACAGCGCGCGCCCGTGGATCACGCTCGGCGTCGCGACGCTCCTCGCTTCGTTCACCGCCTACCAGCGCGTCCGCGCCGGCGCGCACTTCCCGACCGACGTGATCGCGGGGAGCATCGCGGGCGCGGGCATCGGCATCGTCGTCCCGCACCTCCATCGCAGCGAGGACATCAAGCAGCGCCGCGTCTGGGTCGGCTTCGCGCCCGCCTTTCAGGGCGACGGCGGCGTCATGAACGCGGGCGGCGTCTTCTAATCCTTCGGGCGCGGCGGGAGGAAGCCGGCGCGGACGAGGGCGGGGTTCACGCCGCGCGTGAGGCTCGTCGCGAACTCGCTGCCGGAGCTCGGGTTGAGCGTCTCCGTGCGCGCGGTCCACACGAGCTTGTCGTCGTTGCGGAGGTCCCAGAGCGTGGCCTCGAAGATGACCGTCTTGTCGGTGACGACGTAGCCCGGCGTGCCGTAGTAGCCCCAGCCGCCGTAGTAGCCGTGCCAGAAGCCGCCGTACGAGCCGGGGACGTAGCGCGACTCCTCGTGCACGCCGCGCATCTTGAGGACGAGGATCCCTTCGTAGTGCTGCTCGTTCACCATCGCGCGCGCGCGATCGATCGGCGGCAGCTCGCCCGGGAACAGCACGTACGACTGCGCCGCCTTGACGCCGTAGCGCGAGAGGTCGGCGACGAAGGTGTCCTCGATCGCGCGACGGTTGGGCTCGTCGACGCGGACGCCGAAGACGAGGAGCGTCTTCATCCGCGGCGTCACCGGTGAGGGCGCTTGCCACACCTCCGTGACCGACGTCTTCGGAGCGCCACACCCCACCCCGAGCGCGAGCATGAGAGCGCCTGCAATAACCGCTGCCCGTTTCATCGTGTCGATCCTCCACGCGACGATGGAGCATCGCGCGTGCCGTCAGCGCGGCTTGCGACGTAGCTTCACGAGATCGAGCGGGCGCGTGGGGCGCTCGTCGGGGGAGTCGAAGGGCTCGACGACGAGATCGAACGTCGCGTGATCGAAGGGTGTGCCGGGGGCGGGGGCGCGCAAGACGATGCGCTCGCGTACGCCGCGCTCCTGCATCACGCGCGCGCGGTAGTGGCAATAGGGGTTGTTGCCGGGGCGACCGAAGAACGCGTGCGCGGTGAAGGTGCAGCCGCCCATGCAGACCTCGCCGAACGCGCACTCGCCGCAGTAGCCCCAGAGGAAATCGGTCGTGCGCGCGCGCGTGATCGCGAGCTCCGGCGCGTCGTCCCAGATCGCGGCGAGCGGGCGTTCGCGGAGCGTGCCGCCGACGTAGCTCGCGGTCTGGAGCGAGGGGCAGCCCTTCACCGCGCCGTCGGACTCGATCCCCATCACGTAGCGACCCGCCTGACAGCCTTGCCAGTGCTCGGCCTCCCCTTCACGCAAGGAGCGCAGCGTGGCCTCCTCCGGCCCGAAGTAGCCGAGGTTGTTGCCGGGCATGACGAGGATCCCGTCGCGCCGCGCGCGCTCCTTCAGCGCGGCGACGCGCGGGAGGATGCGCAGAAGGTCCCAAGGCTGGAGCACCATCTCGGGGCGGTCCGCGGCGCGGCCGAGCGGGGTCGTGAGCTGCACCTGCCATGAGCGGACGCCGGCGGCGCGGAGGTGCTCGTAGAGCGGCTCGAGGTCGGCCTCGTTGAGGCGGTTCACGTTCGTGTTGGCCGCGACGGTGACGCCGGCGGCGCGGAGGTGCCCGAGCGCCGCCGTCGCCGACGCGAAGCTCCCGCGCGCGGCGCGCATCAGGTCGTGCGTCGCCTCGAGCCCGTCGATGCTCACGCTCGCGACGACGAGCCCCGCGTCCGCCATCGCGCGCGCGAGCGCGGCGTCGATCCCGCGGCCGCCCGTCGTCGTCACCGGCCGCACGCCGGCGCGCGCGAGCGCGGCGATGACGTCGAGGAACCCGGGATGGAGGTACGCCTCGCCGCCGATGAGGACGACCTCCTTCGCGCCCATCGCCGCGAGCTCCCCCGCGACGCGGATCGCCTCCTCGGTCGAGAGCTCCGACGGCCGCGCCTCCCCCGCGCGCGAGCCGCAATGCGTGCAGGGCTGATCGCAGCGCAGCGTGAGCTCCCACACCACGTACGCCGGGTGATGCCGCGCCTGCGGCAGCTGAATGCGGCGCGCGGCGGTCATCGCGGCGGAGCATAGCGGGCTGGTGCCGCGCTGCGGAGCCGTATACGCTGGGGCGCGTGAAGCTCGAGCAATGCACGGCGTGTGGTGGGTTCCTTCCGACGGCGGGTGATTCGTGCCCGCACTGCCGCGCGACGCGCACGAAGCTCGGCGCCGTCGCGATGGTGCTGGGCTCGAGCGCGATCGCGTTCACGCTGATGGCCTGCTACGGCGCGGCCCCGTGCGCGCAGGGCGGCAACTGCAACGCGGTCGAGCCGAGCACGGACACGTCCGCGTCGCCAGCGTCGTCGGTCGCGCCGCCGGACACGCCGGGGCCCGACGCGGGCGGCTGGTGAGCGCGCTCGCACGCTGCCGCTGCGGCGGCTTCCTTCCTGCGCGCGCGGAGACGTGCCCGCACTGCCGCGCGCCGGCGAAGCGGTCGCTCCGCCTCGGCGCGCTCTGCGGCATCGTCGGCGGCACCACCGTCGCGTTCACGCTGATGGCCTGCTACGGCGCCGCCCCGTGCGACGGCGACGACTGCACGGACCTCCCGAACCGCGACGACGCCGCGGCCGACGCCGGGAGCGACTAGGCGCGCGGCGGCACGAGCGCGCTTCGCTCCCAGGAGCGGCCCTTCTGCATGACCGCGAGGAAGGCCCTCGCGCCGCCGCCGAAGGCGACGCCCGGAAGCGCGCTCTTCCCCTTCGCGTCGGGGACGTCCTCGCCGAGGACCGCGCGCAGGAACGACTCCGCGCCGCCGATCGGCTTGCCGTGGCGGAAGGCCTCCTTGAGGAACGGGGCCACGTCGCCGCGCGCCTTCAGCGTCGCGAGGCTCGTCTCGCCGCTCGCGACGTAGACCGCGTCCCACAGCACCGACGCGGTGTTGAAGAGCGTCTTCGTCGCCTCGGGCGCGCCGGGGACGACCGGGCCGAGCGCGGGGCCGACGACCTCCGGCACGGCGCCGGCGCGGGTGAGCGCGGCAACGACGGCGGCGACGTCCTTCGCGTCGGCGCCCGGCGCCGCGAGGACCGCGACCATCATGCCCTTCACGTTGTCGCGCGGCGTCTTCTCCATGCTCAGCGCCGGCGACGTGAGCCGCGGCGGCATCGTGCGCTTCTTGTTCGTGAGCCTCACGCCGACGCGCTCGGCCACCGTCCGCGCGAGGGTGGTGTCGATGTTCGCGAGGACCTCGTTCACGTAGCGATCGCGGACCTCCTTCCGCACCACCTTCGAGAGCTCGAAGCTGTACGCGTCGGTGATGTGGTCCTGCTCCGGCTGCGACATGCTGTGGAAGAACATCGCCGCCTGCGTGAAGTGATCGGCGAAGCTCGGAGAGCGCTCGCGTGTGAACACCCCTTCCACAGCCTGTGGAAAGTGCACGTACCCGCTGCTCGCCTTGGCCGCAAAAGGACAGCCGCCGGCGATGAAATTCGGGAAATAGTTGGCAGTCGTAGTGGGGATTCGGTGCTGATGGAATCCGTCTTGCTGGTGATTGTGGACCGGCGCGATCGGGCGGTTGATCGGGATTTGCTGGTGGTTCGGGCCACCGAGGCGCGTGAGCTGGGTATCGAGGTACGAGAAGAGCCGCGCCGTCATCATCGGATCGTTCGTGAAGCCGATCCCCGGCACGACGTTCGCGACGCAAAAGGCCACTTGCTCCGTCTCGGCGAAGAAATTGTCGGGGTTCCTGTCGAGCGTCATCTTGCCGATACGGCGGACCGGCACCACCTCCTCCGGCACGAGCTTCGTGACGTCGAGGAGGTCGACGCCGATCTTCGCCGCGACCTTCTCGTCGATGACCTGGATCCCGAGCTCGTATTCGGGACAGCGGCCGGCCGCGATCGACTCCCAGAGATCGCGGCGATGGAAGTCGGCGTCCTTGCCTTGGATCTTCTGCGCCTCGTCCCACGCGAGGGCGTGCATGCCGCGGAGCGGCTTCCAGTGCCATTTCACGAGGCGCGCCCGGCCACGTTTGTCGATGAGGCGGAACGTGTGGACGCCGAAGCCCTCCATCGTGGCGTAGCTCCGCGGGAGGCCGCGATCGGACATCGCCCACATGACCATGTGCGCCGACTCGGGCTGGAGGCCGCAGAAGTCCCAGAACGTGTCGTGCGCGCTCCCGCCCTGCGGCATCTCGTGATGCGGCTCCGGCTTCACCGCGTGGACGAAGTCCGGGAACTTGATGCCGTCCTGGATGAAGAAGACGGGCATGTTGTTGCCGACGAGGTCGAAGTTGCCCTGCGTCGTATAGAACTTCGTCGCGAAGCCGCGCACGTCGCGGACCGTGTCGTTCGAGCCGCGCGATCCCTGCACGGTGGAGAAGCGCACGAAGACCGGCGTCGTGATGGTCGGGTCGCAGAGGAACTCCGCGGTCGTGAGGTCGGCGAGCGACTCGTAGACGCGGAAGACGCCGTGCGCCGCGGAGCCGCGCGCGTGGACGACGCGCTCCGGGATCCGCTCGTGATCGAAGCGCGTGATCTTCTCGCGGAGGTGGAAGTCCTCGAGCAACGTCGGCCCGCGCACGCCCGCCTTGAGCGAGTCGTTCGTGTGCGGGATCGGGATCCCCTGATCGGTCGTCAGCGTCGTGCCCTCGTCGCGCACGCGCTCTCGATCGAGGTCCGTCAGCTTCGCGTTCTTCGCCGCCTTCGCCATTGGGCGCGCTCGAGCAAGCGCGGCGCCAGCGCCGTTTTCGGCCGTGATCCCGGAGAGAGAGAAGCCGCGTTGACGGGGCAGAACGAGACACGCGGGGCGCGGGGTGTGGCGTCACGGTGATGTAACAGGCGTTACATCTCCCCGTGTCACCAAACGGTGACGCCGACAGTGACAATGCCCATGCAACCGTCGGCGGATGCGAAAACTCGCCCTCCTTATCGTGGCCGCCGTCGGGCTCACGGCGACGAGCCGCGCCTCCGCGCAACCAGCATGCAACAGCCTGCCGGACGAGCCAGCCGCCGGCCCGATCCCGAAGCTCTATATAGAGAACGGCGACACGCAGGAGCCGCTCGTCAAGACGCTCGGGAAGCTGCTCGTCAAATCGGCGCAGCCGCTCCGCGTCATCTACCGCAACCGCCCGACGTGCAACATCCGGCGCGACATGTTCTCGAACACGCCGATGTACGCGGTGACCGACGGCGCGACCGCCCGCACCGTGCGCTACATCCACGCGAACCCGGACGAGGACTCGTCGGAGTGCACCGTCCCCGCGCAGGGCTCGGCCGACCCGGCGGATCCGATCCGCCCGATCCAGCTCGGCATCGGCGCCACCTACCTGACGAGCTGCACCGACGAGGTCCCCGCCAACCCGGACCTCGCCGTGCTCGACGGCCCGATCCAGGCCTATGGCTTCATCGCCCACAAGAACAGCACGCAGAACGGCATCACGGCGGAGGAGGGCTACCTCGCCTACGGCTTCACCGAGGGGCTCGGCGAGGCCAACCCGTGGGTCGTGCAGGCGCTCCGCTTCAAGCGCAGCAACACGGCGAGCACCACGCTGACGATGGCGGCCGCGATCCGGCTCACGGCGACGGACCTGAAGACGGGCCCCGCGCTCTCGCCGGAGACGTCGCTGCAGCTGATCGCCGAGGTCGCGAAGGACGAGCAGGCGGAGGCGCGCCTCGGCATCCTCGGCATGGACCTCTACGACGTGAACCGCGACAAGGTGAAGGTGCTCCCGTTCAAGTCGTTCGGCCAGCGCTTCGCCTACTACCCGGACAAGACGTCGACGAGCTTCGACAAGCAGAACGTCCGCGACGGGCACTACCTCCCGTGGTCGCCGACGCCGTACATGGCGCTCAAGGACGCCGCTGGCAACATCGCCGATCCCAACGCGAAGCGCTTCTACGAGCTCGTCCGCGGCTTCCGCACCGACCCCGACGTCGACGGCCTCCTGGCCGTCGCCCAGAACGGCCTCACCCCCGAGTGCGCGATGACGGTCACGCGCGCGGGCGACGGCGCCGACCTCGAGCCCTACGACGACCCCACCCCGTGCGGTTGCTACTACGAGAAGAACGTGAAGAGCGGCTCGACGACGTGCACCGCGTGCGCGAACGACGGTCCCTGCGGCGGCGGCAAGTGCCGCTTTGGCTTCTGCGAGGCGAAGTGAGATGAACACGCGAACCACCACCTTCCTCGCGATCACCGGCATCGTCGCGGGTCTCCTCCTCTCGACCGCGTGCGACGGCGACGACAAGGTCGTCGAGCCCGGGTCCTCCACGTCGTCGACCTCGTCGTCGACGAGCTCGAGCGGCCAGCCGCCGATCACCTTCGACGCCGGCACGCTCCCCGACGGCGCGCCGAAGGACTGCTTCGACAACCCGAAGACGCACTTCGAGCTGATCAACGGCTGCACGAACGCCGATCAGATCGACCGCCGGCCGACGCTGAACAAGCTCCTCCCCGACGGCGGACTTCCGCCGCTCCAGTGACGGCGTGACGCGGTAGAGTGCGCGCGTGCTCCGGCGCCTCGCGTTCGTCATCACGACCCTGCTCGTAGCGGCGCCGAGGACGGCGGCGGCGGAGGGGCCGCTCGTCGTCTCGGGCTACGTCCACACCGACTGGGTCGTCCACCGCGAGAGCTCGGTCGACGAGCTCTCGCCCGACGGCCAGCCGCTGAACGAGGACCGCTTCCTCCTCCGTCGCGCGCGCCTCCGCGGCGAGCGCGACAGCGGCTACTTCCACGGCGCGTTCGAGCTCGACGCGAACACGATCCAGGGGATCCAGGTCCGCCCCGTCAACGCGGAGGCGTCCTTCAAGTGGCCGCCGACGCGCGCGTACGCCCGCACGCCGTGGGCGCTCGACCCGACCGGCACGACGCGGCCGATCGGCGGCGAGATCACGGACGTCCCGCTCACCGAGAAGAGCGACACCCAGGGCCCGTGGTTCATGGTCACGGCCGGCCTCTTCCGCACGCCGTTCGGCTTCGAGGTGCAGGAGTCCGAGCGGCAGCGGCCGTTCCTCGAGCGCGCGACGGTGTCGAACGCGCTCTTCCCGCAGTCGTTCGACCTCGGGCTTCGCATCGTCGGCGGCTACCGCGCGATGCGCTGGTCCTTCGCCGCGATGAACGGCGAGCCGCTCGGCGCGCGCGCGTTCCCCGGCCGCGATCCGAACGAGAGCAAGGATCTCGTCTTCCGCGTCGGCGGCACCTCGGACTTCTTCGAGTGGCTCAAGATCGAAGGCGGCGTCTCGGGGCTGAGCGGCCGCGGCTTCCATCGCGGCGCGCCCGCGACCGCGGACCAGATCCAGTGGCAGGACGCGAACAACGACCGCGCGGTGAACACGGTCGGCGAGATCGTCGTCGTCCCCGGCGCGCCGAGCACGCCGTCGCAGGGCTTCAAGCGGTTCGCGGTCGGCGCCGACCTCCGCGCGAGCATCGCGGTCCCGGTCCTCGGCGCGCTCGACCTCCGCGCGGAGATCGTCCGGAGCTCGAACCTCGATCGCGGCTTCGTCGTCTCCGATCCGATCGCGACGACGCGCGACCTCCGCCAGACCGGCTACTACCTCGGCGTCTCGCAGGAGCTCACGCGCTACGCCGTCGTCGGCGTCCGTTACGACGCCTACGATCCCGACGCCGACGCGCGCGAGCAGGAGCCGTTCCGCGTCGTCCCGCGCGACACGTCGGTGACGACCTGGTCGTTCAACGCGACGGGCCGGCTCGGCGCGGGGCGCCTCATCGCGCAGTACGACCACCGCACGAACACGCTCGGACGCGACGCCGCCGGCAGGCCGACGACGCTCGCGGACGACTCGTTCACGCTCCGCGCCGAGGTGCGCTTCTGATGCGCCGCGCGCTCGCGCTCGCCGCCCTCGCGATCTCGTTCGCCGCCTGCGTCGAGGCGAAGGTCGATCCCGGCGTCGACGCGACGCTCCAGATCCGATCGGCGCAGTTCCATCGCGGCGTGATGCCGGAGGAGAGCGGCGGGCCCGACGTGCTCAACGCGACGGTGCCGTCGATCGTCGCGGCGGGGCGCCACGACTACGGCGTCGGCGGCGAGCTCGATCGCGCGGCGACCGGCGTCGCGGTGGGCTTCGCCGGCGACGTCGGCTGGTGGTCTTTGCCCGCGCAGACGCCGAGCTCGAGCGCGCCGCTCGCGCCGACGTTCGCGTTCGCGTTCGGGATCACGGCCGCGACGACGCCGGGCAAGCGCGACCTCGTCGTGCGCGCGGTCGACGGCGAAGGTCGCTTCGGGCCGGCGCAGGTCCGCGCGATGGAGATCGCGCCGCGCGCGGTCGCGACCGGGCGCTTCGTCGTCTCGCTCACGTGGGACTCGCAGGTCGACCTCGACCTCAACGTGACGCTCCCGAACGGCGTCGTCATCTTCAAGCGCAACCCGGCCGAGTTCATCCTGCCGCCGCCGAGCGCGGGCGTCTTCGATCCGCTCTTGCCGCGCGACGGCGGCGTCCTCGATCGCGACTCCAACGCGCGCTGCGTCCTCGACGGCGTGCGCACCGAGAACGTGGTCTGGAAGGAGCCTCCGCCGCCGGGTCGCTACGCCGTGCGCGTCGACACGTTCTCGCTCTGCGGCGCGGACCGCGCGAGCTGGCACGTGACCGCGGTCCTCGACGGCGTCACGATCGGCGGCGCGTCCGGCATCGCGACCGAGAACGACCTGCGCTTCGAGCACAATCGCGGCGCCGGCGTCCTCGCGCTCGAAGTCGACGTGCCGTGAAGCGGATCGCCGCCGTCGTCCTGGCCTCCGTCCTCGTCGCCACCACGGCGCACGCGCAGCAGCCCGGCGTCGGCGGCCAGCCGGCGAAGCGCGCGATCACGAAGATGCCGCGGCTCGTGCGCTTCGTCGAAGCCGAATATCCGCCGTCGAAGAAGGCGGCCGGGATCACCGCGTCGGTCGTCCTCACGATCACGATCGAGGCGACCGGAAACGTCACCGCGGTCGCGGTCGCGTCGAGCGCCGGGCCCGACTTCGACGCCGCCGCCGTCGCCGCCGCGCAGCGGTTCCAGTTCGAGCCCGCCGAGGTCGACGGCAAGCCCGCGCCCGCGAAGATCACGTACCGCTACGACTTCGTCATCGAGGAGGTCGCGCCGCCGGTGGAAGAGCCGCCGCCTCCTCCACCACCCGAGCCCGAGCCACCGCCGCCGCCACCTCCCGCTGAAAAGACGGAAGAGGTGGCGGTCCGCGGCCGGCCGCGCGATCGGCGGCAGACCGTGGACTACTCCGTCCGCGCCGAGCAGGCGAGGAAGGTGGCCGGCACGCAGGGCGACGTCCTCAAGGTGATCCAGAACCTGCCCGGCATCTCGCGGCCGCCCGTCGCGTCGGGCCAGATCATCGTGTGGGGCTCGGCGCCGAAGGACACGCGCGTCTACGTCGACGGCGTGGACATCCCTGCCCTCTTCCACGGCAGCGGCCTCCGCGGCACGGTGAGCTCCGATCTCGTCGCGAGCATCGACCTCGTCCCCGGCGCGTTCGGCGCCGAGTACGGCCGCGGCCTCGGCGGCCTCGTCCGCGTCGAGACGCGATCGCTCCCGCGCGGCACGCACGCGACCGTCGCCGCCGACACGCTCGACGGCTCGGCGCTGATCTCGAGCGAGATCGGCGAGCGCGTCCGCGTCGCGACCGCGTTTCGCTACGGGTGGATCGATCGCGTCTTCGCCGCGGTGCCGACCGATCGCGATCTCGGCGACACCTTCCCGCTCCCGCGCTACCGCGACGGACAGGTCAAGGCGACCTTCGATCTGCGCAGGAACGAGGTCCTCGACACGGTCCTCCTCTTCTCGAACGACGACCTCGCGCGCACGGTCGACTCGGTCGACCCCGCGAAGCGCCGCGTCGAGTCGACGCGCTCGAGCTTCTGGCGCGCCTACGCGCGGTACACGAGCGTGTCCGATCGCGGCGACACCGTGATCCTCACGCCGTTCTACGGCCAGGACTCGAACGGCCTCACCCAGCGCTTCGGCGGCACGCCCGCGCGGCAAGACAGCGACGCCGATCGCTACGGCCTCCGCGCGGCGCTGCGGTCCCCCATCGCGAAGCAGATCACGCTCCACACCGGCCTCGACGCGCTCGGGACCGCGACCACGCTCCGCCGCGAGGGCTCGCTCACGTTGCCGCCGCGCGAGGGCGACCTCTTCGTGTTCGGCCAGCCCCCCGGCGACGAGTACGCGGTCGATCGCTGGAAGGCGCACGTGCTCGACGTCGGTCCTTACGCGTTCGTCGACCTGCGCTTCGGCCCCGTCACCCTGACGCCGGGCGCGCGCTACGACGCGTACTTGATCGAAGGGAACAAGCTGCGGCAACCCACCGGCACCAACCCGCCGATCGGCTACTCCCGCCTCGAGTCCGCGTTCGCGCCGCGCGCCTCGGCGCGCTGGGACGTGACCCCGCGCTTCGCGCTCACCGCGGCGTACGGGCGCTACCATCAGGCGCCGGAGCCGGAGGAGCTCTCCGCCGTCTTCGGCACGCCCGACCTCACGCTCTCGAAGGCGACCCACATCACGATCGGCGAGTCGCTCCGCGTGACCGATCGCTTGAGCCTCGACGTCGTCGCGTTCGACAAGCAGCTCTCCGACCTCGTCGTCCGCACGCGGCTCCAGAACCCCGTCGCGTCGCGGCTCCTCACCCAGAACGGCGAAGGCCGGAGCTACGGCGTGCAGCTCCTCTTGCGCCAGGAGCTGTGGCACGGCTTCTTCGGCTGGGCCTCGTACGCGATCAGCAGGAGCGAGCGCCGGTACGAGGGCGACCTCACGTGGCGCCGCTTCGACTTCGATCAGCCGCACGTCCTCTCGATCGTGGGGAGCCAGGAGATCGGCCGCTATAGCCTCGGCGCGCGCTTCCGCTACGCGACCGGCAACCCGCGCACGCCGGTGATCGGGAGCGTGTACGATGCACGGAACGATCGCTTCGACCCCGTCTTCGGGCCGCAGAACACGACCCGCATCCCCGCGTTCTGGCAGCTCGACGTCCGCGTCGATCGCTCCTTCGACCTCGGGCGCGGCCTCCGCGCGCTCGTCTTCGTCGATCTCCAGAACGTGACCAACCAGCGCAACGCCGAGGAGATCGTCTACACGTCCGACTTCCGCCGCCGCGATCGCATCGCGGGCCTCCCCTTCATCGCCGTCGTCGGCGGGAGGCTCGAGCTGTGAGGAGGGGCTTTTCAACGCAGGGGCTGCGCCCCTGCACCCCGCTCGCACGATGCAGAAAAACGTCAGAACGTTTTTCTGCCGCGTGCTCGCTTTTGACGTGGCTCTTGGTTGTGGTTGTTGGGGGGTGTGTGCCGGACCTCGGCGAGCGGGACTCGCTCGTCACGACGACGTCGATCCTGGCGGTGCGCGTCGAGCCGCCCGAGGCCACGCCGGGCGCGCCGGTCCGCTACGACGTCCTCGCCGCGACGCCGGAGGGGCCGATCGCGGCGCCGCTCGCGCGCTGGGCCCACTGCGCTTCGCCCAAGCTCCTCGTCGAGAACGGCGCGGTGAGCGCGGCCTGCCTCCGCGACGAGGGCGCGCGGCCGATCGGCGACGGGCCCGCGATCGAGACGACGCTCCCGACCGACGCGTGCAACGTGTTCGGCCCGAACGTCACGCGGCAGGACCTGCGGCCGCGCGATCCCGACGTGACCGGCGGCTACTTCCAGCCGGTGCGCGTGATCGTCGGGGACCACGTCGGCTTCGGGATGACGCGCGTGTCGTGCGGCCTCGCGAGCGCGCCGGCCGACATCGCGGCCGAGCATCAGGCGCGCTATACCGCGAACCGGAACCCGGTCCTCGATCCGATCGCGCAGGGCCCCGTCACCCGCGGCGCGCGCGTCACGCTGCGCGCGAGCTGGCCGGCCGAAGCGGCGGAGCCTTACGTCGTCTACGACCTCGCGGCGCGCGCGCTCGTCCCACACCGCGAGTCGATGCGCGTCTCGTGGTTCGCGACCGCGGGCACGTTCGACGCCGATCGCAGCGGCCGCGCGGAGGAGGAGCCGGAGCTCTTCACCGAGAACGGATGGACCGCGCCCAACGTCCCCGGCACCGCACACCTCTTCGTCGTCCTCCGCGACGCCCGCGGCGGCACCACCTTCCAGACGCTCGCGGTCGAGGTCCGCTGAACGTGCGTCGACGCTTCTGAACGAGGAGCGCCGTCCCGCCGACGGCCGTCGCGCCGAGCGTGGTACGTACAGGTGAACACGATGTCGCGATGGCGTGCGCGCATACTCTTCGTCGTCGCCTGCGGCGCGGGCTGCCATCCGCCCGCGCGGACGGCGCGTGCGCCCGCGGCGACGGCGCGGGTGGCGCCCGAGGTCATCGTGCAAGGATGGCCGAAGGAGAGCGTCCGCGCGCTCGCGTGGGAGGGCGCGGAGCTCGTCGCGTCGCTCGAGAGCCAGACGGTCGTCTTCGACGTCGCCACCGGCATGCTCGCCTCGCGCCGTCCCGCGCAGCAGGTCACGCCCGTCATCCCTCCCGACAAACGCGCGTGCACGCGAGAGCGGGTGACCGCGATCGCGACGTCGCCGGACGGCCGCTTCCTCGGGTGCGCGGAGCAGGGCGGCGTCGTCGCGATCGTCGAGCGCGAGACGAAGCGACGCTGGCGCTGGCACCCGAACCCGTACCTGAGCGCGGGCACGACCTTCGCGCTCGCCTTCCATCCGTCGAGGCCGGTGCTCGCCGCGGCGACGAGCGAAGGGCTCGTCGTCCACGACTGGGCGGCGCAAGAGAGCGTGCGCGCGTCGGCGTCGACCACCGACGCGGTCGCGTTCAGCGCCGACGGCGCGCTGCTCGCGTCCGGCGGTCGCCGCGGCGACGTCGACGTCTGGGAGACCGGCGTGTGGCAGCGCATCCGCGCGCTGCGATCGCGCACGCTCCCCGCGATCGCGGTCGCCGCCGATCCGCGCGAGCCTCGCCTCTACGTCGCCGCGGGCGCGCTGCTCCTCGGTCAGGCGACCTTCGACGGCGCCTTCGAGGTGACGTGGGACGCGCGGGACGGCGGGACGGAGCGCCGCGGGATCGAGCGCGCGCCCGTCGCGGCCTCGTTCGATCCGCGCGCCGACGTCCTCGTGCGCGCGACGAGCGAGGACCTCGTCGCGACCACCGCGCGGGCGGAGCGCTGGCGCACGACCACGAAGGGCGCCCGCTTCACGCACGTCGCCCACGCCGGCGATCTCGTCGTCGCGCTCGGCGCGTCCGCCGGCGCCTACGAGACGCACGCGCTCCGCGCCTTCGACGCAGCGAGCGGAGCGCCGCGCTGGTCGACCGCCGCGGAGCGCGGCGCGCCCGCCTCGCTCGCCGTGAGCGCGGACGGATCGCTCCTCGCCGCGGGCGTGACGATCGACGGGCAGGGCCGCGTCGACGTGCTCGCGACCGCGACGGGGGAACGGGTCACGAGCTGGGTCACGACCGCCGCGCCGTCGGTCGCCTTCGTCGGCGACGGGCTCGTCGCGTCCGCCGGCGTCGTCGTCGAGGCGCGGAGCGGCCGCGTCACGAAGACGCTCGGAGACCTCGCCGCGCCGCTGCAGCTCGCGACGTCGCCGGACGGACGAACGCTCGCCGTCGCCGGCGGTCGCGGGGAGCTCACCGTCTTCGACACGACGACATGGAACCGCCTCTCGCTTCGCGTCGACGACGGCGCGGCGGCGAGCATCGCGTTCCTCGGCGGCTCGAGCCACGTCGTCTGGAAGGGGGCGGGCGGCACGCTGAAGGCGATCGACCTCCAGACCGACCGCGTCTCGACGTTCGCGCTGATGGAGCGCGGCGCCGTCGTCGTCGTCGGACCGCACGGCGAATACCTCGCCCCGCGCGACGCCGCCGGCGCGGTCGCGTTCCGCTGGGACGCGCGCGTGTACCCGTTCGATCAGTTCGATGCAATCTACAATAATCCGACACGCGCGCTCGAGGGGCTCGGGTTCCTCGCGCCGGACGCGCGATCGCTCTTCGACGCCGCCCGCGCGCGACGCATGGATCAGCTCGGGCTCCGCGGCGGCGTCGCCAGCGCCGGGGCGCTCCCCACCGTCCGGCTCGCGAGCGTCCCGCCGTCGAGCCACGAGAAGCGCCTCGTGCTCCACGTGCGCGGGGCCGATCCGGCGGGCCGCCTCCGCCGGATCCACGTCGCCGACAACGGGGTCCCGGTGTTCGGCGATCGCGGCAAGGAGGTGACGCCGGCGCGGAACGTCGACGAGGACGTGACGATCGAGCTCGTACCGGGCCCGAACAAGATCGCGGTCGCGGTCGAGAACGAGGACGGCGTGCCGTCGCTCGAGGCGACCACGGTCGTCACCTACGTCGGGCCGGCGCCGGAGCCGGCGGTGCACGTCTTCGCGGTGGGCGTGACGCGGTACCGCGATCGCTCGCTCGACCTCACCTACCCGGCGAAGGACGCGCGCGACGTCCTCGCCGCGTTCTGCGGCGGCGATCGGTGCGCGCACGCGGTGGAGCTCACCGACGCGGCCGCGACGCGGGACGGGATCCTCGCGCTGCGGACCGAGATCGAGCGCACGAAGCCGGAGGACGCGGTCGTGGTGTACCTCTCCGGTCACGGCGCCCTCGACGCGCGCGGCGGCTACCTCTTCGCGCCGCACGACGTCGATCCGTCGGCGCTCGAGCGCACCGGCGTGCCATACGCCGCGCTCGAAGGGCTGCTCGACGCGGTGCCGGCGCGACGGAAGCTCCTCGTGATGGACACGTGCAACGCGGGCGAGCTCGATCCGGAGCAGGTCCGCGCGATCGCGCACGCGGGCAAGGTGAAGGTGGTGCAGGCGGCCGCGCTCGCTACCGTCTCGCCGCGCGCGCGCGCGGCCCGCGATCTCTTCGCCGAGCTGCGGCGCGGGACCGGCACCCACGTGCTCGCGTCGTCGAGCGGGGTCGAGTATTCGCTCGAGGATCCGCGCTACCAGAACAGCGTCTTCACGCACGCGCTCCTACGCGGGCTGCGCGAGCGCGAGGCGGACGAAGGGCGCACCGGCGCGATCACCGTCTCGGCGCTCCGCGCGTTCGTCACGAAGACGGTCGCCGAGCTCACGGCCGGACATCAGACCCCGTCGGCGCGGCGCGAGAACCTCGACGCGGACTTCGATCTCGTCATGGGCGGCCCGAGCGCGGCCGGGCGCGCCGCGACCTGCGCGCTCGATCGCGCGGACGCGAGCTACCGCTGCGGGCTCCTGCGGCTGAAGCTCTTCCCGAACGCGGACGGCGGGCTCGCCCGCGCGCGCGACGCGATCGCGCGGTCGCTCCCCGATGGCCGGGGCGAGATCGTCTGGCGGCAGGCGGGCGACCGCGCGCGCTGGGAGGTCGTCGCTCCGTACGTCGAAGACCCGATCGACGGCGGCGTCGCCGGCCTCGTCCCGGACGAGCACGGCGCCGCCCGCCTCGCGGTCTGCCGCGTCGAGGGAGCGATCCCCGAGGTCCTCGCGCGCTGCGAGCGCGCGATGGACGCGCTGGCGCGACGTTCGCTCCCGGACGTGCTGCCGCCCTGAAGGTCAGAGCGGCGCGACCTTGATCGTGTAGCGGGCGCTCGTCGGGCCCTCGGTGCCGTCCGCGTTCGCGTAGTAGGTGAGGATCTCCAGCTTGTAGAGCTTCCCGGTGCCGCCCTTCACGAGCCAGGTGCCGGGGTGCGGCGTGAGCCTCGTCGCGTTGTAGTCGTACCAGCCGTCGAACGACGTGAGCGGCGCGTTGGTGAGGTCGACGATCGGGTTGCAGTCGTCGTCGACGAAGCGCTCCGTCTTGAACGTGGGCCCGGTCGCGTCGGCGGCGACGACGGCGGCGAAGTCCTTGCTGATGAGGACCGCGCCACCGGCGCCGGGGCCGCCCTGGCCGCTGTTCGTGAAGAGGATGGGCCGCTTGATCGCGAGGTCCCAGGTCGTCGCCTCGTCGGCGTTCTCGTCCGTGACCTCGACGCGGGTGAGCGTCTCGAGGTTCACGTAGACGCGCGGGTTCTGCGACGCGACCGGACCGGTGCCGCCCGCGGTCGCGTCGATGAAGACCGTCTTCGTGTCGCCGTCCGTCGCGATGACGGTGACCTCGCCGGTCGAGACCTTGTCGACGGGGACGAGGAGCTGCTTCATCGCCGCTCCGCACGTCGCCCCGGACGCGCCGTCGTTGCCGGCGTCCTTGTCGGGCTCGCCGCTCGACGACGACGACGTCGACGACGACGATGACGACGTGGAGGAGCCGCTGCTGCTCGTCGAGGACGAGCTGCTGGTGCTGCTGGTGTTGGCGGCGGGATCGGCGTCGTCGTCGCTGCACGCCGCGACGGCGGCGAGGAACATGGGAACGACGGCCAGCGCGAATGACTTCTTCATGACTACCCTTTCACCGGCTTGATCCGCATCACGACCGTCCCGGGCGACGCCGTCGTGGCACCTTCGAAGCGAACGAATCCGACGAGCACCTTCTGCGCCCCCGCCGCGTCGACCACGAGCCACGCCGCGTTGACCGGCGCGTCGTTCTCGATCCAGCGATCGGAGAACGCGCTCACGATGCGATCGCCGCGGAACGTCTTGCCGTCGAACGACGCGCGGTTCACCGCGTCGAACGCGGCGGCCGTGCTCTCCGGCGTGCGGGTCTGCACCGCGCTCAGCGTCTCGGTCGCGGTCTCGGCGGCCTGGAGGTCGACCGCGGTGATCCCGCGCGGTCCACCCTTCTCGCCGTTGACGAAGATGGAGTCGCGGCGCGCGCAGATGTGCCACGCGCTCGACGCGAGCGCGGCGGCGGGCGTGAGCATCGAGCGCGCGCCGGTCCCGAAGTCGATGCACTCGCTCGGCGAGTCGGCGGGCGAGTTGGGGCCGCCCGCGGTCCCGTCGAGCGTGATCTCCTGCGCCGCGCCGCCGACCTCGGCGTAGCGGACGCGGAGGAGCGCGGAGACCGCGGCGCCGTCGCGCTCGCCGTAATAGGAGAGGAGCTGCACCTTCCAGATGCGGTCGCCGTCCTTCACGCCGTAGGTGTGAAAGCGGCTGTAGAGCGCATGCGTCGATCCCTCGTACGCGTACCAGTTGCGGAAGGCGCCGCCGGGCTCGTCCTGCGTGATGAAGGGGACCTGCGGGGCCTGGTCGCCGAGGAACGTGATGCCGTCGAGCGGACCGAACGCGCCGCCCTTCCCGCTCCCGGACGACCCGCTGTTCGTGTAGACGTCGAGGCCTTCGAAGGCGAGGTCCCACGCGTCGCCCGCGCCGACCACGCTCGGCGGCTCGAGGCGCACGTAGACGCGGCCGGTGGCGGGCACCTCGACGCGGAGCTCGACGCCGGTGTCGAAGCTCGCGGCGGCGTCGGCGCCGGCGTCGATCGGTGTCGCGCCCGCGCCCGTGTCGGGGCGAGCGCCGGCTTCATCACTGCAAGCGGCGAGGGCTACGAGCCCGAGAACAAGGAGTCGACGCATCACGGATCCTCCGTTGGCAGCTCGGCGCGAAGGCCGGCGTAGAACACGCGCCCGAGCGGCGGGCGGAAGTCGCCGACGCGTCCGGGCTCTTGATGGACGTCGGCGACGTTGATCACGCCGACGTAGGCCTGCGCGCGCGGCCAGAGAGCGCGCGCGAGGCGGAGATCGATCGTCTGGTAGGACGGCGATCGCCTCGTCTCGGAGACGAAGGCGTCCGTCGACGCGCGCCAGCGCACGTTGCCTTCGAGCTTCCACGGCAAGAGCGCGCGCAACGCGCCGGTGACGGTGTGCGGCGGACGCCCGCCGAAGGGCCGGTCGTTGAGGTCGTCGCGCGTCCAGAGGTAGTCGTAGGCGAGGTCGGCGCGGAGCCGCTCCCCGAGGTTCGCCGACGCGGCGAGCTGCGCGCCGAACGTGCGCGCCTTTCCGAAGTTGCGATAGGTGTAGTCGACGACGGTGCCGCGCGCGACGCCGCCGGCGAGGTCGATGTCGATGAGGTCGTCGACCCAGTTCATGAACGTCCCCGCGCGCACGTTGAAGCGCGAGTCCGGGGTCCAGGTCGCGTCGCCGTTGACGCCCCACGAGACCTCGGGCCGGAGGTCGAGGTTGCCGAGGACGCGGTAGCCGAGCGACGAGTGATCGAACGCGAACCCGAGCTCCTTCGCCGAGGGCGCGCGGAACCCGCGTCCCGCCGACGCGCGGAGGGTGAGCTGCTCCACCGGTCGATACGCGAACGCGAAGCGCGGGGTGAGGGCGCTCCCGTACCGCGAGTGCGTCTCGGCGCGCACGCCGGGGAGGAGGGTGAGCTTCCCGCCGGCGAGCTTCCATTGCAGCTGCGCGTAGAGCGCCATGCGCGCGAGCATCTGCGGGGTGACCTCTTCGCCGCGCGTCGTGACGAGCCCGGTGCTGAGCGAGTCGACGCGGGTGAGGAGCTGGGTGAAGTGCTCGACCTCGGCGCGGCTCCCGGCGACCCAGGTGCGGTCGCCGTCGGCGATGGTGGCGACGCCTTCGATGCTCTGCATGCGGTGGAAGCGCTCGTGGCGCTCGCCCACGGGCGAGCCTTCCTGCTGCGAGCCGGTCATGTTGTCGATCCACTGCCGTCCGAGCGTGAGCCGGAGCCGAACGCCGCGAGCGAGCCGCGCCTCCTGGATCGCGTGCAGGGTCCACCGATCGGTGTGGTTCGGCTGCTCGATGACGTAGCGCCCGAGGCCGGGCGCGAGGCGCGACGAGAGCCCGTCGAGGTGATCGCGGAGCCAGCGCGCGCGGACCCGCACGTCGACGCGCTCGGAGAGCGAGACGCCGGCGCGGAGCCCGAGGAGCGACCGCATCTGCTCGGGGATCTGGAGGTCGGGGAGGCCGTCGTTACGCGCGATCCCGTCCTGACGAAAGAGGTTCGCGTCCGCGGCGACCCACGCGCGCGCGGGGTCGGCGCCGCGGTACGAGCCGCCGCCTTGCGCGAGGACGCCGCGGTAGCTGCGTCCTTCGAGGCGAACGCGACCGGCGCCGCCGAGCTGTCGGGGCGGCGCGGTGATGATGTTGACGACGCCGCCGATGGCGCTGGAGCCGTAGAGGGAGCTCGTGGGCCCGGTGACGATCTCGATACGCTCGACGTCGCCGATGGGCAAGTTCGCGAGATCGATCGCGCCCCCGATGTCCCCGACGACAGGCTCCCCGTCCTCGAGGATGAGGACACGCTGCAGGTCGAACCCCTGGATCTGAATCGCCGACGCGCCCCCGATCGACCCATACGCCCCGGGATCGACGCGCACCCCAGGCTGCGTCGCGAGCGCCTCGGCCACGTTGGTCGCCCCCCGCCTCTCCGCCTCGACACGCGTAACGACGTCGGTCTTCACCGTCGCCCGCTGCGACGCCTCGGGAGTCCGCGTCCCAGTAACGACAACCTCCTCCGCCGCCGACGCGGGGCGCGGCGAAGGCGCGGCCGACGCGGGGCGCGGCGAAGGCGCGGCCGACGCGGCCGACGCGGGGCGCGGCGACGTCACGACCACGACCGGCTCGCTCGCCACCGCGTCCATCGCCCTCTCCTTTAACGATATTGAAAATCATTTTCAATATGGTAGATAAAAGAAAGCGGCCGTCGCGGGCTCCTCGCGGCGCATCTGGGCTAGCGGCGGCCGCTTCTTCGCAACACACCACGCACGCAACGCTTACGCGCAGTACTGCAGCATGCAGCGCGCCGCGCCCAACGCGTACGCGCAGTGCTGCCTCTCGCCCAGCCGCGCCGCCCTAGACTATCGACGCATCGGCGGCGACATCACGCGGGGGCGAAGACGTCGTCGAGGGTCTTTGCGACGATGATGCGCTCGGTCCAACGATCGAGGTCGTCGGAGGAGGCTGCTTCTACGCGCGCCTCGATCGCGGGCTCGAGCGGCCCGAAGCGCGTGCGCAACAGACGGAGGATGGTGCGCCGCGTGCCCTTCTCGATCCCCTTCTCGATGCCTTGCTCGATGAAATACTGCTCTGCTGACGCCATGACTTCCTCGAAGGTGGGGGCGACGTCGGTGACGCGCTGGCGAAGGTGCTCGTACGGCGTCGGTCCGGCGACCCTCAAGATGTAGCGCAGGACGACGAGGGTGTCTTCGCGTTGGGGGTCGTCGCGCGCGAGGCGCTCCAGCGTGGCCGCCCAGGCCGCGAGGTGGTCGAGCAAGCGCTCGACGTCGCGACCATCGCGGAGGAGCCAGAGCGTGAGCTTCGGAAACGGAGCGAGGGGACGGCGCTGGAGGTCCTCGTCCTCGACGGCGCAGAGGTCGTCGACGATGAGCTCGAAGTCCGGAACGTGGCGCTCGAGCTCGGGCAGGCCATCCAGCCCTTCGATCATCGCGTGAAATGTTCGCGGCGCCTGCCAGCCGTCGGGACCATGGTGCACGACGACGGTGATGATCGGCGGCAGCGTGGTGCGCTCGGGCTCGGCGCGAAGGACCGAGGCCCAGATGCGTTGCTGGTACGTGAGCACGCGCCAGGGCATGAGCGGATCGGGCGCGCTCTGATGCTCGAAGAGGAGGTACACGTAGCAGCGGCGACCCTCGAACGGAGCGGTGAAGAGGAGGTCCGCGTGACGATGCCCCATCTCCGCATCGATGAACGTCGCCGGCACCAGCGCGAGCGCGTCGAGGTCGAGGCGGTCGGTGATCGCCGGCGGGAGGACGCTCCGGAGCTCGCCCGCAGCGTGGGCCGGAACCGAAAATGCCCGTTTGAACAAGCTGTCGTGGTCCCCCATCGAGTCCGCATATCGGACGCCCGCCGCCGCGGTTGCGTCGAATGAGCGACGAGCGACGGACGCGTCTGCGCTCACCGTGACCGGAGAGGACGCTCAGTGCTTCTGCGGCGAGCCCGGCGCCGCGGCCGCCGCAGCCTCCGGGACGACCTCCACTGCGCGGCCGTCGTGGAGCTCCGCGTTTCCGATTTTGACGATGCGGTCGTTTTCTTCGATGCCGCTCGCGATGTCGATCGTGGCGCCGTTGTCGCGTTCGATGCGGACGGGGGTGAGGCGGAGCACGCCGTTCTCGACGACGGCGACGCGCACGCCGCGGGCGTCGGTCATCACCGCGGTCGCGGGGAGCTCCCAGACGCGATGGGGCGACGGAAGCGTCACCGCGACCTGGGCGTACATGCCGGCGAGGAGCTCGCGCTTCGGGTTCGGGACGCGGACCTCGACGTTCATCGTGCGGCTCGTCGCGTCGAGGGAGGCCGCGGTGCGCGCGACCTTGCCCTCGAAGACGCGGCCCGCGAACTCGCGGACCGTGACCTGCGCCGGCGCGTCGACCCGCACGCTCGGCGCGACGTCCTGCGGGACCTGGATGAAGACGCGGACCGTGTCGGTCTGGGAGATCTTGAAGAGCGGCGTCGACGGTGAGACGAGGCTCCCGCGCTCCACGCCGCGCATGTTCACCGTGCCGGTGAACGGCGCCGTGACGCGGCTGAAGCTCGCCGTCTGCTGGATGCGCCCGAGGTTCGCCTTCATCGCCGCGACGTTCGCCTCCGCGACCTCGACAGAGGAGTCGCTCACGACCGCGTCCGCCTTGGCCTTCTCGAGCTCCTGCTGCGAGGCGACCCCCTTCGGCGCGAGCGCGTTGAGGCGATCGAGCGAGGTCTGCGCGTAGCCCTTGTTCGCCTTCGCCTGCACGAGCGCCGCCTCCGCCTGCGCGAGCTGGGCGCGCGCCTGCGCGAGCTGCTGATCGATCTCCGGCGTGTCGATCTCGGCGAGGAGGTCGCCCTCCTTCACCGCGTCGCCCATGTCGACCTTCCACGTGCGGACGTAGCCGTTCGCGCGCGGGTAGACCGTGGCCTCCTCGAGCGGCTGCACGCTCGCCGGCAGCGTCATCGCGCGATCGCTCGACTTCGCCTTCGGGATCAGCACCTGCACGCGGAGGAGACCCGTAGAGGCCGCCTGCGCCTCGACGCCGAGCTCCTGCTTCGCGCGATGACGCGGCAGATACCCGATCACGAAGGCCGCGCCGATGGCGACGAGGAGCCCCGCTCCGAGCGCGACGATGCGCGTCGGAGAAGGCTTCGCCGGCGCCGGCAGCTCGAACTCGAGCTCGCCGCTGTCGTGGCCGGACTTCGGATCGTGCTTCGGATCCTGGCTCATATACCTTCCAGCTCCTCGTCGACCTTCGGAGCTTTGCGCCTCAGGACAGAGTACATCACGGGTACGAAGAACAACGTCGTCAGGGTCGCCATGAGGAGGCCGCCGATGACCGCGCGGCCGAGCGGCGCGTTCTGCTCGCCGCCCTCACCGAGCCCGATCGACATCGGGAGCATGCCGATGATCATCGCGAGCGCCGTCATCATGACGGGGCGGAGGCGCGTCATGCCCGCCGCGAGCGCCGCGTCGCGCGCGTCCCGGCCGACCTTCCGCTGCCCGTTCGCGAAGGTGACGACGAGGATGCTGTTCGCGGTCGCCACGCCGACGCACATGATCGCGCCCATCAACGCCGGGACGCTCAGCGTCGTCCGCGAGAGGTAGAGCATCCAGGCGATGCCCGCGATCGCGCCCGGGAGCGCCATCAGGATGATGAACGGATCGAGCCACGACTGGAAATTGACGACCATCAGCAGGTAGACGAGGAGCACCGCGAAGACGAGGCCGTAGCCGAGGCCGCGGAACGACGTCTCCATGCTCTCGACCTGGCCCTTGATCTTCACCTGCACGCCGCGCGGCGCCTCCGGCTTCAGCTCCGCGACGACCTTCGCGACGCCGTCGGCGACGGAGCCGAGATCGGTGCCCTCGACGTTGGCCTGGATGTCGTACGTGCGGAACGCGTTGTAGTGGGTCACGTTCGCCGGCCCGGTGATGCGGGAGACGGAGGCGACGTTGGAGAGGAACTGCGTCGTCTCCTCGCCGCCGGGCGAGAGCGGCGTCATCCCGAGCTGATCGAGCGAGTTGATCTCGTATTGCGGAGTCTGGACCGCGACCGAATATTGAACTCCACGTTTCGTGTCGAGCCACCAGCTCGGCGACACCTGCGCGCTCGACGAGAGCGAGATGAGGAGATCGCTCGCGACGTCGCGCTGCGTGAGCCCGGCCTGCTGCGCCATCGTGCGGTCGACGTTGACGCGCAGCTCCGGCCGGTTCACCACTTGCGCGAGGTGGACGTCGGCCGCGCCCGGCACCTTCTTGATGCGGTCCATCAGCCTCCGCGTGAACGCGAGCGCCTCCTCGTCTCCCCCCGGCGTGCTCACGATCTGGACGTCGATCGGCGACGCGATTCCGAAGTTGAGGACCTGAGTGGAGATGTCGGGCGCGAGGAAGAAGAACGTCGTATCGGGGTGTACGGCGGCGAGCTTGCGCCGGAGCTTCTTCACGTAATCGGCAGTCGGCGCGTGATGCGGCTTCAGCGCAATGAAGATTTGCCCGTCCGCCGGCGATATCTGCGCGCCTTCGCTGAGCGACAGGTTGATACCGGAGTACGGCGTGCCGATGTTGTCGATCAGCGTGTCGATCTCGGCCGGCGGGACGACCGTCTTGATCGTCGCCTCGATGTCGGCGAAGCGGCGCTCGCTCTCCTCGATCCGCGTCCCCGGCGGTCCACGCACGTGGAGCTTCATCAGGCCGGCGTCGACGGTGGGGAAGAAATCGCGACCGAGGAGCGGCATGAGGCCGAGCGAGCCGGCCGCGAAGAGCAAGAAGCACGCGATGACGGGCCCGCGATGCTGGAGCGCGAAGGCGAGCCAGCGACCGTAGAACATCCGCAGGCGATCGAAGGCGTGGTTGAAGCGCAGCACGAGCCGCCCCGACGCCGTGCGCGGATCGCCGTGCCCGTAGCCCTCCTGATGCGCGCGGTGCTCCGGCTCGAGGAGCAGCCGCGCGAGCGTCGGGACGAGCGTGCGCGAGAGGAAGTACGACATCATCATCGCGAACACGACCGCCATCGCGAGCGGGACGAAGAGCGACCGCGCCGCGCCGGTGATGAAGGCGACCGGCACGAAGACGATGCAGATGCAGAGGGTCGCGACGAACGCGGGAGCCGCGATCTGCTGCGCGCCGTCGAGGATCGCGCGCGGGAGCGACTTCTTCTCCTTCGATCCCATGTTGCGGTGGATGTTCTCGACCTCGACCGTGGCGTCGTCGACGAGGATGCCGACCGCGAGCGACATCCCCCCGAGCGTCATGACGTTCAGCGAATGCCCGAGCGCGGCGAGGATGCTGATCGACGTCAGGATCGAGAGCGGGATCGAGATGATGACGATGAGCGTGCTGCGCCAGCTCCCGAGGAACACGAGGATCATGAGCGCGGTGAGCGTCGCGGCGATGATCGCCTCCTTCACGACGCCGTCCACCGCCGCGCGGACGAACAGCGATTGGTCGAAGAGGAGGCTCGTCTTGATCCCCTGCGGGAGGCGCGCGAGCGTCGCCGGCAGCATCTGCTTGATGCTCGACGCGATGTCGAGCGTGCTGACGTTTCCGTTCTTCAAAATGGTCAAAAGCACGGAGCGCTTCCCGCCCACGTGGACCATGTTGGTCTGCGGCGACGCGCCGTCGTGCACGTTCGCGACGTCGCGCACGTAAACCGTTTTCCCGTTCACCGTCTTGATCGGCAAATCGTTGATTTGCTGAAGAGCCTCCGGGCTCGAGTTCACGGAGACGGGATATTCGTTCGACCCCATCTTCGTCGTGCCGGTGGGCAGGATGACGTTCTGCGCGCCGATCGCGGCGTTCACGTCGCGCGCGGAGAGCCCCTGCGCGAAGAGGCGCGGCGGATCGATGTCGACCTGGATGAGGCGCTGCCGCCCGCCGTACGGCCACGGGATCTGCGTGCCGCGGATCGTCGCGAAGTCGGCGCGCACGAAGTTGGTCCCGATGTCGAAGAGCTGCTGCTCGCTCATCGAGTCGCTCTCGAGCGCCGCCTGCATGATCGGGACGTTCGAGGCGCTGTAGCGGATGACGAACGGCGGCGTCGCCCCCGGCGGCGCCATGCGCACGGCGGGCTGCGAGACCGCCGCGATCTGCGCCGTCGCCGCCTCGATCTCGACGCCGGGCTGGAAGAACACCTTCACGATCGCGATGCCGGTCAGCGACTGGCTCTCGATGTGCTCGATGTCGTTCACCGTCGTGGTGAGCATCCGCTCGTAGTTCGAGACGATGCGCTTCTCCATCTCGTCGGGCGAGAGGCCCTGGTAGTTCCAGATGACGGAGATGACGGGAATGTCGATGTCCGGGAAGATGTCGGTCGGCATCCGCACGATAGACAGCACGCCGACGATGACGATGAGCATCGCCATGACGATGAAGGTGTAGACGTGCTTGAGCGCGATCCGTACGAGCCACATGGGCCGCGAGGACCATGGCGCCACGCGCCCCGGGAGTAAAGAACCCGCCGACGAAACCGCGGGGATTTCGCACGGGTAGCGCGGTGCAACGCCCCTCGCCGCCGCGGCATCCAAGCGCCCGCGTGCGGCTCAGTTTGCCCCTCTTGGGGTGAGGGCGGCCCGCGGCGCGACGAGCACGCGCCGCCGCGTCAGAGCTTCGTGAACGTCTTCGTGTGCGCGAGCTCGCTCACGCGATCGGCCTTCCAGAGGTACGTCACGCGCTCGACGAAGACGCGGTCCCCGGTCCGGTCGCTCCAGCTCGGGATCGCGTCGCCGGCGCCGTCGACGACCCACTGGTCCATGAAGCTCATGACCGTGCCCATCGCGGTGACCTCGATGAACGGGCTGTCACGGCGACCCGGGAGCTGCGCTTCGCCGTCGGTGGCGTCGGGCGGGAAGAGCGAGGCGCGCGCCTGCTCGTAGAAGCCGAGCTCGGTGAGGGAGTCGGGACCAAGGCGATCGAAGACGCCGACGATCGTATCGTCGTGGAGGCCGACGGAGTTCCGCTCGACGAGGACGTAGTCCTCGGTGCCGTCGTTGTTCACGTCGGCGACGTAGAGCCAGACCGGATCGTAGAAGCCGAGGCCGAGCTCGTCCGCGCGGTCGCGATCGTTCACGTAGTAGCTGCCGTCGCCGGCCACGATCTCGGCGAGCTCGCTCGCCGTCGGGATCGTCGTCGACCGCTTCTGGAAGCGGAGGAGACGCGGCAGGAACGCGAGGAACGTCGCGCGCTCGGCGGGCTTCACCTCCCCGAACGGGACGCGGGGCGCGACCGGAACGGCCGGCTCGAACGGGGACGCGACGACGGGCGGGACGGCGGCGACGGCGACGACCGGCGCCGCCCGCGCGGGAGCCCGCCCCAGCGGGGCGCATCCGGCGACGAGAGCGAACGACAGGACCGCGAGGAGACGCACGCAGACGAAACGCGGGACTGCTCCGGTCTATTCAAAGCGCCGGCGGCGCCGCTCGGTGGCGCCCAGAGCGCGACTCAGCTCTGCTGGTTGTAGTTCGTGTTCTCGAGGAGGATCACGTTCGTCTTCGAGCGGCTCTCGCCGACGCTCGTGATGTAGACGGCGGGCTGGTCCTGGACCGGGCAGACCTTCTCGCAGGCGCCGCAGCCGATGCAGAGGCTCGGGTCGACGTGCGGGCGCTGGAGGTGCACCGTCTTCATCGCCGGCTCTGCGCCGTTCTCGCCCGCGGTCTTCTCGCGCATCGGCGCCTCGACCTCTTCGACCCAGATCGCCTTCGGGCTCGTCGGGCAGAACTCCTCGCAGACGATGCAGGGAGTCTGCATCGACCACGGGAGACAGCGGCCGAGGTCGTAGAACGCGGTCCCGATCTTCACCGGCGCGACGCCCTGACCGAGCTTCTCCTTCTCCGTGATCTTCTGGATCGCGCCGGTCGGGCAGACCTGGCCGCAGAGGACGCAGGAGTGCTCGCAGTAGCCGATGCGCGCGATGAGGATCGGGGTCCAGAGCCCCTCGACGCCGGACTCGAACATCGCGGGATGGAGCGCGTTGTTCGGGCACACCTTCATGCACTCGGCGCAGCGGATGCAGCGCTCGAGGAACGCGCGCTCCTCGACCGCGCCCGGCGGACGGATGACCTTCGAGTGGTAGTTGACGTCGATGCTGTCCGCGATGCGCGCGGCCGGGATGAACGCGACGCCCGCGGCGGCGGACGCGAGGAGCGTGCGGCGCTGGAGGTCCGGGACGCCGATGCGGCTCTTGCGGTTCGGGAGGAACCGGAACTTGATGACGTCCTCGGGGCAGGCGCTCTCGCAGTTGAGGCACATGTGGCACTCGTCCTGCCGCCACTTCACGCCGCCCTGCGGCGAGTCCGCGCCCTGGCAGTTCACGAGGCAGAGGTTGCAATCCGTGCACTTTGCATGGTCCTTCTCCATGCCGAAGAGCGCGAACCGCGCGAACACGCCGAGGAAGGCGCCGAGCGGGCAGAGGACGCGACACCAGAACCGCGGGATGAAGCGGTTCATGAAGAGGATCGCGATGAGGAGCCCGACGATGAGCCACGTCTGGTGGAAGTAGAACTGGTGCGACTGCCACACGGTGGTGGCGAGCATGTCCTGCGCGCTGTCGGCGGCGTGCTGCACCGGCCGCGCCGGCACGCTCTCCGCCACGCCGAACACGCGGCCCGCCATGTACTGCACACCCGGGATCACGCCGAGCCCGATCGCGCGGACCGCCACGCAGATCGGGTCGAAGAGCCCGCCGATCGCGCTCCCCACCACCGACGCGAGGAGGAACGCGTACATGAGGTAGTACTTCGCGCGCTGGTAGCCGTGCGTCTTGTTCGCCTCGACGCGCGCGGCGCCGCGACCGCGCCGCGACGGGAGGATCCACCCGAAGAAGTGGTGGAGCGTGCCGAACGGGCAGATCCATCCGCAGAAGACGCGCCCGAACACGAGCGTCACCGCGAGGAGCCCGATCGACCAGAGGAGCCCGCGATAGACCTGATGCGTCGCGCCGAGCGTCATCGCCGTCACGAACGGATCGGCGAGCAGGAACGCCTCGACCGGATACGGCAGGCGCACCGGCGTGTCGCTGTTCGCCGCGAAGGTCCCGCGGAACCCCGTCTGGAACAGGAAAAACATGAAAAGCGAGAAGAACCCGATCTGCGCCGCGCGCCGGACCCACACCAGGATCCGGATGCTGCGCCGCGCGGGGATGCCGGACCCGGGCAGCTTCTTCGCAGGCTTCTTCTTCGGCGGCGCCTTCACGCCCGCGGCCGGCGGCGTCGCCACGGCGGCGGCCTCGCGCGGCGTGCCGATGCCGAGGATCGACGCGAGCTCGCCCATCCGCATCGCCGCGGCCCGCGCCATCGCGCGCGCGTCCTTCCGCGCCGCGTTCGCAGGGAGGAGCGGCGACGCGGGCGACGTCGAGACACCGGACGCGGTCGCGACCTTGCAGCCGCAGGCGCTACCGCAGCCGCCCGCGCCCGGCGCCTCACCCCCTCGCGCCTCGCCCGCTCGGGACGAAGCTGACTTTTTACTAAATTCAAAGTTCGCCGCCGGTCCGGAGGAGGAGCGGACGGAGTCCGACGACGGGGCCGAACCAGACGCGGCAGAGCCAGACGACGCGGACGCGTGCGCGACAGGGTGTAGGGACCACGATGTATCGAGGTCCAGCGGCGGCACGACGCCGACGTCGCCGGTCTTCCACGGGATCGGCTCGACCGGCGCGTGGTCGTGGGCGTGCGTATGGAGCACGCGTGGGTCCAGCGAGACGCCGGCGTGCGCCTGGGGGCCGGCGGCCATCAGACCTCCCGGACCTTGAGCTGCTCCCAGTACATCGTGCCGAGGCCGCGCTCGTGGCCCATCTTCAGATAGGCGAGGTTGTCGCGGTGCTGGCCGATGAGCGTCGCGCCGTAGGCGTCGGCGGCGACCTGGTCGACGGTGGCGAACACCTGGTTCATCACCTTCGTGTCGTCGATGTTGCCGCCCTGCGGGCCGTTCCGCATCAGCACGCGCATCGCGTCGACCACGACGAGCGTGGGACGCATGAACGTCGCGAGGTCCGCGATGCTGACGTCGATGTTCTGGTGGAGACGGTTGCGGCGGCCGCCGAGGACGCCGTACCAGTTCTTCATCGCCGCGGTGTACTTCGCGAGGTTGTGGTGCTTCGCGACCGGGACGTTGATGACCTTGTCGCAGTCGACCAGCGTCGTGAAGATCGGCCACTCGTCGAGGATCTCGCCCTTCATCCGCGTGGTGCGGAAGCGGTGCTCGGCCGGGAGCACCACCTCGGCGCCGAGGCCGTAGGCCTTCTTCCAGATGCCGGAGCGCTGGAAGCAGCGGTTCGGATCGTTGCACGAGCCGTCGGCGACGACGACGCGCTTCGCGCCCGCTTCGTACGCGAGCTGGATGACGGCGCCGACCACGTCCGGGTTCGTGTTCGCGGCGTGGATCGGCATGCGGTCCCAGCCGATGTTCGGCTTCACCACGACGATGTCGCCGCGGCTCACGAAGCGCTTGATGCCGCCCATCGCGTCGAGCGCGCGACGCACGAGCGTGTCGGCGCTCGCCGCCTCGCCCTCCTTCGCCTTCGCGATCGCGAGCTCCGCGTGCTCGGGCGCGACGTCGCGAATGCGGTAATCGCGGACCTGCCGCGCCCCCTGCCCCGCCGCGACGCCGAAGCCGCCACGATCCCACACCGCCCGGCCGAGCAAGGCCGAGCCACCGAGGACGCCGGCAGCAAGGCCGACGCGCTTCAGCATGTCGCGTCGCGACGGCCGCTCGAACATCGCGGACATGCCCATCTCTTAGCCTTTCCTGCGGCTCGATAGCAACCTTAGGACGTCGGTTTTCACGCCTCGCGCTTGCGCTTTGAGCCGCAAAAAATCCGTGCAATACCGCAGCGCACGATGGGCCACACGTCGACGCGGATCCTGAAGGGACCCCTCGCGTGGGAAGTCGCCCGGTTCGGGACGCCGCTCGCGCTCGGAATGGCGCTCCAGACGACGTTCAACCTCATCGACGCATACCTCATCGCACGCCTCCCCGCCGAGGAGGTCGGCGCCGCCGTCGGCGCGATCGGTATCTGCGATCAGGTGGCCGCCCTCGGCACGATCGTGAGCTTCGGCGTCTCCACCGCCGCCGCCGCCATCATCTCGAACCGAGCCGGTGCGGCAGACAAGACCGGCGTCCAGCAGGCCGCCTGGCAGTCCATCCTCTTGATCGGCGCCCTCAGCATCGTGCTCGGCGGCCTCGGCGGCCTCGGGGCCGGCGTCATCGTCCGGGACGTCATCGGCGCGAAGGGCGAGGTCGCCGAGGTCGCGACCCGGTACCTCCGCGTCGGCATGCTCGGGAGCTTCAGCATCTACTTCCTGCTCCAGCTCACCAACATCCAGCGCGCGCTCGGCTCGAGCATCACGCCCGTCACGCTCCTCGTCCTCGGGAACGCGCTCAACCTCTTCCTCGCCGTCCTCCTCATCTTCGGCCCCGGCCCCGCGCCGGCGTGGCTCGGCTGGGCGACCGACATCGCGCGCGCGCTCGGCATCCCGAAGATGGGGATGATCGGCGCGGCGTGGGCGTCCGTCATCGCGCGATGCGCGGTGTTGCTGCCGAACGTCGTCATCCTCGCGCGCCGCTTCGACGTGTTCCCGCCGAAGGGCGCGCGCGCTCCGAAAAAATCCGAGATCCGCGGCATCGTCGATCTCGCGTGGCCGTCCTCCGCGCAGTTCGTGCTCCGCATCTCGGCGATGCTCCTCGTCAACTCGCTCGTCGCGCGCTTCTACACGACGGCCGAGGACCAGACCGCGACCACCGCGATGGGCCTCGTGTTCCGCCTCGACACGATGACGCTCTTCGTCGCGATGGGCTGGGGCAACGCCGCGCAGACGTTCGTCGGCCAGAACCTCGGCGCGAAGCAGGAGCGGCGCGCGCGCCGGAGCGGCTGGCTCGCGAGCGCCTACGACGGGGTCTCGAACGTCCTCCTCATCATCGCGCTCTTCCGCTGGAGCGCCGAGATCCTCCGCTTCTTCGACCCCGAGGACGCGCCGGTCGCGATCGCGGTCGACTACCTCGAGGTCGTCGCGCCCTCCTACGTCGCGCTCGGCGTCGGCATCGTCCTCGGCAACGCGATGAGCGGCGCCGGCGCGACCCGCACCACCTTCGTCATCGACGCGCTCGTGATCCTCCTCTTCCAACTCCCCGTCAGCCTCGTCTTCGGTGGCTCCTCGCTCCACCGCCTCTTCCAGTGTGTCGCCGTGACCAACCTCGTCAGCGCCATCGCCTACGCCGTCGTCTATCACCGCGGGTCCTGGCTCGAAGCCCGCGCCCGCATCGGTCAGCTCGAGGTGAGCGCATGAGCCACGCCGAGCTGATCGCGATCGCGCGCAAGACGCCGCTCACGCGCACGGCGGTGAAGGAGCTCGCGAAGAAGACGGACCCCGCCATCGCGGTCGCGGCCGCGACCGAGGCGCTCGACGTCGCCGGCGCGAACGCGGCGATGGTCCTCGCCTTCACCGCCGCCGCGGCGAAGGGCAAGCTCACCTCGGCGCTGACGCGCGCGCTCATCCCGGAGGTGTCGTCGCTCGATCACGTCGGCGCGCTCGTGTACGCGACCGAGGGTGACCCGCTCGACGTGATGGTCGCGTTCCTCGACGACAAGCGCGGCGACCTCGAGCTCGAGTGCTTCGTCCTCCTGCTCGCGGCCGACGCGCTCGGCGAGCGGACGACGATCCCGAAGACGCTCCTCACGCGCGGGCGCTGGCTCGCGCGGCACAAGCTCGGCCCCGAGGCCTCGGTGTTCCTCGGCGGCGCGTCGGTGCGGATCCGCGATCGCGACCTCTCCTCGCTCTCGAGCCCGCACGTCGCGCGCGCGAAGCGATCCAAGCGCGTGCTCGACGACGCGATCGAGACCGCGAAGCTCGCGCCGCTCGAGGTGCTGAGCGACGCCGACGGCGCCCGCGTCACGCAGGGCTTCACCGTGAAGCACGACACGCCGAAGGTGGAACGCAACGATCCGTGCCCCTGCGGCAGCGGCAAGAAGTACAAGAAGTGCCACGCGCTCATCGAGTCGTCGGCGCCGATCTCGACCGAGCCGCCGAAGATCGACGCCGCGACGCTGGGGCCGGATCAGACCGCGCTCCTCCGCCCCTCCGAGATCGCCGCGCTCGAGACGACGCGCCTCAACACGAAGGCCTTCATCGAGGCTTATCGCCGCGTCGTCGACTTCCGGCAGTGGGACCTCGCGCTCCGGATGATCGAGGAGGCGCGCGCGCGGAAGGACCTCGGCGTGAAGCTCTCCGCTCTCGTGCTCGACGCGCTCCACGCCGCGTACGGCGCGAACGAGCGCGAGCCGGCGGAGAAGCTCGTCGCGCTCCTCGAGCCGGAGCTCGCCGAGCGCGAGACCTTCGCGATGGATTGCCTCCGCAAGCCGAGCGAGCTCCTCGCGCGGATCGAAGAGGAGGCCGAGGCCGCGCTCGCGAAGGACTCCGACGGCGCGAAGGCGATGCTCCTCGCGTCCGCCCTCCTCCGCTGGTACCCGGGCCTCGGCGTCTACGTCGCGCGCGGCGCGCTGCACGAGAAGCGGCCGCACGACTCGCAGGCGCTGCTCGAGGCGATCGAGGACGCGCGCGATCGCCTCCTCCTCTCTCCGTTCGAGGCGTGGTGGGACGTCTACGAGCGCGCCTTCGAGCCCGACGACGACGCGAAGTCGGCGCGGAAGGAAGACGCCAAGCGCGAGAAGCTGAAGGCCGACCTCAAGAACGCGCGCGCGGCGTCGCGCAAGCTCGCGGCGGAGATGGAGAAGCTGCAACGACGCGTCTCCGAGCTCGACGAGATCGCGCCGAGCGTCCCCTCTCCGTCGAAGCGGATCGAAGCCCAAGCCGCCGCGACGCCCGACGTGGTCGAGGAGAAGAAGCGGCTCAAGTCGAAGATCGACGAGCTCCAGCGCATCATCGGCGAGGGGCAGGACGAGCGCCGCGAGCTGCGCCGCCAGCTCGCCGAGCGCGAGGCGGAGCGCGGCGACGACGACGACGAGCCGGCGAAGTCGTCGCCGGAGCTCGAGGGGGCCGAGGAGGACGACGGTGAAGACGCGGAGGCGCCGCGCGCGGTCCTCATCCCGCGCTACTCCGAGCGCGCAGCGAAGGCCGTCACCGACCTCGCCGCCGACGCGGCCGACGGCGTGCTCACGCTCGTCGCCGCGCTCGCGGCCGGCAAGCCGAACGCGTGGACCGGGGTGAAGAACCTCACCAAGGCGCGCGGCATCCTCTCCGCGCGCGCTGGGATCCATCATCGCGTCCTCTTCACGGTGCAGGAGCGCGGCCTCGAGGTCGTCGACGTCATCCATCGCAAGGACCTCGAGCAGGTCGTCTCGCGCCTCGTGCGCCAGGGGCTCGTCACGACGAAGTGAGCGGCTTTCGCGTGATGTTTCCCCCCGAGTGGACTAGCCTCCCGCAGGGCAGCGGATGGCGGCGAAGGTCTCGCAAGCAGCGAAGATAGGCCTGTTCGCGATCGTCACCGCGGGCGCGGGCTACCTCGTCTACAAGACGATCCACAAGGAGACCGGCAAGGGCGGCGGCTACGTCGTCCACGCGTACCTCCACGACGCGAGCGGCATCGCGAGGCAGTCGCGCGTCACCATCGCCGGCATCCCGGTGGGCTCGGTCGAGAACATCCGCCTCGAGGACGGGCGCGCGCGCGTCGACGTGCGCGTCAACGGCGACGTGCCGCTCCACGCCACCGCGCGCCTCGGCGTGAAGAGCGCGTCGCTCCTCGGCGAGAACGTCATCGTCCTGACCGAAGGCGTCGGCGCGCCGGACAAGAAGGACGGCGACGAGATCGAGACCATCCCCGACGCCGCGTCGGTCGACGACATCAAGGCGCAGGTCTCGCGCATCGCCGCGCTCATCGAGAAGGTGGCGGAGCAGCTCGCGAAGTCGGTCGGCAGCGAGCAGGGCGGCAAGAACATGACCGCCATCCTCCAGAACCTCGCCGACGCGACGGAGGCGATCAACCTCACCGTGCGCGAGAACCGCGCCGTCATCCACGAGACGCTCGGCAACATCGACCGCATCACGGCGCGAGGCGGCCCCGAGCTCCAGGAGATCCTGATCAACATCAAGACCATCACGCAGGACGTGAAGGAGATGATGGCGGCGAAGGGCGGCCCCGACGGCGAGGGAGGCGAGCTCCGCCAGACGATCGAGCGCGTGAACCGCGCGTCGAAGAGCCTCGAGAGCGCGCTCGGCCACATCGACAACATCTCGGCGCGCGTCGATCGCGGCGAGGGCACGGTCGGCCGCCTCACGAAGGACGAGGCCCTCATCAACGAGGTGCAGGGCGTCGCGGAGGGCGTGAACGACTACGTCGACTCGCTGCGCAAACTGCAGACCGTCGTAGGCCTGCGCTCCGACTACAACTTCCTCGCGAGCACGGTGAAGAGCTACGTCGAGCTCCGCCTCCAGCCGCGCGAGGACAAGTACTACCTCATCGAGCTCATCAACGACCCGCGCGGCAAGACGAGCTTCACGCAGACCGACGTCGACACGACGAACCCGAACGACCCGGCGCACTACCGCACGGTGACGACGACGACGACGGACGCGTTCCGCTTCTCGCTTCAGTTCGCGCGCCGCATCGGCCCGTTCACCGGCCGCTTCGGCATCAAGGAGTCGACCGGCGGCATCGGGCTCGACACGCATCTCCTCTCGAACCGCTTCGAGATCGTGCAAGACTTCTTCGGCTTCGGCGAGGAGATCCAGCCGCGCTACCGCCTCTGGGTCGGCTACGAGTTCATCAAGCGCCTCTGGCTCATCGGCGGCATCGACCACATCTTCCTCGCCAACCGCCGCGACTACTTCCTCGGCCTCCAACTCCGCTTCACAGACGAGGACCTGAAGACGATCCTCCCCTTCGCCGGCGGCGCGACGACGGGCCGCTGACCGAACGCGACAGAACCTCGGCGTCCCGAGCTCGCCCGCCGCCTTCGCGGCGAAGCGACGACAGCGACGCCGACGGCGGCGACGGAACCGGCCACTTCGAGGCCACACCGCGTGGGCGTTGCGCGCCTCAACGAGGCCGGCGACGGAAGCAGCCACTTCGGAGCGTCTTCGCATTGGGGCGTCGAGCGCGGCCGCGACGGCGTCCATCTTCCAGCAAAGCGCCTCAACGACGCCGATGGCGGCGACTGAAGCGGCCGCTTCGGAGCGTCTTCGCACACCAGGGCGTCGGCGATCTTGCGGCTCGGTGAGGAGCACGATGCTCCCGACACTTCCCCGACGCCCGAGCGCTCGCGGGCACGCGCACACGTGCATCGGTGCCCCTCCGGATGCCCCCACACTTCCCCGACGCCCGACGCCCCGACGCCCAAGGCGCTTGCCTTCCGGCGGACGCGGGACTATTTGATCAATTCATCAACTGGTGAAGTGAACAATGCTTGCTGATGTTGCTGAAGAGGAAGGGCGCGGAGGCGCAAGGCCAGCGCGAGCGCGTGCGCGTACGGGTGGAGCGCGCACGGGCGCGGCGGAAACACGGCGATGTGGAGGCGCGCGGTGTGGAGGCGCGCGGTGGAGGCGCGCGGACCTGTGCGGAGCGGTGGAGGCGCGCGGACCTGTGCGGAGCGGTGGAGGCGCGCGGGCCTGTGCGGAGCGGTGGAGGCGCGCGGTGGAGGCGCGCGGACCTGTGCGGAGCGGTGGAGGCGCGCGGGCCTGTGCGGAGCGGTGGAGGCGCGCGGTGGAGGCGCGCGGGCCTGTGCGGGAGCGGTGGAGCACAGCGATGTGGAGGGCGCGGTGAGCGAGGGCGCGGCGGAAACACAGCGATGTGGAGGCGCGCGGTGAGAGCGGGGGGACGGATGCGTGTGGCGATGGCGCTCTTCCTCGCTTTCGCGATCGGGCTCGTGGCGCGGGATGCTGGCGCGGACTGCTCGACGATTGGGCGCGACAACGTCGCGGGGTGTGTCGTCGCGGTGGGGGCCACGCTTCGGGTTCGTCATGAAGCAGAGCTCGCTGCGAGCGCGCGGAGCTTGAGCGCGAGCGCGCTGCTTCCGGCGAACCCGAGCGTTGGGCTCGCCATTGCGCGACGGGCCGGAAACGAGGGGCGCGGCGACGCGGTGAACTACTACGGCACCCTCACCCAAGAGATCGAGATCGCCGGTCAGCGGGCGTCGCGCCGGCGTGCGGCGGCGGCCGAGCTCGACGCGCGCTCCGCCGACACGCTCGCCGCGACGCGACGGCTCGCGGCCGACGCGTACGTCGCGTACTTCGAGGTGCTCGCTGCGCGCGAGGCGGTCGCCGTCGCCGCGCGGCTCGAGGGGATCGCTCGCGGCATCGCCACCGTCGTGCAGGCACGCGCCGACGACGGCGTCGCGTCGCCGCTCGACGCCGAGCTCGCCGGCGGCGCCGCGCTCCGCAGCACGCAACAGCGGCTCGAAGCCGAACGCGTGCTCGCGACGAACCACGCCCGCCTCACCACCATGCTCGGACGCGATCCCTCACGCGACACGACGACCGTCACCGGTGCACTCGAGCCGCTCCGCCACCACGTGAGCTCGAACAGCGACGCGACCCCCAGCACCAACTCGGCCGCCAGCACCAACTCGGCCGCCAGCACCAACTCGGCCGCCAGCACCAACTCGGCCGCCAGCGACAACGCGAATGCGAATGCGAATGCGAATGCGAATGCGAATGCGAATGCGCGAGCCAATGCGAACACGAGCGGCAATGGCGTGGGCGGCACGAACGTGAGCGAGCGGCCGGAGCTTCGCGCCGTTGCGAGTGAGGAGCGGGCGGCGAACGAGCGCGCCGAGGCGTATCGGCGTGCGCGTGTGCCGAACCTCACGGTGCAGCTCTTTGCGCAGAACGACGGCTACGACGAGCGCGTCCTCGGCGCCGGCATCAGCGTTCCGATACCGCTCCCGCAGCCGCTCGGACGCTTCTACACCGGCGAGATCCGCGAGGCCGAGGCGCTCGCCCGCGAAGCCCGCGCGCGCGGCGACGCGCTCCGTCGCGAGCTCGCGCTCGACCTCGCGAGCGCCGACGCGAGCTACGAGAAGGCGCGCGCCGAGGCCGAGCTCTTCTCGACGGACCGCGTCGCACGGTCGGAGCGGCTCCTCGCCGACATCCGCAGCGAGGTCGACGCCGGCCGCCTCGCGCTGCGCGACGCGCTCCTCGCGCAGCAACAGATCGTCGATCTGCTCCGGAGCGCCGTCGAAGCGCGCCGCGCGCTCTGCGTCGCGTCCGTGGAGCGAGCGTGGGCCGCAGGCATCGCCCTCGAGAGGCTCACGCCGTGAGTGTGTACCGCGAGCGCCGCAAACCTCGCGACATCGCGCTCGACAGGCGCTGCCTCGTGCTCGCGGCGCTTGCGGCGGCGGTGGTCGTGCTCATCGGGTGTCCGAGGGAACGCGAGAAGAAGGACGAACCTGCGCGCGCCGCTTCGACCTCGGATGGGGGCGAGGACGAGCATGACGCCATCCCTCGGCGCGCCAAGCTCACGCCGCGCATCATCGCCGACGCTCGCATCGCGTGGACGCCCGCGAAACGCGAGGTGCTCGCCGCGACGATCGCGCTCGCGGGGGAGCTCGCCGCCGATCCCGACAAGTCCGCGCGCGTCGCGAGCCCCGTCGCCGGGCGCCTCACCGAGGTGAGGTTCGCGGAAGGAAGCGAGGTGAAGCGCGGCGACGTCCTCGCGCTGCTGCGTATCCCCGACATCGGAAAGGTGCGCGCCGCCTTCAACGCGACGACCGCGAAGAGCGCCGCCGCTCGCGCCAACGCCGATCGCCTCGACGCGCTCGCGGAGAAAGGCATGGCGGCGAAACAAGAAGCCGTCGCCGCGCGCGCGGAGGCGAACGCGCTCGACGCCGAGGCGAAAGCAGTGGCAGAGGAGCTCGGCGCGCTCGGGATGAGCGCCTCCGGCGACGGCGCGCTCCTCGCGCTGCGCGCGCCGCTCGGCGGGACCGTCGTCGCGCGCGACGCCGTCGTCGGTCAGCCCGTCGCGACCGACCAGACCATCGCGAGCATCGCCGACCTCCGCGAGCTCTGGTTCCTCGCCCGCGTCTTCGAGAAAGACCTCGGCAAGCTCGACACCGGCGCCGCGGCGGACGTCACGCTCAACGCGTTTCCGAACGAGAGCTTCGGCGGCAAGGTCGAGTACGTCAGCCGCCAGATCGATCCGGCCGCGCGCACCGTCACCGCGCGGATCCGCCTCACGAACCGCGACGAGCTGCTCCGCATCGGCCTCTTCGGGTCGGCCCGCGTCGTGACGAAAGCCGAGAAGCCCGGAGAGGCGGGGCTCGTCGTCCCGCGCACCGCGATCATCGACGTCGCGGGCAAGACGGTGGTGTTCGTCCACGTCGGCGGCGAGGAGTTCGAGCTCCACGAGGTGACCGTCGGCGACGGCGCGGCCGGGCGCGTCCGGATCCTCTCCGGCTTGCGCGAAGGCGAGGAGGTCGTGTCCGACGGCGCGTTCACGATCAAGAGCGTGCTCCTCCGCGGCACGCTCGCGGACGAGGACTGAGCGGAGCTGAACCAATGGCCCTCCTCGCCGCCCTCGTCCGCTGGTCGCTCGCGAACCGCCCCGTCGTCCTCTTCGCGACCGCCATCCTCGTCGCGCTCGGGCTCCGCGCCGCGACCGAGCTCCCGATCGACGCGGTGCCCGATCTGACCAACATCCAAGTACAGGTCATCACCGCCGCGCCCGCGCTCTCCCCCGTCGAGGTCGAGCAATACGTCTCCGTGCCGGTGGAGCGCGCGCTCGCGGGGGTCCCGCGCTCGACCCAGATCCGCTCGATATCCAAGTACGGCCTCTCCGTCGTCACCGTCGTCTTCCGCGACGACACGAGCATCACCCTCGCGCGCCAGCTCGTCGCGGAGCGCATGCGGGAGGCCGAAGAAGCCGTCGGCGCCCGCTACGGCAAGCCGGAGCTCGGCCCCATCAGCACCGGCCTCGGCGAGATATTCCAGTTTACGGTCCGCGGAGAAGGCCATTCACTCATCGAAGTAGAAGAGATCCTCGATTGGCAAATAGCGCCGCAGCTCCGCGCCGTCCCCGGCATCGTCGAGGTCAACAGCTTCGGCGGAGAGGACAAGCAGTACCAGGTCGTCCTCGATCCCGCGCGCCTCCAGGCGTCCGGCCTCTCCGTCGCGCAGGTCGCGGAGGCGATCGAGAAGGCGAACGGCAACGCCGGCGGCGGCTACATCGAGCACAACCGCGAGCACTTCGTCATCGGGACCGACGGCCTCGTGCGGAGCCTCGACGACCTGCGCCGCGTCGTCATCGGCGCGACGCCCCAAGGCGTCCCGATCACGGTCGCGACCGTGGGCGACGTCCAGATCGGCCCCCGCCTCCGCCGCGGCGCCGCGACGAGAGACGGCGCCGGCGAGGTCGCGGTCGGCGTCACGCTCATGCTCATGGGCGAGAGCTCGCGCACGGTCACCGAGGCGGTGAAGACGAAGCTCGCCGCGATCGCACCGTCGCTGCCGCCCGGCCTCCACATCGAGCCGTTCTACGACCGCAGCGAGCTCGTCGACCGCACGATCCGCACCGTCGCGCGGAACCTGGCCGAAGGCGCGCTCCTCGTCGTCGTCGTCCTCTTCCTCCTCCTCGGCGATCTCCGCGCCGGCCTCGTCGTCGCGACCGTGATCCCGCTCTCGCTCCTCTTCGCCGTCGTCGTGATGAACGCCGCCGGCCTGAGCGGGAACCTGATGAGCCTCGGCGCGATCGACTTCGGCCTCATCGTCGACGGCGCCGTCATCATCGTCGAGAACGCCGCGCGCCGGCTGTCGGAGCGCGCGGGGCCGCTCACGCCGGAGGAGCGCCTCCGCACGGTGGAGGACGCGACGCTCGAGGTCCGCTCCGCGAGCGTCTTCGGCGAGGCGATCATCGCGATCGTCTACGTCCCGCTCCTCGCCCTCGTCGGGATCGAAGGGAAGCTGTTCCGCCCGATGGCGCTCACCGTGCTCCTCGCGCTCGGCGGCGCGTTCCTCCTCTCGCTCACGTGGGTCCCCGTCCTCACGAGCTACCTCGTGCGCGAGCGCCCCGGCGGCCACGACACCGCGCTCCTCGGCTTCGTCCGCCGCCGCTACGCGCGGATCCTCGGCGGCGCGCTGCGGAGGCGCTGGCTCACGAGCGGCGTCGCGATCGCGGTCGTCGCCGGCGCGGGATTGCTCGCGACGCGCCTCGGCGCCGAGCTCGTGCCGCAGCTCGACGAGGGCGACCTCCTCATCGAGGCGCGGCGGCTGCCGGGCGCGGCGCTGAGCGAGTCGGTCGCGACGAGCCTCCGCCTCGAGCGAGCGCTGCGCGAGATCCCCGAGGTCGCGACCGTGGTGAGCCGCACCGGCGCGCCGGAGGTCGCGACCGATCCGATGGGCCTCGAGCAGACCGACGTCTACGTCGCGCTGAAGCCGCGCGATCGGTGGCGCCCCGGCGTGACGAAGGCGGACCTCGCCGACGCGCTCGCCGAGCGGATGGAGGCGCGCGTGCCCGAGATCGCGGGCGCGATCTCGCAGCCGATCCAGATGCGCACGAACGAGCTCGTCGCCGGCGTCCGCTCCGACGTCGCGGTGCTCGTCTACGGTCCCGACATCGACGCGCTGCGCGACGCGGGCGAGCGCATCGCCGCCGCGATCCGCGCCGTGCCGGGCGCGGTCGACGTGCGCGTCGAGGCCGTCGCCGGTCTCCGCTACCTCCAGATCAGACCCGACCGCAACAAGCTCGCGCGCTACGGGCTCACCGTCGCCGACGTGAACCAGGTCACCGAGACCATCGCGGTGGGGCATCCCGTCGGCGTGGTGCGCGAGGGCGATCGCCGCTTCGGCATCGTCGTCAAGACCGCGCACGGCTTCGACGGCGATCTCGACGCGTTCCGCGCGCTCCCGCTCCGCTCGCTGACCGGCCGGATCGTCCCGCTCGGCGACGTCGCCGACGTCGGCTTCGGCTTCGGCCCCGCGCAGATCAGCCGCGAGAGCCAATCGCGCCGCCTCGCCGTCGAGCTGAACGTGCGCGGGCGGGACCTCCTCTCCGTCGTGAACGACGCGCGCCGCGCGGTGGGCGAGCGCGTCGAGCTCCCGGTCGGCTACCGCGTGGAGTGGGGCGGTCAGTTCGAGCACTACGTCGAAGCGCGGAACCGCCTCGCCGTCGTCGTGCCGGTCGCGCTCGCGCTGATCCTCTTCCTCCTCTGGCTCGCGCTCCGCTCGCGGCGCGCGGCGCTCGTCGTCTTCCTGAACGTGCCGTTCGCCGTCGTCGGCGGCGTCGTCGCGCTCTTCGCGCGCGACCTCCCCTTCTCGATCTCCGCCGGCGTCGGCTTCATCGCGCTCTTCGGCGTCGCGGTGCTGAACGGCCTCGTCCTCATCTCGTTCGCGCATCAGCTCGAGCGCGAGGGCACGCGTCACGACGCGGCGATCGCGCACGCGGCGGAGATGCGCCTGCGTCCGGTGCTCATGACCGCGCTCGTGGCGACGTTCGGCTTCCTCCCGATGGCGCTGTCGACCGCGCCCGGGAGCGAGGTCCAGCGGCCGCTCGCGACCGTCGTCATCGGCGGCCTCCTCTCCGCCACGCTCCTCACCGTCCTCGTGCTCCCCGTCGTCTACACGATCGTCGGCGCGCCGCGCCGCGACGGCCGCTACGATTCGCTCCGCGCCCCACCCCGCGCTCCACCCCGCGAGGCCGCTCATGGGACATGACCACGACCACGGCGCCCGCACCGGACGCGCCTTCGCGATCAGCGTCGGCGTGAACGGCGCCTTCGTCCTGATCGAGCTCGTCGCCGGTCTCCTCTCGAGCTCGGTCGCGCTCGTCGCCGACGCCGCGCACAACTTCGGCGACGTCCTCGGCCTCGTCCTCGCGTGGGGCGCGGCGCGGCTCGCGCGGCGCAAGCCCACCGGCCGCCGCACCTACGGCCTCCGCCGCTCCACGATCCTCGCCGCGCTCGCGAACGGCGTGCTCCTCGTCCTCGCGGTGGGCGCGGTGGCGTGGGAGTCGATCGAGCGCCTCCGCGTCCCCGCCGCGCCGCAGGGGCTCGCGATGCTCGTCGTCGCGGGCGCGGGGATCGTCGTGAACACCGGCTCCGCGCTCCTCTTCCTCCGCGACCGGAAGCGCGACGCGAACGTCCGCGGCGCGTTCCTCCACCTCGTCGCCGACGCGCTCGTCTCGGCGGGCGTCGTCGTCGCCGGCGGCGCGCTCCTCGTCACGCGATGGACCTGGATCGATCCGGCGATGAGCCTCCTCGTCTCGGTCGTCATCCTCGCCGGGACGTGGTCGCTCCTCCGCGACGCGCTGAACCTCGCGCTCGACGCGGCGCCGGCGCACGTCGACGTCGACGCGGTCCGCGCGCACCTCGCCGCGCTCCCCGCCGTGCGCGGCGTGCACGACCTCCACATCTGGGCGCTCTCGACGTCGGAGACCGCCCTGACCGGCCACCTCGTGATGGCCCCCGCCGACCGCGCTCCAACCTTCCTCCGCGACGTCGCGCGCGAGCTCGAGCAGCGATTCGAAATTCATCACACCACGATTCAGATAGAGTCGCCGGAAGAAGCCGGCGGCTGCGAGGACTGCGAGACAATCCTTCCTTCGGAGAAGAGACATGAAAGCGAATCCGCATCAGACGAAGCTCCTCATCATGACCATCGGCACGGCGCTCGCTTGGACGGCGTGCGATAGCCACGCCGAGGAAGGCGGCAGCAGCGGCGGACACTCCAGCGTCTACCCCGCGTGCAACGACATCATCCAGGCGTGTCATCCGCTCGACACCGGCGACGGGCCGTACCACGACTGCCACGACCTCGCCCACGGCGCGACGAGCGAGGCGGCCTGCACGCCGAGGCGTGACGAGTGCGTGAAGCTCTGCACCGACGCGAGCGCCGACGCCGGCACGTGAGTCAGTTCGCCGCGGTCGCGACGAGGATCTCGCCGATCATCTCCGCCGCCTGCTTGCCGACCGTCTGGACGGTGCTGAGGTCGGCGTCGGCGTCGAAGAAGATCGCGAGGACCATCGCGCCCGCGGAGAAGATCGACACGTTGAGCGGCATGCCGGTGAAGTCGACCGGCTCGAGCAGCGCGCGCACGCTCCCCGCCGCCGCGAGCTTCTTGCCCGCGAGCACGGCGCGGAGGTCCGGCGGGATCTCCGCCTCGTCGCCCGACACCGCGATCGTCGTCCCGTCCTCGTCGGCGAGGAGGACCACGATCGCGGCGGTCAGGTCGTGGGTGTCTTCGAGCGCGCTGAAGAGCGCGAGCTGACGTTCCGTGGGAACCGAGGTCACCCCAGCTCTATAGCGCGAGTGCTCAGCGCGCGGGATCGGTCTCGTAGCGGCGCTGGAGGTCGACGCCGCCGCGGTAGACCGTGACCTCGAGCAGCGCGCGGTCGTCGGTTAGGCCGGTCTCGATCGCGTCGAGGGTCGGGGCCGCGCCGTCGACCGCGGAGATGAGATCGCCCTCGCGGAAGTCGGCCGCCGCCCAGAGGCCGGCGGGATCGACGGCGCCGAGCTTCAGCATCGACATCTCGTAGAGCGTGACCTCCTCGGCGGCGGGGCGCGCCGGCGCGGTCTCGAGCGCCGCCCTCGCCGCGAGCGGGTTCACGACGAAGCGGTGACGGCCGAGCGGCTGCGCCGCCACGTCGTGATCGTGGCGGATCACGCGGAGGTCGACGTCGGCGCCGATCGCCATCGTGACGTCGGCGCGCGCGCCGTGGAGCGTCACGCCGCTCTCGTCGATCTTCGTGACGACGAGGCCGCGGCCGATCGAATCGCCGACTTTGTAGTTGCGCGTCTGCCAGACGCCGACCTCCGCGATCGTCGCCGACGCGGGGAGGACGCCGTCGCCCGGCTCGACGCCGTAGAGGCGGAAGGCGCTCTCGGTCGCGGAGTAGTCGGCGGGCTCGGCCGACTCGTCGCCGCCGCGCGGGGTGAGGACCTCGTCGCGCGTCACCGGCCGCGCCGACTTCTTCCGGCCGGGGAGGTTCTTCGCGACGTCGGTCTCGGTGTTCGCCGAGCGCTGGTCGGTGCCCGTCTTCGAGCCGTCGGCGCAGCCGTAGGTGCAGGCGGAGAGGAGGAGGAGAGCGGAGAAGGTCTTGATCGCGTTCATGGGGTTCTCCTCTCCTTCACTGGAAGCAGCTGGCGTAAGGACCGGCGCCGTCGGGCGACTTCGCCCAGGCGAGGCAGGCGAGACGGCCCTGGCCTTTGACGTTCGGGTGGAAGCAGTCGACGCCGTTGATGTCGTTCTCGGTGAACTTGAAGGTGCCGATCGACGTGTTCTTCTTGCCGGCGGCGATGCTGCCGACCCAGTCCGTGACGAACGCGTGGCCCTTCGGGTTCTTGCCGTTCGAGTTGGAGTTGTAGGCCCTCATCTCCGCCGCGATCGCGTCGTTGTACTGATCGACGCGCGCGCCGACCTGGGCGCGGCGGCTCGCGTTGCTCTCGCCGGTGACGATGCGGCAGATGCCGGCGATCGGCCAGATCCCCCAGTGGCACCAGTAGCTCTTGTCGTGGCCCGCCTCGTAGAGCGCGTCGACGCGCGGGACGGAGAGGACCTGCACGACCGACTTCGCCGGGAGGCACTGCGCGAGCTGGTTGAGGCCGGCGCGGAGCGCGTTCGTGTACGTGCCGACGGAGTACATGTTCGCCGCGGCGTCGCCGCTGTTCGACTTGGGCCGGTTGCAGACGTCGTTCGCACCGAGGAGCACGCGCACGCGCGTCGGCTTCACCCGTTGCGCGCAGATGCGGGCCGCCTGCGCGGGGAAGCTGTCGTCGCCGCCGACCATCTCCGCGCCGGTGACGGACTCGGACTCCTCCGTGAAGCCGCTCTGCATGCGCGCGAGGCGATCGGCGGTGGAGCTCACGCGGCTGTCGGTGCCCTGCACCCACGAGAGGTCTTCGTGATCGCCCGGCCAGCCGTTCGCGCCGAAGCCTTGCGAGATGCTGTCGCCGGCGTTGGCTTGCTTCGTCGGCGCCGCGTACGAGACGGCGGTCGCGCGAGTGCTGACGAACAAAAGACTCCCTAGCGCGATCATCGGGATCGCGCGACGCACGAGCTTCATAGGAACGACTCCTAGGTTCTGATCGAGCAGCGAGTGCTCGGACCGCGCATCACCGTTGCGCGTGACGGACTATCCTCTTCGCAAGACGTGAAAGCTCGGCACGGCAGCGTCTCGATTCTGCCGGCGATCGGTTTTGTGGGACTCTGCATCCTTCTCGCGCCGATGTGCGCCGCCGTCGCCACATCGTTGCCGAGTGGGCGCGGCCGCGACGGGAGGCCTATTTTTCAGGCTCGCCGGAACACGCTGCTCCTCGTTCGCCTCAGAGGTCAGGGGCGATGTCGCACACCTTCGCCGCGTTGCACACCGCGCGCTGCGGTGGGCACGGACCGCACACGGCGTCGAACGACTCGCACTGCGAGTACGCGGCGCGCGCGTCCGACGCGTAGCGCGCGCCGTCGCTGACGGCGATCGCGCCGTTCGGGCACACGCACGGCGCGCAGAGATCGCCGGCGACGATCGACATGCAGTCTACATCTTTCTCGCAGCTCGCCTCGTACACCTTCGGCTCGATGCTCGACGCCGACTTCGGCGGACCGAGCGCGCACGACGCGCTCCCGCCCGCCGCGACGACGAGCTCGCGCGGGCGGCGCTGCGCGTTCGGCGCCTCGCCCGCGATCGTGACGACGAAGTCGCCCGGCGCGAGCGGCGGCAGCTCGCACGTGGCGCGGCCGAGCCCGCAGATCGCGGGGCACTCACCGCTCGCCGGCGGGCACGACGTGACATCGACGGAGACGGTGATCTGGTTGCCGGCGATGCTCACCGCGCACGGCGCGACGCTCGGGTTGCACGGGAGACAGCCCTCCGTCTGATCGACCTCGATCGTGAGCGGCGTCCCCGGCGCGGCGACGCCGGGCACGCACGCGCGCGAGAGCTCCAGACGAGACGTCGTGCAGGTCGGGTCGCCGCCGCCGCTCGTCGACGAGGACGACGACGTCGACGCGTCGGGCGAGAACGTCGAGCCGACGCTCCCGCCGCAGGCCGCGAGGAACACCAACCCGACGACGCTCCGCATCCTCGAAGCTTAGCCCCCGAAGCGGAGCAGCTCGAGGAGCTCATGCTCGGAGATCGCCTTCGCCTGCCCCTTCCCGTCGAGCACGGCCGCGGCGAGCGCCTTCTTCACGCCGTGCATCTCGAGCACGGCCTCCTCGATCGTGCCGCGCGCGACGAGGCGGTACACCGTGACGGGCCCCGTCTGCCCCATGCGATGCGCGCGCGACGTCGCCTGCTCCTCCGCGGCGGGGTTCCACCACGGGTCGAGGTGCACGACGTAGCTCGCGCGCGTGAGGTTGAGGCCGGTGCCGCCGGCGAGGAGCGACACGCAGAACACGTCGTACGCGCCCGCCTGGAACGCGTCGACGAGCTCCTTCCGCTTCGTCGTCGCCGTGTCGCCGGCGAGGTACGCGACCGAGAGGCCCGCCGCCTCGAGCGCGCGGCGGACCTTGTCGAGGTACTGCGTGAAGGAGCTGAAGACGAGCGCCTTGTTCCCCTCCGCCGCGATCTCCGTCGCGAGCTCGACCGCGCGCGCGGTCTTCGTCGAAGGCCCGTCGTAGGTCTCGTCGACGAGCGCGGGATCGCACGCGAGCTGGCGCAGGCGCGTGAGCGCGGCGAGCAGCGCGATCCGGAGCTGCGCCGCGGTCTCGCTCTTCTTCTTCGATCGCTTCTTCGCGAATTCGGCTTCGATCGCCTGCCGCAGCGCGAGGTAGCGCTTGCGCTCGGGGACGGAGAGATCGAGCTGCTCCGTGATCTCCTCGCGCGGCGGGAGCTCGCGCAGGACCGAGGCGCGCGTGCGGCGGAGGAGGAAGGGCGCGAGCATGCGGCCGAGGGCCTCGAGGCGCTCGGCGTCGTTGCGCGTCTCGATCGGCCGCCGGAAGCGCTCGCGGAACGTCTCCGCGTCCCCGAGCAGGCCCGGGAACACGATGTCCACGATCGTGAAGAGCTCGCCGAGGTGGTTCTCGAGCGGCGTGCCGGTCAGCGCGACGGTGAAGCCGCGCGTCAGGCTGCGCACGGCGTCGGTGCGGCGCGAGCCGGTGTTCTTCACGTACTGCGCCTCGTCCACGACCGCGGTCGCCCACTCGATCGCGGCGAGCCGCGCGTGCTCGCGCGCGAGGAGGCCGTACGAGACGACGACGACGTCGCCCGCGCCCACGTCCGCGATCGCGCGGTCCTCGTTGAACCACGTCACGTCGAGCGACGGCATGAAGCGCGCGAGCTCCGCGACCCAGTTCGACGACACGCTCGCCGGCGCGACGACGAGCGCGGGCCCGATCTTGGCGCGCGCCTTCAGCACCGCCGCGGTCTGCACCGTCTTGCCGAGCCCCATGTCGTCGGCGAGGACGCAGCCCGGCGCCCACGTCGCGAGCTGCAGCATCCACTCCACCCCTTCGCGCTGGTACGAGCGGAGCGCGCCCTTCTCGAGCGGCGGCGCGCGCGTCGCCTTCGTGCGCGCGGTGAAGCGCTTCACGTAGGCGCGGAGATCGACGCCCTCTTGCGCGACGTCCTGGAAGACGTCGAGCGCCTCGTGGAGCAGGACGCCGAACGCGTCGTGCACCGTCGCGCCCGGCCCCGCGTTGTCGTTCGCGGGCGCGAGCTCGGCCGCCATCGCGACGGGCGCGAGCTTCCGCACCGTCTCCTGCCCGAGCTCGAGGAAGGTGCCTTCGCCCGCGGTGACGTAGCGGCGCGCGTGTCGCACGGCCTCGAGCACGTCGCCGACGGTGAGCTTCACCCCGTTCACGTCGAGCTCGCCGTCGAGGCGCAGCCAGTGGCCGACGCGGTTCACGCGCAGGTTCGAGCGCGCGTCGCGGAGCCCGATCAACGTCGGAGTACGTCCGCGCTTCACCTCGATCCGGAGATCGAGCGGGTTGTCGTCGAGCCATCCCGCGAGCGCGATCATCTCCTCGATCCCGCTGACGCTCCCGCCCTTCGGTCCCCAGTCGACCGGCGCGTCGACCTGCTCCGTCACCGCGGACGCGATCGCGAGCTCGTCGTCCAGCCGGCGCTCGACGAACACGCGCTTGTCTTCGATCTCGAACGTGAAGAGGCGCGCGCCGAGCCCGGGATCGACGAGCGGGGCCTTCGGATGGACCGACACGACCGGCTCGATGCTCGCGCCGTCGGGCCGCCACTCGATCCGCAGCGCGGCGCGCGGCTCGGCGGTGAGCTCCTCGCCGAGGGCCTCGCGCGGGAGCGACACGACGCCGGCGCTGACGAGCGGCTGGGTCGCGGTCGCGAGCTTCGGCACCGCCTCGCTCGGGAACGCGAGCGCGCCGCCCATCTTCGCGATCGTCTCGAGCCACGAGCGCAGCGGCGGCGGGACGTGCACGGAGCAGAGGAGGAGCGCGCGCGACTCGCGATCGACGTCCGCGCCGCCGCGGAAGACCGCGCTCGGCCCCGACCCGAGCAGCGCGGTCGGCGGGAGCGGGAGCGGCGCGTCGCCGACGAAGAGCCTGGGCGCGAGCGATCCGTTCGCGCCGCGCTCGAGGTTCACGCGGAGCTGCCCCACCACGAACCGCACCGGCTGGCCTTCGTCGATCGCGCCGCGGCTCGGAGCGAAGACGACCTTCGGGTGCTGCGCGAGGAGGCGCGCGAGCTCGTGCCCCTGCGGCGTTCCGAGGACGAGCATCGCGCGCGAGCCTTCGAGGCTGCACAGCGCGATGCGTCCGATCTCCCGCTCGAGCGCGAGGTCCGAGCGCTCCGACGCGAACGCGGCGTCGAAGGTCGCCTTCTTCCATTTCGTCGCGCGTCCGGCGGTGGGGCGCGTCCACGCCATCACGACGAAGCCGTAGTCGTGGTACGTCGGCTGGACGGAGAAGGCCCACTCGCGCGTGTCCTCGGCGTGCGTCTTCGGCGTGAGGTCGTCCAGCACGTGCTCCCACAGCGGACGCGACAGCTCGCGCTCGAGCCGGGCGATCGCCTCGTCCCTCCGCGCGTGCATCGCCTCGAGGAGCGCGCGCAGCGCGAAGAGCTCCCACGCGTCGGCGCCGGCGTACGAGGTGAAGGCCTGGCCCTCGAAGCGGAGCGGCGTCCCGGGCGCGAGCGCGACGGAGAGCGCGAGGCGGAGCGGACGCGCGAGGAGCGGCGACGAGCTCTCGCGCGCCTCGAGCACGCGGCGCTTCGGATCGTAGGTGAACGTCCACCCCGGGTGCCGATCGTCGAGCGGCCCCGGGAGCGCGTGCCGGATCTCGCACTCCACCGCGCGATCGGCGTAGAGCTCGGCGAGCTGCGCGTAGAGGACCTCGAAGCCGGTCGCCGGCATCGGCGCGGGTGGCGGCGGCAGCCAGATGCGAAGTCGCTCGAGCACCTGCGCGATCGCCGGCGCGTGATCGAGGAGGACGCTCCGGTCCTTCGTGCGCCAGAACCAGTCGGCGAGCGAGAGCCAGCGATCGGGCTCCGGTCCCGCGAGCGGCTCGCCGCCGTAGAGGGGGAGGCGCGTGAGCACACTGCTCGCGGAGTACACGGCGCGGAAGATCGAAGGCAGGGCGCTCGCGGGCTCCGGCCTGCCGCCGTGGAGCACGTACGCGAGCGCGGCGATGTGCTTGCACTCCCCTTCCCGGTCGTACGCGGGGCACGTGCACGACGTGAACGGCTCGCCCTCCTCGACCCCGATCTGGACGTCGTAGGGCTGCGTCCCGCGCACGCGGCCGCGGACGACCGAGACATCGCGCCGGGTGACCGTGACACGGCCGTCATCCGCGTAGTGCTGGCCGCGCACGAGCGTGCTTCGCTCATAAGAAGCGAGGACATCCTCGATCGCTTCGTCCCAGCGCGGCATGACAACGGCCTCCGCGCCATGATCCGAATGCCCTGGCGCCGCCGCGAGCGAAATCGCACTTTTTACCGCAATTGTCGCGCGCTCGACGCTGGCAAGCGCCTTGCTCTGGTGGAGCTCAATGCGTTCGCTCCTCGCCGTCGGCCTCGCCTCCGTATCGCTCACGTTCACCACCGCCGCCTCCGCGGCGGACCCGGCGCCGGTGGCGGAGACGGTGGTGGAGCCCGCGCCGGGCCAGGCCGCCGCGTCCGCGCCGTCGCCGTCCGCGATCCCGATCACGGCGACGTGCACCCTCGGCGACCGCACCGGCGTCGACGAGGCGGAGGCGAAGACGGCGGCGGACATCATCTGCCACGAGCTCGCGAAGCGCGGCGCGACGAACACGAACCACGAGGTCCGCTTCGGGAAGCTCGGCGGCAAGACGCTGCTCACCGTCGCGGCGCGGAACGGCAACGCGTACGACGAGGCGCGCACGTTCATCAACGGGATGGACGAAGTCGAGGTCGCGGGGCCGCGCCTCGTGAGCTCGCTCGTCGACGGCAAGCCGGTCGCGGAGACGCGCACGGTCGACAACGTGCTCGCGAACGAGACGCGCGCGCCGAAGACGCAGCGCGGCTCGGTGATGGCGAACCTCGGCATGTTCGGGACGACGAGCCTCGGCGAGACGTCCGCCGCATCGGCCGGCTTCGACGTCGGCATCGGCTACCGCGCGGGCGCGTTCGGCCTGACGTCGAGCGGCCGCCTCGGCGGGATCGGCAGCAGCGAGAACAAAGTGTCGACCGCGTCGCTCGACCTCGGCGGCCGGCTCTACATCGGCGAGAGCGACATCGCGCCGTTCGTCGGCGCCGGCTTCGCGGTGAGCTACTTCCATCTCAGCCGCGAGACGCAGGGTGAGCTCAAGGGCTCGGGCGCGAGCGCGTTCACCACCGTCGGCGTCGAGGCGCTGCGCTCGCATCACATGGGCCTCGTCGTCGCCGCGCGCCTCGACCTCCCGTTCTACGAGCTCGAGGGCAGCAACTACAACCCCGACCTCCTCCGCGCCGAAAAGGTGAGCGCGTACACGATGCCGATTTCACTGCAGGTCGGGCTCGTATTTCATTGAACGTCGGGGCTTCGCCCCGACACCCCACCCCAGACACGGCCCTCGCGCTGCGCGCTCGGGGCGCTTCGCGCCCGCTTTCGCGGCCGCTTCTGGGGCCCCGTTTAATTTGTTGGGGCAAGATGACTCATGAGAGTAGCTCGAGTGGATAAAATATCGATGAAGTGCGGAGTGCAAATGTGCTCCACGCGCTGAGACGCGGGGAAATCATGCTCCAAATCGCCACGCTCGCGCTGTGATTGAGCTCGGCGCTTCATTAGCGTCTCACGTGAATGAAGTGGTCAATTGGTTCGTCGTGGGTCGCTCGCTCTTCCGTTCTCCTCACGATGGTCGCGCTCGCCGCGTGCGCCGCCGACACCTCCGACGGCGAGGGCGAGGGCGAAGCGGCGGAGCAGGAGCAGACCGCGAGCGCGCCGGCGGCGAAGGAGCTTCAGATCGCGCAGCTCCCTCCCGCACCGCCGCGCTCGGCCGACGACGCGCAAGAAGACGCGCAAGAAGACGACGACGTCACGAGCACGACCGTGCACGCGAACGGTACGATCGCCGCCGCTCCGCCGTCGCGTGAGCGCGCGGTCGTGGCGAAGCTCGGGGCGCCGAGCCGCTTCCTCGTTGGTCTCGGCAACGATCAGGACGGCAACGGCGCCGACAAGCGCGCGGGCTACGCGCTCGGATCGAAGATCGACATCCACTACATGTACCTCTCGGGCCTCGGCTGGCCGACGTGGAGCTCGCCGAAGGGCGCGTACGTGAAGCTCGAGGCGGAGGCCGCGCGCCGCCACGGCGCGATCCCGATGTTCACGCTCTACCAGGCGGCCGTGCACGGCGACGGCAACCTCGCGCCGTTCGACACCGACTCGTTCATGACCCAGTACTGGGCGAACGTGCGCCTCATGTTCGAGCAGCTCTCCGCGTTCGGCGACGGCGCGATCGTCCACGTCGAGCCCGACTTCTGGGGCTACGCGCAGAAGAAGAGCAACGACGACCCCGCCGCCGTCCGGGTGCGCGTCGGCGCGCTCGTCCCCGAGTGCAAGGACCTCCCCTCCGACGTGAGGGGCTTCGGCAAGTGCATCGTGCGCCTCGCGCGCAAGCTCGCCCCGAACGTCGTCATCGGTCTCTCGGCCTCGAGCTTCGGCGCGACGTCGAACGGCGTCTCGCAGCCGGAGAAGATCGGGGCGTTCATGAACGAGGTCGGCGCGGTGGAGGCGGACATCCTCGTCCTCGAGACGCTCGACCGCGACGCGGGATGCTTCGAGGCCGGCACCGATCCGAGCTGCAAGCGCGCCGGCTCCTTCTACTGGGCCGACAAGGACTTCGCGAACCACCTCGCGTGGGCGAAGACGCTCCGCGAGAAGACGGGCAAGCCCCTCTTGTGGTGGCAGATGCCGCTCGGCGTCCCCTCCTCTTCTCCCGGCTCCGCCGGCAAGTACCGCGACAACCGGGTGAAGTACCTCTTCGCCCACGCCGACGAGTTCGCGGCGGCGGGCGGCATCGGCGCCGTCTTCGGCACCGGCGCCGCGAACCAGACCACGGTGAAGACCGACGGCGGCCAGTTCAAGAACGCCCTCGCGAAGTACCTCGCCGCTCCCACGTCGCTGCGCTGAGACGCGGACGCGTGGTAGCGTGCACGCGTGGCAAGCGAGCTCCTCACGTACACCCTCGAAGGCAACGTCGCGGTCGTCCGCATGGACGACGGAAAGGCGAACGCGCTCTCCGACGCGATGATCGACGCGATCCTCGAAGCGCTCGCGCGCGCGGAGAACGAAGCGGGCGCGATGATCCTCGCCGGCCGCGAGGGCCGCTTCTCGGGCGGCTTCGACCTGAAGGTGATGATGTCGAGCCCCGCCGCGGCGAAGGCGCTCCTCACCCACGGCGTCGACCTGTTCATGAAGCTCTACGCGTCGAAGGTCCCGCTCGTCATCGCGTGCACCGGCCACGCGCTCGCGGGCGGCGCGCTCATGGTCCTCTGCGGCGACCTCCGCGTCGGCGCCGAAGGCGCGTTCCGCATCGGCCTGAACGAGGTCGAGATCGGCCTGCCGGTCCCGGTCCTCGCGATGGAGCTCGCGCGCGACCGCCTCGCGAAGAGCGAGCTGACGAAGGCGACGCTGCTCGCCACCGTCTACGATCCCGGCGGCGCCGTGCGCGCGGGCTACCTCGACGAGATCGTGCCCGCGGACGCGGTCCTCGCGAAGGCGAAGGAGGAGGCGACCAAGCTGACGCGCCTCTCCAAGACCGCGTTCGAGGCCTCCAAGGTCCGCCTCCGCAAGAAGACGATCGACCATATCTACGCCTCGCTCGAGGCGGACATGGCGAGCCTCCTTCCGTCGTGAGCCGCTCCCTCCTCGCGCTCGCGATCGCGAGCGCCGCGATCGGCGTCGCTTGCAGCGAGCTGCGCGTGGCGGACACCGCGCCGGACGCAGGCGCGACGTCGTCCTCGTCGTCGACCTCGTCTTCGTCCGGATCGTCGTCGTCCTCCTCGTCGAGCGGCGCGATCGAAGAGGACGCGAGCGTCGAGGACTGCGCGACCGGCGTCTGCGTGCTCGCCGACAACCGTCTCTCGCCCGCCGATCTCACGGTCCGCGCGGGCTACGTGTACTGGGTCGAGCAGGGCACCGCGACGAACAACGGACGCGACGGCCGCCTCTCACGCGCGCCGATGCGGACGTGCGCCGAGGACGCGGGCTGCGTGCTCGACATGTTCGACGCAGGCTCCAACGTCAGCGGCCTCGCGGTGAACGCGTCGGACGTCTACCTCACGTACACGGGTCTCGGCGGCGGCCGCGTCACGCGCGTGCCCATCGTCGGCGGTGAGGCGAAGGTCATCGCGCCGGCCGAGGTCGGCGCGCGACGCCTCGCGCTCACGAGCACGCGCGTCGTCTGGGTCAACGCCGGCAATCAGCCGGCGAACGGCGAGATCCGGGGCCGCTGGCTCGACGACGACGATCCGCCCGGAGGAACGACGCTCGTGACCGACCTCGCGTCGCCGGCCGCGATCGCGGTCCGGAACGACAAGATCTTCTTCAGCGAGCGTGGCCGGGGCTCGAGCGACGGGCGCATCGTCCGCACCGACATCGACGGCACGAACCCCGTCACCATCGCCACCTCCCAGCCGCAGCCGCGCGGCGTCGCCGTCGACGCGACCTGGGTGTACTGGGTCGACCGCGGCAACGGCACCGTTCACCGCGCGCGCTGGGGCGGCACCGACGCGAAGGAGATCGTCACGAGCGCGCGCTCGCCCACCGCGATCGCCGTCGACGGCGACGGCATCTACTGGGCGGAGGCGGGCACAGACCCGGATCTCCTCGACGGTCGCATCCGTCGCGCCGACCTCGACGGCGCCGGCGCTGCGACGCTCGCCGAGCTGCCCTCCCCGGTCGCCGTCGCCGTCGACGGCGCGTACGTCTACGCCGCCGCGCGCGGCACGCTCGACAAGGGCTATCGCGACGGCTCCGTCATCAAGGTCAAGAAGCGCTGACCGAGTCGCTGGCGGTTCGCTCAGGTGCGCCCTATCCTCCCGCCGCGTGAAGCTCGCATTCCTCGCGCTCGGTCTCGCTCTCGTCGTCGCCTGCAAGAAGCCCGAGCCGCCGCACATCGTGCCGAAGGAAGCGCGCGTCGCGGCGGTGAGCCCGGCCGGGGTCGACATCGTCGTGAAGGTCGAGGCGACGAACCCGAACACGGTGACGCTCTCCGCGCGATCGTTCACCGGCAAGGCGAAGCTCGACGGGAAATACGACCTCGCGATGGTCACGGTAGAAAGGCCGATCGTGCTGCCGCCGCAGCAGCCGACGATGCTCGAGGTCCCGATGACGCTGCCCTGGAGCGACATGAACGCGCTCGCCACGCTCGCGACCGCGCAGAAGCCCGTCCCCTACGTCATCGACGGCTCCGTCACCGTCGGCGGCGAGTCGCTCAACGTCACGCTCCCCTACTCCCTCTCCGGCACCATCGCACGCGAACAGCTCATCGCCGCCGCGATGCGCGGCCTCCCGACGCTCATCCCTCCCGTACCTGCCCCCGCCCCCGCTCCCCCACGCTGAAACGCGCAGGTGGTCTGCATCGGCGATGCCGAATCGCAGCTAGCGCGGCGAGCCGGCGACGAGCTCGCCTACGTGTAGCCGCTCGAACCATGTGCTCCCATTGAACTGCGCCTGCGACGAAGCCCCTCTTGCATCGGTCTCTTGGATCTCTCATAGTGCACGCTTAGGCTGAATATCGCGAATTGATCCTAGAGCCGAGGGGGGGACGATGGGACAACGTTCGACGTGGTGGTTGGCTAGGCTGGCTCTCGTTCATGCGGCCCTTCCACTGGCCTGCAGCCTCACACCGACTGATGTCGAGGGCGAACAGGAAGACAGCACCGCAGAGGCATTTAGCTGGGCCTTCAAGGCGCCGCCGAAGTGCGCGTGCGCGGTACCGACGGTAGAAGGCAACTCGAGCACCTGCGATCTCTGTCGCGAGAAGGTGTTCGTGCGGCTCCCCAGCTCCGTCGAGCTCTCACGAGTCGCGCTCGGCGCAAATGACGGCTTGCGAATCGAGGAAGGAGTCGAGATCACCACGCCCCGTGCGAGCGACAAGGGATCAACGCCCGTCATCTCCAACGCAGGAGCAGAAAAGACCGCCGTTGATGAGAAAGCACGGCTCCAAGGCGAGCTATGGAGCGTCTCAGCCGTCCGCATCGACCGAAATGCGACCGTTAGCGGCGATGTGCATACCGCAGATTCCGTGCTCGGATGCCGAGCATGCGTTCGAGGTAGAATCTACGAGCGCGAAGCCATTCCTATCGAAGTCACGGATTGGAGAGTGACCGTCCCCAAGTCTGCCACCAAGAACATCGTAGTTCGCTCACGCGACGATCGAGATCTCCCGCCCGGGAGCTACAAGGGCATCCTCGCCAAAGGAGGACAAGTAGCATTTCGTTCCGGCATCTACGACGTTGAGGACTTGATCATCGACGACGATGCCGACGTCGAGCTCGACGATTCGGGAGGCCCGATCATCATCAGGGTCCGCGGGCGATTCGAGTCAGATGGCCGCTGGGAAAACGCGTCGGGCGACTCCTCGGCGAATGCTCTGGTGGCATACCTGGGACGATCGACCGTAAAGGTGCGCGAAGGCTTCAGCGGCTCGATCGTCGCATCAAACGCAGCGCTGCATCTAAAGAACAAGAACGAGCCTACACGAGGAGACAAGCATCGCTTGCACTCAAAGAAGAGCTCGAAGAACAAAAAGCACGACAAGAAGGAGTTCGGGAACGACAAAAAGCACGACAAGAAGGAGTTCGGGAACGACAAAAAGCACGACAAGAAGGAGTTCGGGAACGACAAGAAGCACGAGTCGATGAAGTTCGTAGGCAGCTACTTCGCCAATCGAATCATCGTCGATAGGGACGTGCGAATCGAACAAGCTCCATTTCAAAATTGGAAGCAGCTGTACACACCGCTCGCCACGGGAGAGCCCCCGCCACCGCCAGGCGAGGCTCCTGCTCGTCGTCCCCCACCACCACTCACTGCAACCACCCAGTCTGAAGCCTCAACACAGGTCGCCGAGTTCATCCAATGGGCAGCCTTCTCGTACCCCGAAGACGAAGAGCTTCTCCGGACATCCCTGGCCAATGCGCGTGAGAATGACGTGATCGTACGCGCCTTTTCAGGCGCTGTCGACGATGCGCTTTCGAAGGACTGGGACTATGCAATGGTCAGCCTGTACCTTCTCAGCTCCTTGCGCTCGCCGGCCGCGGAATCGTACCTCACAACCTTCGTTCGGAAACCTCTACCGTCGACAGGGCATGTCTTCGAACACAGCATTTTTCCTGATGGCATGCCCGTAGAAGCGGGTTCGCTCGCGCAGCTTCAAATGATCGCCGCCATCGGTCTTTCGCTGATTGATACGCCCACCAGTCGTAGCGAGGTATTGCGACTCGTGCGTGAGCATCCGGCGACCATGGTGCGAAGCGAAGCTGTCCGTGCTCACCTCCGAAACGGAGGCCCAACGGCTCGAAGTCAGCTGGGTACGCTACTCGCTCCGGAAGAGAAGTATTGGCTCGATCGATTTGAAAACCGTGATCTGAACAGCGGATCGTCGTTCGACGAACGATTGGCGACGTTCCTTTCTCTTCATCCGGAAGCGAGCCAGCCCCCAATGGAGGACGCGAAATGAAAACCGTGCGCTCGGCTAGCGTTGGACTCGTTCTACTCACGATGGGCGGCATCTTGATGATACCGCACGCCGCCTTCGCGGACTGTACCCCAATGGCGATGACACTGACCGACTCGGCTGTCTTCGCGGTTCATGGCTGCGACGTTCGCTTCCCGCAATGGAATGCGAAAGAGTTCAATATCGAAGAGGAGGAGTGGCGCACACGCGGGTACCATGCCGCGTGCAATACGACGCTCGAGTACGCAAAACACTGGAATGCGGTGTATCTGATTTGGCGAGGAAACATGTTTGGGCGACCGACCTTCGGTCCGCAGGCGTTCCATGACCCCGAGCGCGACTATCTCGAAGCCGCCAGAGCGCTTGATCGGGGCGGAAGGTGGCATGACAAATTTGAGCACCGCATGAAGGACGTGCTACCCGGTCGCGACGCGGAATCTCGCTTCACCTACCGCCCCTTCGCCGTAAATCTCGTTACGTCCGCATGTGTATTGTACTCAGGCGTGGGTTCGTACGGCGTGCACAGTGTAACCAATCGCGCAGCCAACTTCGTTCACGAGTCGTGGCACGCGTGGCAGGACATTAACGGCATCAATGCACGTCACAACACAAAGGGCGTTGATGGCTATTTTTATCACCCGAAGGCACAGTATTCCGGCGGAGATCTCTGGCAGGAGAAGAATGGGCATCGCAACTCTCATTCCGTATTTCAGGTCCAGGTAGAATTCCTGTGCGATACCGCTGATAATCCGGGGCCGTTTACACCATTCGTTGCTCGGGTTTCGGCGCAAATATATGCCACCAGTCTCGCCACCTCTCGACTCCTATCCGCAACGAGAACGCCTGAGGATGGCCTTGTCAGACTGGGCACGGGTCCAGCATACACATGCGGCTCGCCCGATCTGTTGGGTGAGCCCGTCACTCCACCTCCTCCGCCGCCAGCCTCAACTTGCAATTCATGCACGATAGATGTCGAGTGCATAGGATTCTGCCGGGATCGACGACTCGAAGACGGTGGCCTCATCCGTTGCTGCGACGATGAGGGCCCCCGCTGAGGCTCATGCTCGTCCGTGGACTTACCGTCGGAACGGTCCTTGTGATGACCGGATGTGGCTCGAATACGCTCGACCCGGGGGTCGGCTCATGGTCGTCGGTGGCGTTCATCGAGGCCTACGGCACGCGTGAGACCGATGCGGCGGACTTCAACGGGTCCGAGATGTTCCTCTGGGGTCAGGCGTGGCGTGTGGGGTTCGTCTTTTCGATTCGTGACGAGACTTGGCGGCGATGCAATACGAACGGGGCGCCGCGGGGTCGCTTGGGTGCATCGGCGTCGTGGGTCGGGGATCGCTTCGTCCTGTGGGGTGGCAGCCTGTGCCCGCCGGAAGAGGGAGGCGGCGGCGGTTGCGACGTCGGCTACGCCTATGACCCACGCGCCGATCGCTGGTCGACACTCTCCAAGACGAACCAGCCGTCGCCGCGATACAAACACGCGGCGGTCTGGACGGGAGAGCGGCTGCTGGTCTGGGGCGGCGAACACGCGGTGAACGTCTTCAACGACGGCGCGTCCTACGATCCTGTCCTCGACGCGTGGGAGCCGATCCCCGTCACCGCGGAGACGCCGAGCCCTCGCAAGCAGCCCACGCTGCTGTGGACGGGGCGCGAGATGCTCGTCTGGGGTGGGCTCGGGCCCGGCTCCGTTCCGGGCGCGCTGAACGACGGCGCGCTCTACGATCCGACGACCAAGACGTGGCGGACCATCTCGATGGACGGCGCGCCGGGCTACCGCGCCAACTACGCCGCGGTCTGGACCGGCACGGAGATGATCGTCTGGGGAGGCAGCGGATGCGTCGACGAGTGCTCCGACGGCGCCGCGTTCGCCCCCGCAACGCAGCGGTGGAGAAAGCTCTCCTCCGTCCGGTCTCCGGGCTATCGCGTCTTTCACAGCGCCGTCTGGAGCGGGAGCCACGTGATCGTCTGGGGCGGCTTCGGCAACGGCGACGGCGGGAACGACAGCGGCGCGCTCTACGATCCGGTCAACGACACCTGGACGCCGATGGCGCGTGCGCCCATCGGGCGTGGCAGCCACTTCGCTTTCTGGACCGAGCGCGGCATGCTCGTCTGGAGCGGCGGAGGCTCCGTCGCCAACACCTTCGGCGTGCCCGACGGCGCGTTCTTCAAGCCCTGACCTCGTCATCGCGATCGAATCGATCGCCGCTGCTCCGATCCTGGCTCAGCTGGCACATCCACGCAGGCACAACACCGGCGATCCACCCCATCTTCAACGGCATTTTGTGGGGTCAGCGGCCGGCCTGCTCCTTGCTGCTCTCGCGCTCCATGCGAAGCGCTCGGCTTCTGCTCGTCGCCCTCGGCACCACCCTCTTCGCCGGATGCATCGATCACGCGCCCGATCCGGAGCTGCCTGCGGATCAGGCCGGGACCATCGTTCCGCCGTCGGGAAGCAGCAGCACCACTGAGCCGAACAGGCCGCAACCGAAGCAGGCCCCGCGCGCCACGCTCGAGGTCCTGAAGGAGTCCGTCCTCGTCCTCATGCTCGACGAGGACGACAACGAGTACTTCTGCACCGGCACCCTCGTCGCGAAGGACCGCGTCGTCACCGCCGGCCACTGCCTCGAGCGCCGCCGCTTCCACGACTACCAGGTCATCGCCCCGCTCGCGGACGGCGCGCCGCGCGTGACCGCCTCGAACCCCACGCCGATGAGCGACCGCTTCCTCGACGTCGCCGAGCCGGACTTCGGGTTCCTCACCCTCGACGAGCCGATCGAGCTCGCGCAGTACGGCGTCCTCACCGACGTCACCGCGCGCGTCGACGAGGGAGCGACGGTGAAGGTCGCGACCGCGGTGCGGCAAGAAGAGGAGCGCGAGGCGCCGCTCGAGGCGGTCGACGGCCTCGAGGTCCGGTCGACGACGGACATGGGCTACGACCACGGCTTCGGCGTGCCGCTCTTCTCGCACGGCGGCGACTCCGGCGCCGGCTTCTTCCTCGTCGAGGACGGCCAGACCACACACAAGCTCGTCGGCGTCGCGCGCGAGCCCGATCCCGACTCGGGCCTCGATCACATCACGCGCGTCGACGCGAAGGTCCTCGCCTGGTACCGCGCCAACGCGGGAGAGTGACGCGGGAGAGTGACGCCGGCGGCTCGAGTCAGCGCTGGCGCATCAGGCCTTCTTGCGCGGACGAGGCGACGAGGGCTCCGTCCCGAGTGAACACGAGCCCGCGCGCGAGGCCGCGCGCGCCTTGCGCGGCGGGAGAGTCCATCACGTAGAGGAGCCACTCGTCGATGCGGAGGCGGCGATGGAACCACATGACGTGGTCGATGCTCGCGACCTGCATCCCCGGCGTCAGCCACGTCTTGCCGTGCGGGAGCATCGCCGTCGTCACGAACGCGAAGTCCGACGCGTACGCGAGGAGGTACGCGTGGAGCGCGGGATCGTCCGGCAACGCGTGGGCGGCCTTGAGCCAGACCATGCGCCGCGCCGACTTCGGGTTCGGGAGGAACGGATCGTCCTCCTCGCCCACGATGCGGAGATCGATCGGACGCTCCGCCACCGCGCGCTCGCGCACGAAGGCGGGGAGGCGATCGGCGAAGGCGGCGAAGCGATCCTGATCGCGCTTCACCGTCTCCGGCGGCGGCGCCTCCGGCATCGGCTCCTGATGCTCGAAGCCCGGCTCGTCCTTCTGGAAGGAGCACGACAGGTTGAAGATCGGCTTGCCGTTCTGGATCGCCACCACCCGCCGCGTCGTGAACGACGAGCCGTCGCGGATGCGATCGACGTCGTAGACGATCGGCCGCGAGACGTCGCCGGGGCGGAGGAAATACGCGTGGAGCGAGTGGACGTGCCGCTCCTTCGGCACCGTCTGCGCCGCGGCCGAGAGCGCCTGCCCCACGACCTGGCCGCCGAAGACGGTGCCCCAGCCGAGGTCCTGGCTCTGGCCGCGGAAGAGGTTCTCTTCGATCCGCTCCAGCGCGAGGAGCTTCACCAGGTCTTCGAGGACCGTCATTCCCACTCGAGGAGGCCCGCCGCGAGGAGGATCTCGATCGCGCGGAGGATGTCGCCGGGCGGGAAGGAGCGGTGCTTCGCTGCATACTGCATGAGATCGCGGAGCTTGGTCGGGCGGCGGACGAGCTCGCGCACGTTCGTCACCGCCGGCGGCCAGATCACGGACTCGAACGCCATGAGGTCGTCGCGCGGCGGCGCGGGCCCGAGGTTGCGATCGAGGTCGTCGCGGTGCTCGTTGATGATCGCGTCGCCGGGCTTCGCCGTCTCGAGGCCGGCGAGCATGAGCGCGGGCAGCTCGAGGTCGAGCGGGAACTCGACGTGGGGCGCGGTGTGGCCGCGGTAGAAGGAGAGCTGTCCGCCGCGCCAGAGGAACAGGTCCGCGACGCGATCGCGGCCCTGGTCGCGGATCGCGCGGAAGATGTCGACCGGGCCGACGAGGCCCATCGAGATGAGCGTGTCGCCCATGCGGCCGCTGTAGCGAGGGAGCACCGCGAGCGCGAGGTCGAGCTCCTCGCGTCCGAGCTTGCCCTTGCGGACGAGGTACTCGCCGAGGAGCTCGTGCGAGTTGCTCGTCGCGACGTGATGGAGCTTCCCGGAGACGAAGTAGAGCTCCTTGCGCCCGCCGCGCGACTCCGGCGGCTCCTGCATCGACGACGGATCGAGCTTCGCCCGCTCCGCGAAGAGCACGCCGGTCTCGCTCTGCGCGAGGACGAGCATGAGCATCTTCAGGATCGTGTCGGGCCCGATCTGGTCCTTCAGGTCGGGCGCGCCCGGGCCCTGGATCTGCGCGGTCGACGAGGCGGACGGCGGCGCGGGGAAGAAGCGCGCGAACTCCTCCATGTCCTCGACGAGGCGGAAGCCGCGCCCGATGAAGTCGACGCGATCGCCGCGCTCGACCTGCCCCGTCGCGAGCCCCTCCATCAGCTTCGCGAAGGTCCACGGACCGAGCTCGGTGCCGTCCTTCTTGAGCACGCGCGACGGGAGGAATTGATACTCCATCGTCTTCTGCTCGGACGGCCTGCCGGGATCGGAGGCCTCCGCCTCCTCGCGCGTGACGACGGCGCGAGGCACGCCCCCGCTCTGCCGCGTCGCCTGGATCTTCACCGAGGGGACGCGCGGCGACTCGACCGCGACCGCGCGCATCGCGGCGCTGTCACGCTGCGCGACGAGCTTCGTGTCGGAGGAGCCGTGCGCCTTCACCCAGCGCACGCGCGCGGCGATCTCGCGCGCGGCGAGGCGCTTGTCGGCCTCGAACGGCGCGAGCGCAGCCGCGAACGCGGCCGCGTCGGGGAAGCGCTGCGACGGCGCGCGCGCGAGGCCGCGCTCCATGACCTCGAAGAGGCCGGGCGGCAGGCGCGGCTTGATCTCCTCGAGCGCGTCGATCTTGCAGTCGCGGATCGCGAGCAGGATCGCGAGCTGGCCGCCGCCGGGGAAGAGCGGGCGGTTCAGCAGCATCTCCGCGAGGACGGTCGCGAGGCTGAAGAGGTCCGCGCGCTGATCGCTCGTCTCACCCGCGACCTGCTCCGGCGAGAGGTACGCGAACTTCCCCTTCAGCACGTGGCCCGCCTCGCTCCGCAGCGTCGCGCGCGTGGTCGAGCGCGCGATGCCGAAGTCGCCGAGCTTCACCGTGCCGTCCTTCGACAGGTAGATGTTCGACGGGCTCACGTCGCGATGGATGATGCCGAGCGCGCCGCCCGACTCGGGATCGAGCGCGGCGTGCACGCTCTCGAGCGCGCGCAGGATCTCGCGCGCGATGTAGATCGCGACGCCGATCGGGAGAAACTCCCCCTCCTGCCGCAGCTTGCGGAGGAGGCGGTAGCCGTCGACCCCTTCGATGTACTCCATCGCGAGGTAGGGCTCGCCGCGCTCGTCCGTTCCGGCGTGGTACACGGTGACGACGTTCTCGTGCGTGACGGCCGCGTGCAGCCGCGCTTCGCGGTGGAACATCGTCCGGCCCTCCGGATCGCCCGCGAAGTGCGGGAGCAGCCGCTTCACGACGAGCTTCTGCGGGAGGTCCGAGGCCTCGGTGGCCGGATGCGCGAGGTAGACCTCCGCCGTTCCACCGACGGCAATACGCGCGTCGAGGATGAACGGGCCGAATCTTCGATTCGCGCTCACGAAGGCGAAATGGTAGCGATTCCGCCGTCGTATGTCACGAATGCGTGAAGCGATTTCGGGCGTTGCGATAAGCTCGCCGGCGGTGAGGACGGCGGTTCTTTTCGCGAGCGTTCTGGCGTGCGTCGGCCTCCTCGCGGCCTGCGAGAGCTGCAAGTCGCCGCGGACGCCGGAGGGTGACGGCGCCGCCGCCATCTCGCCGCCCGACGCTCGCCTCTATCTCGTCTCGGATCTCGCCGGCGCGCTCGAGCCGTGCGGCTGCGTGAAGGACCAGCTCGGCGGGATGGACCATTTCGGCGCGCTCGTCGCGACGGAGAAGAAGACGGCCCCCGCGTTCGTGACGGTGTCCTCCGGTCCCCTCTTCTTCATGGACATGGAGGTCGCGGAGGAGCGGAAGAACCAGGAGCTCGCGAAGGCGCGGACGATCGCGGCCGCGATGAAGACGCTCGAGCTCGCCGCCTTCGCGCCGTCACGCAACGGGTTCCTCGGCGGCCCCGGGGAGCTCGACGAGCTGCGCGCCACGAGCGGCGCCGCGATGCTCGCCGCGAACGTGACCGGCGCGCCCGGCGCGACGAAGTCGAAGCTCGTCACGATCGGCAAGCTGAAGGTCGGCCTCATCGGCGTCGCCGCGCCCGACAAGGCCGAGCACGTGACGACGCCGCTCGAAGGGATCACGTCCGCGCCCGCGGCGCCAGCGGTGAAGGAGGCCGCCGCCGCGCTGACGAAGGACGGGGCGCAGGTGCTCGTCGCGCTCGCGGCGGTAGGGCGCGGCGAGGCGAAGCGCATCGCGGACGAGGTGCCGGAGCTGACCGCGATCCTCGTCGGCTCGACCGGCGCGCGCGGCGACGAGAACACGAAGCCGGCGCCGCCGGAGCGCATCGGCGACGTCCTCGTGGTCGAGACCGCGAACCACCTCCAGACGGTGGGCGTGCTCGATCTCCACCTCCGCGACGACGCCGGCGCGGGCGGCCTCGTGAGGTTCGCCGACGGCACCGGCCTCGATCGCATGCGCAAGCGCGAGGAGCTGAACGGCCGCATCGACGAGCTCCGCGGGAAGATCGCGCAGTGGGAGGGCGACAAGAGCGTCGCGGCGAAGGACGTCGCCGACCGCAAGGCCGACGTCGCGCGCCTCGAGGGCGAACGCGACGCGCTCGACAAGGCGCCGCCGCCGAAGACCGGCAGCTTCTTCCGCTACTCGATGCGCGAGATCCGCGACCAGCTCGGCGTCGACGAGGCGGTCAAATCGCAGATGAATGCATTTTACAAGAAGGTGAACGACGAGAACAAGATCGCCTTCAAGGACAAGAAACCTCCTCCCGTCGCGAAGGGACAGCCCGCATACGTCGGCGTCGACATGTGCACGAACTGCCACGAGGAGCCGCGCAACGTCTGGGACAAGACCAAACACGCGACCGCCTACCCCACCCTCGAGAAGGACTTCAAGGAGGCGAACCTCGACTGCGTGAGCTGCCACGTGACCGGCTACGACAAGCCGGGCGGCAGCACCGTCACGCACGTGGCCGATCTCAAGAACGTGCAGTGCGAGGTCTGCCACGGCCCGGGCTCGCTCCACGCCGCGGACCCGAAGGCGAAGATCCCCGTCGCGCGCCCCGGCCCCGAGATGTGCCTCGAGTGCCATCACCCGCCCCACGTCCATGTCTTCGATCCGAAGGCGAAGATGGCGGACATCCTCGGACCCGGGCACGGCCGCCCGCTCGCGCAGAAGTAGACGATGAAGCGGGGGCTCGTCGTCGTCGCGATCGCGCTCGTCGCCGCCTGCGCGGAGCTCCGCGTCGCGGAGGTGAACGACGCGGGCGCGCCGACGACGCCCGACGCCGACACGGTCGTCGTCACGCTGCCCGACGGCGGGACGGTGGTGGTCCCGATCGACGCCGCCGCCGCCGACGTCGATGCGCCGCCGACGTCGTGCGACGGACCGTGCACGTTCGAGACGCTCGCGACCGGCCTCGTCCAGGCGACGACGATCACGGTCGACGACGCGAACGTGTACTTCGCGGTCGAGTCGGGCGCGGGGACCATCTACCAGTGTCCGAAGACGGGCTGCAGCGGCGCGCCGCTCGTGCTCGGCACCGGGAACGCGAGCTCGATCGTCGTCGCCGGCGGCATCGTCTACTGGCCGGACTACTTCAACGGCGCGATCCACGGCTGCAACGTCGGAGGGTGCGAGCAGCCGAAGTCGATCGTGTCGAACGAGAGCTTCTTGAGGGCGCTCGGCTACGACGGCACGCACCTCGTCTGGATCGGCGGCAGCGCCCTCCGCCGCTGCCCGCGCACGGCGTGCAACACGCTCACGACCCAGACGCTGACGACGACGAACGTCGACGGCACGAGCATCGCGGTCGGCGGCACCTTCGCCTTCTGGGCGGCTCCTTTCATCCAGAAGCTCTATCGCTGCGCGAACCTCGAGGGCTGCACGCCGCAGGAGGTGGGACCGGGCAGCCACGACGTCAGCACGGACGGCAAGGACGTCTTCTGGGTCGACGGCGTCGGGAAGGCGGTGCTGACCTGTCCGATCGCCAACTGCAGCGCGCCCAACGTGCGGAAGATCGGCTCGTCGTCGGCGGCGTTGCGCCCGGTGAGCGACGGCACACACGTCTACTGGTACGAGTCCACGCGCACGCGCCTCGTCCGCTGCCCGGTGACCGGCTGCGCGCCGGAGCCCGTGGTGATCGCCGACGATCAGCGGACGCAGCCAGCGATGGGCATCGCACTCGATGCAGAGTACATCTATTGGACGACGACCTCCGCGGTCCGCCGCATGCGCAAGCAGTGACGCGCGCGACTCCGCCGCGGAGCTCGGGTGCGAGGGCGGCTACTCGTGGAGGTCCTTGTCCTCTTCGACGTCCGGAGGGGCCTCTTTTTCGCTCGGGGCGGCGGGGAGCGCGACGGCGTCGAGGACGGCGTCGAGGTCGGCGCGTTTTCGGGCGAAGGACTCGCGATCGGCAGGCGGGAGGACGCGGACGCCGTCCATCTTCAGCGACATCGGGTCGATGAATTGGCCATTTCGTTTCACGACGAAATGGAGGTGCGGGCCCGTCACGCGGCCCGTCATCCCGACGAAGCCGATGTTCTGGCGCGACTCCACCTTCACGCCCGAGCGGATGCCGGGCGCGATCTTGCTCATATGGCAATAGGCCGTCGTGATGCCGCCGCCGTGATCGATCGAGACCATGTTTCCGCACGGGCCGCTGTCGCCGGCGCTCGTCACCGTGCCCGCCGCGGACGCGAAGATGGGGGTGCCGGTCGAGCCCGCGAAGTCGACGCCGTTGTGCGGCATCACCACGTGGAGGACCGGGTGCATGCGGTTCGGGTTGAAGCGCGACGTGATGCGCGAGAGCTGGAGCGGTGGGCGGAACTGGCCGTGGTACGGCTGGCGGCCCTTTGCGTCGTAGAAGCCGGCCGCCGGGCGCTGCTTCGCCGGGCCGTCCACGTCGGGGCCGCGCTCGTAGTAGTAGACGCGGATCGTGTTGCCGGCGCGGGGCGCCATCTCGATCGCCTCGAGCTTCACCTTCGCGAAGACGCCCTCCACCCAGTCCTCGGTCGAGACGACGCGCATGCGCGCGCCGGGGCGGATGCCGTCCTCGACGTGGCCCTCGAGCGCGTCGTCGATCTCGTCGACGAGCTCGGGGCGCATGTTCGCGGCCGCGATCGTCTTCGCGAGGTCGGCCGCGACGACGATCGCCGAGCCGACGCGCTTGTGCTCGACGAAGAGCGCGAGCTTCTTCGCGTCGAGGTCGGGCGGCGGCGGAGGTTTGCCCTTCGGCGTCGCGCCGGCGTCGGCTTCCTTCGCCGCCGCGTCGGCGAGGTCGGCGGGATCGACGCGCGCCTGCCACACGTCGTACGGCGACGTGATGTACTCGAAGGCGAGCACGCTCCCCTTCTTGTCCTTCGCGAGGACGAACTTGTCGTTCGCGCCGGGACGGTCGATGTGCTTCACGTCCTCGAAGGCGCGGTTGAGGCGCTTGATCTCCGCGCGCGTGAGGCCTGCCGCCGTCAGCGCCGCGACGAGGCCCTTCTTCCCGAACGTGCCCTCGACGACGTCGACGCCCGCCTCGTCCTTCATGCTCGCGACACGCCACACCGGCGGAGGACGCACGACCGGCGCCGCCTCCTTCGCGATGGTGCCGGCGTCGATCGTCACCGCGGCGACCGCGCCCGCGCCCGCGTCGTCGCCGACCTCGCCGCTCGTCAGCGCGAGCGGCGGCGGCGTCATGCCCAACCGCTTCGGCGACGCGATCATCAGGCCGACGCCGGTCGCGACGAGGAGGCCCATCGCGCCGAACGTGTAGAGACGGGTCCGATCCGGCTTCAGCGGCGGGAGCCGCCGAAGACGCAGCGACGGGGGCGGTCCCTTCTCCGGCTTCGACGGCGTCGGCTTCGACGGCGTCGGCGCCGGCTTCGACGCGACCGGCTCCTCCTCCTCGTCCGCAGCGTCCGCAGCCGAGTCAGGCGCGGAGTCCGGGGCGCGCTCCTCCTCGAGCTCGGAATCGGGGCTTTCCTGCGACATTGCTTCGTTTCTCGGCGGAGCGGGCCGGCGGCCCACATAGCCGCTGACCGGAGGCGACGCAACCAGGGGGTTTCCCGCCCGAATGGCCGAGGTAAGTTCTTGAAAATGAACGAACGCGTGAAGCAGCTCCTCGTCCTCGGTCGCGAGCACTACGCGAAGCGCGAGCTCGAGAAGGCCGAGCAAATGCTCCGCATGGTCCTCGAGGAAGAGGATCGCTACGCCGACGTCCACGACATGCTCGGCGTCATCGCCCACTCGCGCGGCAACTTCGTCGTCGCCGAGCGCCACTTCGAGCGCGCCCTCGAGATCAACCCCGCGTACACCGAGGCCGCGCTGAACCTCGCCGTCACGTACAACGATCGCGGCAAATACGAGAAGGCGCGCGAGGTCTACGCGAAGATCAAGGTCGGGCCGAGCGGCACGACGCAGGGCCTCGACCCCTTCGCGCGCGGCAAGATCGCCAACATGCACGCCGACGTCGGGCAGGCCTACTACGACGCCGGCCTCCTCCGCGAAGCGATCGCGGAGTACGAGAAGGCGATCCTGCTCTGCCCGCACTTCGCCGATCTGCAGACCAAGCTCGGCGCGCTGCTCCGCGAGATCAACGATCTGCCCGGCGCGCGCGTCCACTACGAGGCGGCGGTGCAGACGAAGCCGAACTACGTGCCCGCGCGCCTGCAGCTCGGCGTCATCCTCCTCTCGCTCGGAGAGACGACGAGCGCGGAGGAGCACTGGCGTCACGTCATCCAGCTCGAGCCGGAGAACTCGCAGGCGAAGATGTACCTCCGCATGCTCGAACGACAGCGCATGTCGAAGCCGCCGCCGGCTCCGTGACCAGGGCCCGGGTTCGATCCGATCCCGGGTTGCGCAATTTAACTACTTGAAATTACTTGATAGTGCAGATGTAAGTCTTGGTCCGACCATTGCTCCTTGGGAGGACATGACGACGCGCTCCTTCCTCTTCCTCGCTCTCCTCTGCGCAACTGGCTGCGCAATCGACCAGGCCGACGAAGACGAGGGCGCGCCGCTCGCGACGATGCCGGACCCGCGCGCGGAGGAGGAAGAGGATCCCTCCGCGATCCCGCCGAGCGAGTCCGACCTCACGGCGGTCTCGACCTCGGCCGCGACGGGCGCCGCTTCGCTCCGCGTCATGACGTACAACATCAAGCACGGTGAGCTCACCGGCCTCGACCTCGCGAAGATCGCGGCGGTGATCAGGGAGAGCAACCCGGACATCCTCGGCCTCCAGGAGGTCGACGACGGCACGAAGCGGAGCAAGGGGCAGCGTCAGACCGAGGAGCTCTCGGAGCTCACGAACATGCCGCACGCGTACTACGCGCCGGCGTTCGACTACGACGGCGGCAAGTACGGCGTCGCGATCCTCTCGAAGTACCCGATCGGCGCGAAGAGGACGGTGCGCCTCGACGGTCACACGAAGTCGGGCGGCGGCTTCGAGCCTCGCGTCGCGGCGGTCGCGGACATCACGGCGAAGGGCGAGACCGTCACCTTCGTGACGATGCACGCGAGCCTGCACGAGGACGAGCGCAAGGCGACGGGCAAGAAGCTCCTCACCGCGCTCGGCGCGCGCGCCGGACGCGCGATCATCACCGGCGACTTCAACGAGAAGCCGGGCGCAGACATCGGCGGCGCGCTCACGAGCGCAGGCTTCGTCGACGCCTACAAGGAGAAGCACCGCTTCTTCGGCTACACCGCGCCGGCGAACGTCCCGCTCCGCCGCATCGACTTCATCTACCGCGCGAAGGGCATGGGCAAGACCCTCCACGGCTGGGTCCCGAACACGACCGCCTCCGACCACCGCCCGGTCGGCGCCGTGATTCCCCTGCGCTGAGGCTACGGCGGCGCGGACGTGAGGGTCACGTCGGCGTCGAAGACGCGCGCGAAGTGGGGGAGCGAGGCGCGCGCGGCCTCCTCCACCGTGGGGAGCGTCTTCACGCCGAGGCGTTCGAGCGAGGTGACGCCGAGCTCGCGGATGCCGCACGCGACGATGAGGCCGAAGCCGGACGCCGACAGATCGGTCGTGATGTTGAACGCGAAGCCGTGCATCGTGACCCAGCGCGAGAGCCGGACGCCGATCGCGCCGAGCTTCGCGAGCTGCAGGTCGGTCGGGACGCCGATCGCCGCGTCCTTCGCGCGATCGACGTCGAGGCTCGACGGCGCGTTCTCGTCCACCCAGACGCCGATGAGGTTCGGGAGCATGCTCGACGCGACGCCGTGCTCCGCCGCGAGCGCGCTCATCACGGCGCAGAGGTCGGCGACGTAGCGGCGGACGTCGCAGCGATCGGGCTTCAGATCGAGGATCGGATACGCGACGAGCTGCCCGGGCCCGTGGAACGTCACGTCGCCGCCGCGGCCCGTCTCGTAGAGCGCGACGCCCTTCGCCTCGCGATCTTGCTCCGAGACGACGATGTGCTCGCTCTTCGCGCTGCGGCCGAGCGTGATGACGGCGTCGTGCTCGAGGAGCAGCAGCGTGTCGCCGATCTCGCCCGCGACGCGCGCCGCGACGAGGCGCTCCTGCAGCCGGTGCGCCTCGTCGTAGCCGATCCGGCCGAGCCAGTGCGCGGTGATGGACCGTCGCGTCGTCATCGCGTCGTTGTTCTAGCATGCGAGCGATGAAGCACTTCATGAACGATCGCGCCGCGATCGTGACCGAGGCGGTGGACGCCGCGGTCGCGCTCGGCGGCGGCGCGCTCGCGCGCCTCGACGGCTTCCCCGCGATCAAGGTCGTCCTCCGGAGCGAGGTCGATCCGAGCCGCGTCGCGATCGTCTCCGGCGGCGGCTCCGGCCACGAGCCCGCGCACGCCGGGTTCGTCGGCGACGGCATGCTCACCGCCGCGGTCTGCGGCGAGATCTTCGCGTCGCCGAGCGTCGACGCGGTGCTCGCCGCGATCCTCGCGGTGACGGGGCCGGCCGGCTGCCTCCTCGTCGTGAAGAGCTACACCGGCGACCGCCTGAACTTCGGGCTCGCGGCGGAGAAGGCGCGCGCGCTCGGACGCGACGTCGAGATGGTGGTCGTCGGCGACGACGTCGCGATCGAAGGCGCGCTCCGGCCGCGCGGCATCGCGGGCACGCTCTTCGTGCACAAGGTCGCGGGCCACGCCGCGCGCGCGGGCAAGAGCCTCGCCGAGGTGAAGGCCGCGGCCGAGCGCGTCGTCCGCGCGACGAGGTCGATCGGCATCTCCCTCTCCTCTTGTTCGATCCCGGGCCAGCCGTTCGCGGAGCGGCTCGGCGCAGAGGAGGTGGAGCTCGGGCTCGGCATCCACGGCGAGCCGGGAGCGAAGGTCGTGCCGCTCGCGCCGGTGCGCGCGCTCGTGCGCGAGATGACGGAGCGCGTGCAGGCGCCGCTCGGCGGGGGCGATCGCGTCGCGGTGCTGATCAACAACCTCGGCGGAGTGCCGCCGATCGAGATGGCGCTCGTCACCGAGGCGGTGCTCTCGGCGCTGAGCCGTCCCGTCTCGCTCGTGATCGGGCCGGAGCGGCTCATGACGTCGCTCGACATGAAGGGCTTCTCGGTGTCGCTCCTCGCGCTCGACGACGAGATGGAGGAGGCGCTGCTCTCCCCCGTCGGTCCGCGCGCGTGGCCGCCCGCGCGACGCCCGGTGCCGATCGCGACGCGCCCGCTCCACGAGGCCCTCGCCGCGCCGGAGCGCGCGCCGTCGGCGCATCCCGCGCGACGCGCGGCGCTCGAGAAGGTCTGTCGCGCGCTCGTCGATCACGCGGCGGCGATCGACGCGCTCGACGCCAAGATCGGCGACGGAGACACCGGCACCACGTTCGCGACGGCGGCGCGCGCGCTCCTCGGAGACCTCGATCGCCTCCCCTTCGCGGACGAGGCCTCGCTCTCCGCCGCGATCTCGGATCGGCTCGCGAAGGTGATGGGCGGCTCGAGCGGGATCCTGCTCGCGATCTTCGCCGCCGCGGCGGGAGCGCGCTCCGCGACGTGGTCGGGCGCGCTCCGCGCCGGCGCCGATGCGGTAGAGCGATACGGCGGCGCGCGCACCGGCGACCGCACGATGCTCGACGCGCTCGTGCCCGCGATCGAGGCGTTGGAGCGCGGCGGCTCGATCGCCGACGCCGCGCGCGCCGCACGCGCCGGCGCGGAGGCGACCGCGGCGATGACGACCGCGCGCGCCGGCCGCGCGAGCTACGTCCGCGCGGCTCGCCGGCGTGGCGGATCCGGGCGCCGTCGCGGTCGCGATCATGTTCGAGGCCCTCACGTGAGACGCGCGTTCTTCGTCTTCGTCTTCGCCTTCGTCGCCGCGTGCTCGCGCACGGAGTCGCGGCCCGACGCGACCGCGGCGCCTCCTCGCGCCGACGTCGAGCCGAGCGACGCGGGGCCGCCGCCGTGGCCGGGGTGGCCGCTGCGCGCGGGGGCGACGATCACGCCGGCGATGATCTGCCAGGTCACGTTCGCCTCCAACGCGGATCTCCATGATCCGTGCATGCGCGAGTACGATCCGCAGGCCTCGATGCGCACGTACATGCAGCAGGCGCTCGGTGACTGCGCGGTGCGGCTCGAGCGGAGCGTCCTCAACGGGCGCGCGGCGATCGACCCGGCGGGGGCGGAGCAGTGCGTGAAGAGCATGATGGAGATCCGGCGCAGCGGTCGCGCCGAGATCGCGACGCGGGCGCACGCGTGCGACGGCGCGGTGATCGGGCGGCAGCCGGCCGGCGCGGTGTGCCGCGAGGACTGGGAGTGCGCGCCCGGGCTCGGCTGCGCGGGGCTCTCCACGATGGGCCCTGGCAAGTGCACGACGCCGGGCGTGGACGGCGGCGCGTGCGCGAAGGGCGACCTCCATTTCGATGCGCGGAACCGCGCGTGCGCGGAGGGCCTGTGGTGCGCGGCCGATCGCTGCCAGCCGACCGACAAGGAGGGCGCCCTCTGCCACCCCGGCTCGTGCAGCGACGGCCTCTTCTGCAACAAGGGCTCGAACCGCTGCGAGCGCGCGCTCCGACGCGCCGACGCGCCGTGCAAGCGGAGCGAGGACTGCGACGTCGGGTTCTACTGCTTCCACAGCACGAAGGCGCCGAGCACATGCAAGGCGCAGAAGCGCGCCGGCGAGAAGTGCCTCGAGAGCATCGAGTGCATGGGCGACTGCCGGGGGGAGCGGTGTGTATCCATCTGCGGGTCTCCATGAGGTTCTCAACGTCGGGGGCTTCGCCCCCGACACCCCCACCCCAGACACGGCCCTCGCGCGGTGCGCTCGGGGCGCTTCGCGCCCGCATTCGCGGCCGCTTCTGGGGGCCCTTTGTTTTGTTGGTTCTTGGTGGGGTGGGGTGCAAGCGGTCGAGTGAGGGGGTGGATGCGGGAGTGCCGGTCGTGGTGTCGGCGGGGGCGGTGGCTTCGGCCGCGCCGTCGGCGAGCGCGAGCGTGAGCGTGAGCGTGGAGGAGCCGAAGCTTGTGAAGCCGCCGGTCGAGGGGGTGGCGCTTGCGGGGTCGGGTGAGGGGGATGCGGTCGTGCATCGGAGCAAGACCGCGGCGGGCGATCTGGTCGTGTGGGCGGAGCCTGAGGGGGACGCGACGCTCATCCTCGCGGCGTACGAAAAGAAGCGCGGGGAGGCGATCGGGGCGCCCGTGGTCGTGCGGCGGACGTCGGGGCGCGTGACGGCGCTCGACGTGGTCGTCACGACGGACGGCAACGACCTCGCGGTCGCGTGGGCCTCGGTCCTCGAGGACGGACAGAAGGGGCACGTCTCGGCGGTGGTGTTCGGCTCGCTCGATCTGAAGCGCATGTCGAAGCCGGCGACGGTGGAGCTCGTGATGGACCATCCCGTGACGGTCGCGCGCGTCGCGATGGTGCCGAGCCCGCGCGGGGGCGTCGTGGTCGCGCACGAGAGCAAGCTCACGAAGTGCCTCAGCGACTACTCCACGCCGAAGTCGATGGTCGACTGCCCCGTCTACGAGGCGGTCGCGGTGACGGTCGGCGGCGGCACCTCCGTGCTCGGCAACAAGCCGCTCGACGTCGGCCCCGGCCTCGACGTCGCGCTCGTCCCGTTCGACGACAAGGGCCTCCTCCTCTTCGGCAGCGGCATGCACGGCGGGCGGACGCAGTCGAGCATCACCGTGCCGTGGACGAAGGGCGAAGCCGCCCCGACCGCCGACGCGCTCTCGTGCTCCGGGCTCGCGGGCTACGCGCCGGAGTATCGCCGCGGCGAGGACGGCGAGGTCGTGTGCATCGGCTCCGACATGCGCTTCGACGAAGCGGCGAAGGACTGCGCGCGCCCCGCCGGAGGCGACAAGGACCGCTGCCTCCGCGCGCGCGCCCTCGGCCACGACGGCAAGCTTCGCGGCAACGACGACGTCGTCACGAAGGTGGAGTGCGCGGCGCACAAACAAAAGCTCACGCTGCGGGCGGGGACGGTGACGCTGCTCCAACCCTCCTCGTACGCCGACGATTTCCTCGCGAAGCCGTGCCGCTGAGCCTTCCTCCTCGGTGGCTCACGATCGCAGCATCGTCCCCGCATCTTCGCCCGCGCGTCGCGGCGACGATATGCTCGTGGTCATGGTCGCCCGGACCCCTGCGATCTTCTGCGCACTCGTCGCCGTGTGCGCGCTGATCCCCCTCCTTCCTTCGTGTTCGTCGTTCCGCTTGCCGATCGACGATCCCAGCGCCGACGGGGGCACGGACGCGGAGGGCGGTTCGATCTCCGTCATCGAGCCGCCGGCCCCGTGCGATCCGAGCGAGGCCCCAGGTGACGGGGTCTTCGTCAGCGCAGCGTTCGGGCTCACCGGAGCGCCGGGCACCGCGGCGCTCCCTCTCGCGAAGGTGAGCGACGCCCTCGAGATCGCCGCCGCGCGCGGCGTCGCGCACGTCTATCTCGACGAGGGGACGTACACCGAGTCGCTCACCCTCACGGAGCGCCACGCCGGCATCGTCGTATCGGGCGGCTGGAAGGGCTCGGAGACGACCTGGCGCCGCGACTGCGAGGAGAACTTCCGTGCGAAGACGATCCTCGAGTCCCCGGAGCCCGTCGCGGTGACGATCAAGGTCGCGTCTTCGGGCCCGACGATGGGCTTCGAAGCGATGACGATCGCGACCCCCGCGCTCCCCGAGACGCCGAAGGACACGACCGGCACGTCGTCGATCGCGGTCCTCGTACGCGGCCCTGCCTCGCTCCGGATCAGCCGCGCGCGCCTCCTCGCAGCGAAGGGCGGCAACGGCGGCACCGCCTCGCCGGGGGAACCGGGCGCGGGGCCGCTCGCGTGCAACGGGCTCGAGGGCTGCGAGTCGGGCGACAATGGGACCAAGGGCAACGACGGCATCAACGGCACCGCTGTCCATCCGAGCAACGACCACCTGGGCGACGGCACCGACGGTCAGGACGGAAACCCCGGCAAGAACGGCACGGCCGGAGCGGATGGCGCAGTGAAGTCCTGCCGTCGTGAGGTGACCGGAGAGTGCAACACGGGCGGCGGCTTGTGTGACACCTTCGACGAGAATCGGCAGGGCAAGAAGGGCGAGTGCGGCTGCGGCGGCAACGGCGGACGCGGCGGCCGTCGGGGACGCGGAGGCGGCGCATCGGTCGCGCTCCTCGCGCTCGGCGGCACCATCTCCATCGAGCACACGACCCTCTTTGCAGGCGGCGGCGGAGACGGCAGTGTCGGCGGCCAGGGCGGTGCCGGCGTCGCCGGCGGCGCCGGAAAGGCCGGAGCGTCGACGAGCTGCCACGTGACGATCACCCAGAGTGGACCGACCGGTCCCGGATGCACCTGCATCATCAACAACGATCAACCCGCCGCCGGCGGGAACGCCGGAGGCCCTGGCGGCAACGGCGCGCCGGGCGGCAAGGGCGGCGACGGCGCGGGCGGTCCCTCCTACGGCTGGGTCGCCATCGGTGACGTCCGCGTCATCGTCGACGAAGCGAGCGTGCTCCACGCCGAGCCCGGCGGCACCGGCTCCGTCAACGGCGCCTCCGCGCCCTCGCTCGTCGCCACCCTCGACGGCGGAACGTGAAGCACGACTGACGAGACCATCAGCCGTCCACTCCATTCGTGACCCGACGGGCGCACCTCGGCTGCGAGACCATCGGCCGTCCACCCGCGTTCGTGGCCTGAAGGCGCAGCCACACGCCCTTGGCTGAGAGACCATCAGCCGTTCCCGTGGCCTGAAGAGAGCAACTCCCTCGACGGCGGGACATCAGGTGTCCACCCCCATTCGTGGCCTGAAGGCGCAATGCCGACGCCTCGCAGCGCACCACCTTCCCCGGCGCGACACCTTCCCCCCCGGCGCGACGTCACGCATGTGCATGAGCGCGCCCGATCTTCGACGCGTACGCGACACGCGCTACGACGAAGCAGCGAAGGATGGCGTGCGCCGGCAACAAGACTGCTTCCTCACAAAGGTGCGCGGCGGCGCAATCAGCATCTTCGCCCGCGCGTCGTGACGACGATACACTCGTGGCATGATTGCCCGGACACCTGCGCTCTTCTGCGCGCTCATGGCCGGGTGCGCGCTGATCCCTGTCCTTCCTTCGTGCTCGTCGTATAGCTCCGACGACGAACCCAGCGCCGACGCGGGACCGGACGCCGAGGGGGGCTCGCTCTCGATCGTCGAACCGCCCGCACCGTGCGATCCGAGCGAGGTGCCGGGCGACGGGGTCTTCGTCAGCGTGGTGTTCGGGCTCAGCGGAGCACCGGGCACCGCGTCGCTTCCTCTCTCGACCGTGAGCGACGGCCTCGAGCTCGCCGTCGCGCGAGGCGTCGCGCGCGTCTACCTCGACGAAGGAACGTACGCCGAGTCCCTCACTCTCACGGAACGTCACGCCGGCATCCTCGTGTCGGGCGGCTGGAAGGGCTCCAAGACGAGCTGGCGTCGCGACTGCGAGGACGACTTCCGCGCGCGAACGACCCTCGAGTCTCCCGCGCCCGTCGCGGTGACGATCGACGTCGCCTCATCGGGCGCGACGATGGGGTTCGAAGCGATGACGATCACGAACCGCAACCTCGCCCCGACCCCGAGCGACGTGTCCGGCACGTCGTCGATCGCGATGCTCGTACGCGGCTCCGCCTCGCTCCGGATCAGCCGCGCGCGCCTCCTCGCTGCGAAGGGCGCCCACGGCGGCGCCGCCACGGCCGGGACACCGGGTGCAACGCTCGCATGCGACGGGGTCACTGGCTGCGCCTCGGGCGCCGATGGAGCCAAGGGCAACGACGGCGACGGCGCCGCCCCCGCCTTCTTCGATCCGACCGGTTTTCACCCGAGCGACGGCGCCGGAGGCCAGGCCGGCCCCCCCGGCGCGAACGGCACACCTGGCGCAAACGGCGCCGAGAAGTCCTGCATCCGAGAGGTGAGCGGCGAGTGCAACACGGGCGGGGGCTTCTGCGGAGGACTCAACGAGAATCGGCAGGGCGCAAAGGGTGAGTGCGGCTGCGGCGGCGCCGGAGGCGCGGGCGGCAAGGCGGGACGCGGCGGCGGCGCATCGATCGCGCTCCTCGCACTCGATGGCACCGTCACCATCGAGCACACGACGCTCTTCGCGGGAGGCGGCGGGAACGGGAGCGTGGGCGGCAAGGGCGGCGACGGCACCGGAGGTAGCGCGCCGAAGGCCGGAGCTCCGACGAGCTGCCTGACGACGATCTCCCAGAGCGGACCGACCGGTCCCGCATGCACCTGCGTCCTCGGCAACGATCAACCCGCGCCCGGCGGCGCCGCCGGCGGCCCCGGCGGTGCGGGCGCACCAGGCAGCAAAGGCGGCGACGGCGCGGGCGGCCCCTCCTACGGCTGGGTCACCCTCGGCAACGCCCGCGTCGTCATCGACGACGCGAGCGTGCTCAACGCCGGCCCCGGCGGCGCCGGCTCCGTCCAAGGCGCCTCCGCCCCCTCGCTCGTCGTCGCCCTCGACGGCGGGACGTGACAATCGTGCATCTCGTCGACAGCGTGGCAAAAGGCAGATCCTGCCAGCGCCCCAGACCAAAGGCGTAGCGAACGGCCGGATACTCGTGCGAGGCCCTTAAAAAGAATGTCTCGACGAGCGCCGCGCCACGAGGGCGACCACTGCACGCTCGCGCGCACGTGACGAAGCCGCCTCGAAGGCACGACGGCGCTCTCCCACTTCACCAGGCGGGGCGGCACCGACCGCGCACGAACGAGGAAACGCGCCGGCGCCGAACCGCGTGGGGCGGTGCACGCGCTCACCGAGCCACAGCGCGTGGGGCGGTGCGAGCGCCGAGCGCCGGACCGCGTGGGGCGGTGCGAGCGCTCGGGCGTGTTGCGTGGGGGCGTCAGCCCGGTTTGTTTGTGGCCTGGCGGGCCTCGCCCTTTAGCTCCTTTGCCTTGCCTTCGGCTTGCATCTGTTCGTTGCCGAGGGCGGCGCCGACGCGGTTCTTCACCGCGCCTACGACTTCCTCGACCACGCCCTTGCCGCGTTCGGCCGTCTTCGCCGCTTCCTGGCGTGCCTCGCCCTTCAGCTCCTTCGCCTTGCCCTCGGCTTCCATCTGCTCGTTGCCGATGGCCGCGCCGATGGTCTTCTTGATCTTGCCGCCGAGCTCCTCGGCGATGCCCTCACTGCGATTGCTTGCATTGCTCATGGTGACGAGCAGCGTTGCAGTCGACGTGCCGCGTCACGCCTGAGCACGGATCGGCGGGAATCTGCGGTCGCGGTGGCGTGTCACCGCGCGTCAGTGCGGTAGTTCGGCGCCTCCTCCGTGATGATCACGTCGTGGACGTGGCTCTCACGCAGGCCTTGCGACGTCGAACGGATGAACTTCGCGTTCGTACGGAGGTGCTTGATCGTCGCCGAGCCCGTGTAACCCATGCCCGCGCGGAGACCGCCGATGAGCTGGTGGAGGATCGAGGCGAGCGAGCCGCGGTGCGGGACGCGTCCCTCGATGCCCTCCGGCACGAGCTTCTCGTCCGCGGTGCCGCCCTGGCCGTAGCGGTCCTTACTGCCCTTCTTCATCGCGCCGAGCGAGCCCATGCCGCGGTACACCTTGTAGCTGCGGCCCTGGAAGAGGACGAGATCGCCCGGCGACTCGTCGGTGCCCGCGAAGAGCGAGCCGATCATCACCGCCGACGCGCCGGCCGCGATCGCCTTCGTCACGTCGCCCGAGTACTTCACGCCGCCGTCGGCGATGATCGGGACGTCGTGACGATCGGCGACGCGCGCGCAGTCGCTGATGGCGGAGATCTGCGGGACGCCGATGCCGGCGACGACGCGCGTCGTGCAGATGCTGCCCGGGCCGATGCCGACCTTCACCGCCGACACGCCCGCGTCGATGAGCGCCTCCGTCGCGTCCGCGGTCGCGACGTTGCCCGCGATGACCGGCACCTCGGGGTGACGCTTCGTGACCGCGCGGACCGCGTCGAGCACGCCCTTCGAGTGGCCGTGCGCGGTGTCGACGACGATGACGTCGACGCCGGCGGCGACGAGGGCGGCCACGCGCTCGTCACGATCGGCGCCCGGGCCGATCGCGGCGCCGACGCGGAGACGGCCCTTCGTGTCCTTCGCCGCGAGCGGGTTGCGGTCGGCCTGGAGGATGTCCTTGATCGTGATGAGGCCGATGAGCTTGCCGTTCTCGACGACGAGGAGCTTCTCGATCCGGTTCTTGTGGAGGAGCGCGCGCGCCTCGTCGTTGCCGACGTTCGGCGCGACCGTGACGAGCTCCTTCGTCATCAGCGCGCTCACGGGCTGATCGAGCCGCGTCTCGAAGCGGACGTCGCGCGCGGTGAGGATGCCGACCGGCTTGTCGCCCTCGACGACGGGGAGGCCGGTGACGTCGTGCTCGTGCATCGTCGCGAGCGCCTCGCGGAGCGACTGGCTCGGGCGCACCGTGATCGGGCCGAGGACCATGCCGCTCTCGGCGCGCTTCACCTTCTCGACCTCGCGCGCCTGCTCCGCGGGCGGGAGGTTCTTGTGCAGGATGCCGATGCCGCCCTCGCGCGCCATCGTGATCGCGGCGCGCGCCTCGGTGACGGAGTCCATCGCCGCGCTGACGAGCGGGATGTTCAGATCGACGCCCCGACAGAGCCGCGTGCGGACGTCGACGTCCTTCGGCAGCACCTCGCTGTACGCGGGGACGAGGAGGACGTCGTCGAACGTGAGGCACTCGCGGAGGCGGTCTTCGAGCATGGCGCTCCGTTAGCGCGCGGGTCGCGCGAAAGAAAGGGGCGCGGGCCCGATCCGTGGATCGGCGCTCATCCAATTTTTCCTCGATTTCATGCGCGGATCGCGCAAAACGCGGGCGTTGGTTGCTCGATCGAGCCCGTGTGCAAGAACGCTCCGCATGAACTTGCGCTCGCTTGGAATCGCCTTCGTCCTCGCTCCCCTCTTCGCCGCCGGCTGCAGCACCGGAGCGGAACAAGAAGCCGCGCTCGCGTCCGAGTCCGACCTCACGCTCGCGGAGCTGCCGATCCGGATGACGGACGTCGCGGCGGGCACCTTCGATCAGGCGATCGATCACGCCGAAGGCGGCGAGGCGCTCGGGACGTTCAAGCAGCGCTACTGGTACTCGACCCAGTTCGCGAGCGGGCCCGACGCGCCCGTCATCTTCATGTTCTGCGGCGAGTCGGAGTGCACGCCGAGCCACATGACGCAGCTCGCAGACGTCGCGAAGACACTGAAGGCCGCGACGGTGGCGCTCGAGCATCGCTACTACGGCAAGAGCCTCCCGTTCGCGGAGCCGACGGTCTCGCAGATGAAGCACCTCACGATCCACAACGCGCTCGAGGACGCGGCCGCGTTCGAGGCGTTCGCGAAGACCGAGCTCGGCCTCGCCGGCAAGTGGATCGCGGTCGGCGGCTCGTACCCCGGCATGCTCGCCGCGTTCTACCGCGAGAAGCACCCCGAGCTCGTCGTCGGCGCGTGGGCGTCGTCGGCGCCGATCGACGTCGTCGAGTCCTTCAGCGGCTACGATCAGATCACTTCGCGCGCGCTCGGAGCCGAGTGCGCCGGCCGCTTCCGCAGCGCGCTCGCGGCGGTCGCGGAGGCGATGGAAGACCCCGCGCAGTGGGAGCCGCTGAGCCTCCGCGTCTACGGGCGCCCGATCTCGTTCCCGCAAGACGCCAACGCCGCGACGCTCGCGGGCATGAAGGCGGACGTGCTCCAAGGCCTCAGCGTCCGCGCGATGGGCGCGGTCCAATCCGGCTGGACGCTCGGTCTCTGCTCCGCCCTCGCGCAGTACGCCGACGCGCCGCTCGAGGGCCTCGTCGGCTTCATCCGCCCGCCGCTCGTCGAAGAGGAGACCGACACGCCGCCGGCCGCGCCCGCGATCCCCGCCGAGGCGACGGCGTCGACCGGACCCGGCAGCCAGGACGCGTCGTCGACGAACGCGGCCGAGCAGCCCGACCCGAACGATCCGCTCTACCGGGGCGGCACGTGGTTCTACCAGACGTGCACGGAGGTCGGGTTCTTCACCGTCCCGAACCCGGACCGGCAGGAGTCGATCATGTCGGAGCTCGTCACGGTCGAGCGCGCGCGCACACGGTGCCGGGCGTTCGCACGCGAGCTGCCGAAGATCGAGGAGACGCGCGCGACGTACCTCGCTCCGATCGCGAACGGCGAGGTCACGAACCTCTTCTTCGTGAACGGCCAGAACGATCCGTGGTCCGCGCTCTCGTACAACGAGCAAGCGAACGCGCCCGCCGGCGTCACGACCCACGTCGTCGCGCTCGGCAGCCACTGCAGCGATCTCTCGAACCTCACCCGCAACAGCACCCTCGGCGTGTTCGAGGCGCACGTGAAGCTCAACCAGCTCGCGAAGCAGTGGCTCGCGGAGTAGCGTGTGCACCAGCCTTCGAGAAGGCGACCACATGTTGAAAGGTAGCCCGCCGGGCTACGCTGAAGCATCATGCAGCGAGCCATCATCGTGCGCGGACGGCTGAGCGGACCGCGCCGCATCGACCTCGACGAAGCCGTCGATGAGGTCACGGGCGAGGTCGAGGTGGTCCTGCGCCCCATCGAGCCGAAGGAAGCCAAGCCGGTCCCTAGGCGCGACATCTTCGAGGTCATCCGTTCGCTCCGACCGGGAACGCGCTCGAAAGAAGACATCGATCGCCAGATCGCCGACGACGCGCCGCCCGGGCGGCTGCAGGTGATGCACAATCGTTCGTCACTTCATCAGCACGAGCCCGGTGAGGATGAGGAGCGCCGCGACGATGCGGCTCGCGGTCGCCGACTCGCCCAGCGCCACCACGCCGACGACCAGCGCGCCGACCGCGCCGATCCCGGTCCAGCACGTGTACGCGGTGCCGAGCGGGATCGTCTTCATCGCGCGTGACAGGAGCAGGATGCTCGCCCCCATCGCCGCGAGCGTGAGGACGGAGAAGCCCCATCGCTTGAGCCCGTAGGCCCACACCACCTCGAGCAAACCAGCGACGATCAACAGGAACCAGGCCATGGCGGCTCTCCTTCGGAAGAGCCGGGCCGTCCCGGACTTGGCGCCCCGCTGCGGGGTGAGGACGTGGCCTCGACGAGAGACTTTAGGTCGCCTGCCGCGAAGGGCAAGCTACTCCGGGACGCTGTTCCCCTTCGCGACCTCGCTCTCGCGGTACTGGTCGAGGCCCTCGTTGAAGACGTTCGCGACGTCGGGGTCGAACTGCGTGCCGGAGCAGCGCTCGATCTCGGTGACCGCGACCTCGTGCGGGAGCGCGCGGCGGTAGGCGCGGTCGCTCGTCATCGCGTCGTAGGTGTCGGCGATCGCGATGATGCGTGCCATCAAGGGCACGTCATTGCCCTTCAGGCCAAGGGGATAGCCACGGCCGTCCCAGCGCTCGTGATGGAGGTGCACGCCCGGGATGAGCGGGTGGAGGAACTTGATCGGCTCGAGGATGTCGCGCCCGTAGCCGGGGTGCTTCTTGAACGCCTCGTACTCGTCCTGCGAGAGCTTGCCCGGCTTGTTGAGGTTCAAGACGCAGCCGAGCTTGCCAATGTCGTGCATCAGCGCGCTCTGGCGGACGATCTCGACCTGATCGGGCGGGAGGCCGAGGCGCATCGCGAGGTACATCGCGTACGTCGCGACGCGCTCGGAGTGGCCCGCGGTGTAGCGGTCCATCTTGTCGATCGCCTGCGCGAGGCCCTCGATCGTCTGCTGGAAGGTGGCGCGGAGGTCCTCGTAGAGGCGCGCGTTCTCGATCGCCGCCGCCGCGCGCGAGCCGACGAGCGAGAGGAGCTTGCGCTGGCCTTCGTCGAAGCGCTTGCCCTTCGTGAAGCTCGCGGCGGTGATCCAGCCGAGGAGCCGCGTCTGCATCTTGAGCGGCACCGCGATGAGCGACTCGATCGGGAGCTCCGGCTCCGTCACGAAGAAGCGCATCACGTTGTCGCGCCCGTGCTCGAGGAGGGTCGAGTCCTGCGCGAAGTGGGAGACGAACGCCTGCGGGTTGAAGGCGCCGAGCGAGAGGCCCGTGCTCGTGCCCGCCGGCGTGCCCGGCTGCGTGTCGCGCAGGTCCTTCATCGCGCCGGTGCGGAGGTGCTTCGGCGGGCAGAGGCGCTGGCGCTCGAAGTAGCCGCCCTCGCCGTTGTCGAGCCACGTCGACGCGAGGTCGCCGTGGATCTCGTGGATCGCCGCGTCGCCGACGGTGGCGAGGACCTCCTCGAGCGAGAGCGAGGCCGCGATCGCCTCGCTCACCTTGTAGAGCGAGAGCGCCTCCTTGAGGCGGAGGTTCTCCGCCGCGAGCCGCTGCTTCTCGAGCCCGCGCTGGACGACGTGGATGACCTCCTCGACCTTGAACGGCTTGAGGATGTAGTCGTACGCGCCGCGCTTCATCGCGTCGATCGCGGTCTCGACCGTGCCGAAGCCGGTCATGATGACGGTGAGGGCGTTCGGCGCCGCGCTCCCGATCTGCTCGAGGAGCTCGATGCCGCCCATCCGCGGCATCTTCAGGTCGCTGATGACGAGGTCGTAGTGGGCGTGCGTCAGCTCGGAGAGGGCGGCCTGCCCGTCCTCCGCCGTGCGGACGACGTAGCCTTCCATTCCGAGGAAGTCCGCGAGGATGTCGCGAATGAATTTCTCGTCGTCGACGATCAGAACACGCGGTCGCTCTTCGTTCGTCATCGTCATGTGCGCGTGTCGACCGAGCAATGTAACAGGCTCTCCGCGTCTTCGCGCGAACAATTCCTCTCCTCTCGTCACCTCTGGCTCGTTCTCTGGCTCGTTCTCTGGCTCGTTCTCTGGCTCGTTCTCTGGCTCGTTGCTTTAGGCGCCCGGCCATGCCAAGAAGCCCGGGCGATGGCTGCCCGCGCGATCCCGCACTCCGGACGAGCTCGGCCTCGCGGTCACGTGCACATGGGCGTGCGGCGGGGGCCGGCGCCGTCCGCACTCCTGGTCTACGGCGCGCTCAGCCTGCTGACGCTGGGGATCGCCTTCGTGCGGGACAATAGCCCGATCGAGACGGAGGCCTGGCTCTCGATCCTGCCGCTCTGGTCGCGCCACGTCCTCAGCGCGGCGGGCGGGGGCGCCCTCGCGGTGGGGACCGTCCGCGCGACGCGGCTCTTCGTCGGCCGCTGGGGCTGGGCGAAGTCGCTCCACTCCGATCTCCGCCCGGTCGTCCGCGACGCGGGCGACGGCACGATCTTCGTCGTCGGCCTCGCGAGCGGCGTCGCGGAGGAGCTCTTCTTCCGCGGCCTCCTCACTCCGCTCTTGGGGCTCGCCCTCTCGTCAGTCGCGTTCGGCGCGCTGCATCAGCTCCGCGGCCGCGCGGGATGGTTCTGGACGGCGTGGGCGGCGATCATGGGCCTCCTCTTCGGCGCGCTCTTCCTCGTGACCGGCAGCCTGGTCGGCCCGATCCTCGCGCACGTCGCGATCAACATCGTGAACCTCCGCTTCCTCCGCGACACCGACGTGGAGCCGCGCCCCGTCCGCGAGCTCGGCGGCCTCCTCGGCCGCGGCTGACGCGCGTCGCCTCAGCCGCTGATGCCCTTCAGCATGTCGATGCCGTCGTCGATCGTGCGGGCGATCTCGTTCGTGAGGTGGCGGAACGCCGAGAGTGAGCCTTCGAGCGTGCCCGTCGCTTGAACGAGCGCGCGCTCGTGCGCCTCGTTGCGCTCGTCGAGCTGCTTCTGCAGCGCCTCGATCTGGAACGTGAGGTCCTTCACCGTCGCCTCCGCGCGCCCCTCCGCCGCGTGCAGCGCCTCGACCTCGAACGGCCGCGGGTCCTCGCTCCCGAGCGACGGCGGGCCCGCGGTGCCGCGGATGATCGTCTCGTCGAGGACGCTCTCGAGCGCGGCGCGACGCGCGCGGAGCTGATCGAGGTGTGCGCGCTCGCGCGAGCGATCATGGACGAGGACGTCGATCGCGTTGCCGAGCTCGGCGCGGAACGCGCGCCCGATCGCCTCGAGCTCGTCCACCTTCGCCTGGCGCGAGGCGACGACCTTCGTCGCGCGCTCGATGCGCGGGATCATCTCGCTCGCGACGATCGCGAGGTCGTTCGCCCGCCGCGCCGTCGCCGCGAAGTCGCCGCCCTTCGCCTCCGCCGCCGCGACCAGCTTCTCGAGCTCGCCGAGCGCGTCGCTCCAGCGCGCGCTCATCTCGTTCGTCACCATCTTGTCGACGGCCGCGGTCTCGCGCGCGACCGCGAGCTCCGGCGAGCTGCCGAGGTCGACGACGGTCTCGCTCGCCTCGCGGCCCCGTCGCGGCGCGACGCTCGCGGCGGCGGCGCCGACCGGCGGCTCGTCGAGCGTCTCCGGCGGCGGGGGCGCGATCGAGCCCTTCTCCGTCTCGTGCTTGATGATCGCGACGAGCGCGTCGTGGAGCGCGAACGCGTCGTGGAAGCGCTCGTTCGGCTCGCGCTTCAGGCACTTCATGAGGAGCGCCTCGAGCTCGCCCGGGAGGCCGCCGATGCGCTGGCTCGGCGGGATCGGCGAGGTCGTGAGCGGCTTCAGGAGGAGATCGGACTGCCCCTTCCCCTCGAACGGGAGCTCCCCCGTGACCATCTCGTAGAGGACGACGCCGAGCGAATAGATGTCGGCGCGTCCGTCGATCGCGAGGCCGCTCACGTACTCCGGCGCGATGTACCCCGGCGTCCCGAAGAGCTGCTCGTTCATCGTGAGCGTCGCCTCGCCCGTCATCTTCGCGATGCCGAAGTCGATGAGCTTCACGCGCTCCGTCGCCGCGCCCGCGCCCTCGATCGCGCCCGGCTTCCGCGGGACGAGGAGGATGTTCTCGGGCTTGAGGTCGCGATGGATGATGCCCATCTGATGCGTCCGCGCGAGCGCGCTCGCGACCTGGATCGCGATGAGCACCGCGCGCTCCCAGCGCATCGGCCCCTGCTGGATCTGCGCGAGGAGGGACTCGCCCTCGACGTACTCCATCACGAGATACGCGGCTCCGTCGGATTCGCCGACATCGGTAATTTCGACGATGTTCTCGTGATTGATGCGGTTGACCGCGCGCGCCTCGCGCAAGAACCGCTCGCGATGCTCGGGAACGCGCGAGAGCTCGGGCCGCATGATCTTCAGCGCGGAGAGGCGCGAGATGAGCTCGTGGCGCGCGAGGTACACCATCGACATGCCGCCGGACCCGAGCTTGCGCACGAGGCGGTAGCGAGCGGCGATCGTCTTGCCGAGGAACTTGTCGGCCTGCGCCTCGACCGCGGTGCCGTCGAACGGGCAGAAGACGGCGTCGTCGGGGAGCAGCTCCGAGCAACGCGGACAGATCTTCGCCACGGCTGGAGCCTATCAGCTCACACCGGGACCGGACCGCCGAACATGCCGAAGAACCGCGCGATCCAGAGCGCGACCTCGAGGACGAAGAGCGCGATGAAGAGGCGCTTCATGACCGCGCCCGCCCGTCCCGTCACCGCCTCGCGGAGATCGCCCCAGCGCAGGATCGACACGAAACACTGCGCCGCGAGCGCGCCGACGAGGAGCGCGACCGCCGGCCCGAACGGGTTGTTCGTGAGGACGCCGTGGAGATCGCCGTGGAGGAGGGCGAGCACCGCGCGCGTCGATCCGCAGCCGGGGCAAGGCTGGTGCGTGAGCCGCGCGAACATGCACGGCAGCGCGCCCGCGTAAAGGACGGCGAAGAGCGCGGCGCAGACCAGCGCGGCGCCGCCCGCCCGCCGCAGCCGGACCGCGCGCGGCGGCGGCTCCGGGGCGCGCGGCGGCTCGGGGGCGCGCGGAAGCGCGACCGTCCCATCCGCCCTCGTCGCTCCCTCACCTACCAATTTCGTGGCCCGTTTTCCGAATTGGCATCGCCCGCGGGCTCTGCGATTCTTGACCCATGATGATGACGGACCCGACGAGCGCAAACGGAAACCTTCAAGCCGCGGGCGGATACGGGCCTCCGGGCGGCGGCTACCCGCCCCCGGGCGGAGGAGGTTACGGCGGTCCTCCGGGTGGTGGCGGTTACGGCGGACCTCCGGGCGGTCCGCCTCCGGGCGGCGGCGGTTACGGCGGTCCGCCGGGTGGTGGTCCTCCGGGCGGCGGCGGCTATGGCGGTCCGCCGGGCGGCGGGCCTCCGGGCTACGGCGGACCTCCGGGCGGTGCGCCTCCGGGCGGCGGCTTCGGCGCTCCTCCGGGCGGCGGCTTCGGTCCCCCGGGCGGCTTCCCTCCGCCGGGCGGTCCGATGATGCCGGGCGCGGGCGGCGAGGTGAACACGACACTCCCGCTCATCCTCAACATCGTCGCGTTCATCTTCTGCAGCGGCGGCTGCATCGGCTCGATCATCTGCATCGTCGGCATCGTCTTCGCCGTTCAGGCCGGCAACATGAAGAAGACGGGCGACCTCGCCGGCGCAGCCGCGAAGGCGAAGAGCTCGATGACGATGGCGATCGTCGGCGCCGTCGTCGGCCTCATCCTCTCGATCCTGCTCGGCGTCATCAACGCGATGAACCACTGACGCACGCGTCACAGCCCGACGAAGACCTCGCCCGGGACATAGGTCCACGTCGTGGGGCCACTCGAAGGCGGCGGCGCGGCAGCGGCCCGCGCCGCCCGCTCGGCCTCGAGCAGCGCCGCGACCGACGCGATCTCGTCGGGGTGCGCCTTCGCCCATCCGATCGGCAGGAGGCCGAGGTTCTCCGCGAGGTCGGAGGACTCCACGACCGTGAGCCTCCCGCGGATCGGGACCCACGCGGGCAGGTCCTCATCGGCGGGCGTCCGCACCGCCCGGTTGCCGTTCGGAGCGATCGCGATCTTGCGCGGCGCCTTCACTTTCGGCACCGGCGCAGGACGCGGCTTCGGCGCCGGCGCGACGTCAGTCTCGGTCTCGAGCGGCTGCTCGCGCAGCGGCACCGCACACGTCGTCACCGGCGGCGCCGCCGCGAACACGACGCGCGGCGGCGCCGACGCAACCCCCACCGCGCGCCCCGCCCCCGCCGCCCCAACCAACGCGCCCCCGAGCGCCGCAACCTTCCCCGCCCCGCTCCACCATCGCCGCATCGTCATCCCCTCTTCAATGCGCTCACCCCCCGATCGTTACAAACGCCACGACGATTCCGAGCGTCGCAAGCGTCGTGTCTGCGTGCCGGGGCCCCAGAAGCGGCCGCGAATGCGGGCGCGAAGCGCCCCGAGCGCGCAGCGCGAGGGCCGTGTCGGGGGTGGGGTGTCGGGGCGAAGCCCCGGCGTTGAAGCCGGCGTCACAACCCCTTCGGGCAAGTGGTCGGTCGCGGCATTCGGTGTGTGCCTGCGCCTGTTACGCAGTAGCACTTGGAGGTGCCCTCCTCGAGGACGAGCTGCGCGGTGCAGTGGTCGTACGCCGGATCGTTCGTCTCGGGTGGGCAGTCGACGAGCTCGGTGCCCTCCTTCACCTCGACGAAGCAGTGATCGTCGGCGCGCACGAACACGGTGCGGCCCATCGCGTCGCGAGGGTTCAGCGTTCGCCCGTTCTTCGGCTTCGTCCCGTCGCGCTCCGGCGGCACCGCCTTGCTCGTCCGCGTGCGCTTGCGCGTGGTCGACACGACCTCCTCCGCCGCGGGCGGCTCGCTGCTCGGCGCCTCCGGCGGCGTCGAAGGCGCCACCGGCTCGACCGGCGTCGCCGGCGCCGCGCACGCCACCAGGCCGAGGCCGAGGCCAAAGACGATCGCGAGCGCGGAGCGCATCACGGCCCCGTCGAGACGACGGTGCACTCCATCGGCTGGCGCCACTCGACGCCTTCGCCGACGCCGACGCGGGCGAAGGTGCTGCCCTTCGCCACGAGCCACGTGCCGATCGAGAACGTCTGCGGGCTGCCGTACGCCGAGATGCGGACGTCGGCCGGCGGCATCTTCACCTCGAAGCCCTCGAGGCACACGCGCTTGTCGGTCCAGCGCACGCGCGCGATCATCGGCGCCTCCTCGACCTTCAGGTCCGGCGTCGTGATGCGGATCCACGGACCGATCACCTGCAGCGTCGTGCGGTATCCACCCTGCTCGCTCTTGCAGGCCGGATCGTCGGCGAATTTCACCGTCGACCACGGCGCGAGCGGCGCGAAGGGGCTGCCCGGCGTGACGACGTACGCGGAGTCGAGGGCCGACGCCGGATCGCTCCCGCTCGGCGTGCGGATCACGCTGAGGTTGCCCTTCGCGTCGATCGCGAGCGCGTCGGGGTTCGGGCCGTGCAGCATCTCTTGCTGCGGCACGTTGAAGAGATCGATGACGCCGCCGGGACCGACCTTGTAGACGCGCGCCGGACCGCCCATCTCGGCCTCGATGAACGCCGCCTCGTCGTTGGGGAGGACGACGCCCGAGAACGTGACCGGGTTGTTGCCCTGCGACGGACGGACCGCGACGCGCACGCGCTCGCCGCGGAAGATCGAGAGCAAGCCCTGCGACGTGTCGTGGAGCGCGAGGTCGCCGACCGCGTTGGGATCGAGCGGCGTGAGCGGGATCGGGTTGCCCGACTGGGTCGGGTCCTCCATGAAGAGCTCGTCGAGCGGGACCCCCGCGCGGCGGCCGGCGGCGATCACCTCGCTCATCGGGATGCTCGCGCGCACCACGCGGCCGAGCGGATCGAACGGCGCGACGTAGGGCGCGCCGCGGCGGAGCAGGTTGATGTTCCGCACCGGACCCGAGGCGATGACCTGATCGTTGTCGTCTTTGATCGCCGAGAAGCCGGTGAGCATCATGCGGAGCCCGGCGATCGACTCGCCCCCGTCGCCGTCGCCGCCGAACGGCCCGCTCCACGGCGTCGCGATCGTGCGGCCGAGGCCCATGCGCACGTACATCCAGTCGTGCTTCTCGTCGGGGGCGGGGACGCGCGCGGCGCCGAGGCCGAGGTCCTCCGGCGACATCTCGGTCCGCGGAGAGAGCTTCGAGACGACCGCGCCGCTCGAGCGGCACGAGAGCTCGAGCCCGCGCACCCGACGCACCGCCGGCGCAGGCGGCGCCGGGACGGCGGGCGTGACCGGACGCGGCGGACGCGCGGACCAGCCGATGCGGTAGAACGCGCCGAGATCGCAGCCGACCGTCGTGCAGGTGAGGAGATCGATCGACTCCGCACCGCTCGGCGGCGCGGCGACCTCGGTCCACGTCATGCCGTGATCGCTCGTCTGGTAGAGGCGTCCGTCCTTCGAGCGCCCGATCCCCATCGCGAAGTAGAAGACGGACTCGAGGTCGTAGGCCGAGGTCTTCACCTTCCCGTCCTCGGAGATCTCGTACGTCTCGCCGTGCGCCGCGGCGGCGCGGATGTTCTGGCCGACGTACGACCAGCTGCCGTCGATGATGCCGGTCATTCCACCGCTGGGGCCGTAGCGGCCGCTGTACCGGGAGCGGCCGCGGTACGAGTAGCGCGGGTAGCTGTAGCCGACGCTGCCGCGGGCGGCGCTCTTGATCTCGTCGCCGAGCGCGACGAGCACGCCGCTCACCGGATCGAAGAGGCCTGGGTTGGGATCGGAGATCAGCGCGACGACGCGGCCGTCGGCGCGCGGCAGCCAGCGGGCGACCGTCACGTCGCCGGGTCCTGCGCCGGCGTCGAGGGAGAGGTTCGAGACGTCGCGCTCCTCCCACTGGCCGGTGGGGAGGCGCACGCACGCGGTCGGGAGCGCGTTCGGGGGAGGGCTCCCCGGCGTCGCGGAGACCGACGAGCACGTCGATCCGTACGCGAGGCCGCCGTCGTCCGACCCGTAGAACGGCGAGCCCGAGGCGAACGTCTGCTCGATGATCGGATCGGAGCCGCCGAGCGTGTGCGAGACCACGAACGCGCTGCCGCCGCCGCGCGGAATGCACGCGAAGAGCACGTCGCCCGCGACGGGCATGCCCTGGCACATCGCGTCGGGCGGGAGCTTGCCGCCGAGGACGGAGACGATGTCGCCCGTGCGCACGTCGACGCGGAACAGATCGCCGGAGTCGAGGACGAGCGCGGTCGAGTCGTCGATCGCGACGCCGGAGCGGACCGCGACGCGCACCGGCGACTCCGCGCTGTGCCAGCGCGGATCGCGGGGCCGCTCCGCCTCCGGAGGCTCGGGGACGTGATCGAACCACGAGAGGTGGCCGTCCGGCTCGAGGCGCATCGCGTTCCCGTTGTTGTCCTCGAGCCAGAGCTCCTCTTCGAAGATGAAGACGCGCGTCGGCGTCGCCTTCACCTGCGCGGTCGCGTCGTTCCAGTGCTCGCCGCCGTCGATGCTCGTGAAGACCGAGCCCTGATCGTCGAAGCCGAGCGCGCGCCCCTCGTCGAGCGCGACCACGTCGACGACGCCGAGCGGCAAGAGCGGGACGCGCTCCCCCTTCGGCAGGCCGATGCCCCAGCGCGCGCCCTCGTTCGTGCGGACCATCACCGCCTTGGGGCCGAACGAGATCGACTGGATGCTGTCCGGCGTGCGCGCGACCGGCACGAGCGCGGAGTCGAACGCGTCCGATCGGTAGATCGTGTTCTCGGTCCAGAAGAGGAAGCCGCCGCCGAAGCGCGACGGCAGCTTCACCGCGCCGGAGATCGACTCGGTCGGAGCGTCGGCCGCGACGCGGGGCTCGCCGCGGGAGACGATGACGCGCCGCTTGTCGACGACCATGCCCTGCGCGCCGCCGTTGAGCGGGATGACGATCGTGCTCGAGCGCGCGCCGCCGGGATCGCCGACGACGTACTGGATCGGGGCCGGCGGCGGGACGAAGGCGCGCGACTCGGCGGTGAGGTTCGAGCCCGTGGGCCTCTTGTCGTCGTGCACGCACGCGACGGCCGAAGCGGTCGTACACAAGAGGAGGGACAACGGTAAAAGGCGCATCTTCGCGAGAGGAACGACTCACGTCATAGCGGATCCTTGGACGATGCGATCCGCAATCCCAAGCACGGCGAGGTAGGCCGCCCGCACGTCCCGGGTCACCGCACGATAACGCTCGAGCAGCGCCTCCGCTGCCGTCTCGGTGGGCCCGTGCGTTCCATCGCGAAATCCCATGCGCCGGGCGAGGGCCGGGAGACCGGGGGCCCCCTCCTCGATCAGGCTCGCGCTCGTCCCGTGGACGACGCGGAGCGCTTGCTCGAGGCGGCGGAGGAGCGCGTAGCCCTCGCGGAAGACCGCCGCGACGCCCGAGTCGAGGTAGCCGCAGGCCTCGAGCGCGCCGATCGCCTGGTCGGTGTCGGTCGTCCGCACGCGCGGATCGGCGCCGTGTTTCATCTGGAGCCACTGCACCGCGAACTCGACGTCGACGATGCCGCCGCGACCGAGCTTGACGTCGTAGCGGCGCGGGCCTTCGCGCGCGAGCTCGCGCTCGATGCGCATCCGGAGATGGAACATCGCCTCCGCGTCCGGCGCGCCGCGCTCGTAGGCGACCTTCGTCGCGATCGCGATCGTGCGCCGTCCGAGCTCGACGTCGCCGGCGCAGGCGCGCGCCTTCACGAGCGCTTGCCGCTCCCACGCCTGCCCTTGCTCCTCGTGGTAGCGCGCGAACGCGTCCACGCTGACGACGAGGAGGCCCGCGTTGCCGGAGGGGCGGAGGCGCGTGTCGAGCTCGTAGCCGGGGCCTTGACCGTGCGGCGTGCTCACGAGCGAGAGCACGCGCTGCGCCGCGCGGACGTACTTCTCGGCGAGGTCGTCCGGCGCTTCGTAGACGAAGAAGATGTCGAGGTCGGAGCCGTAGCCGATCTCGCGGCCGCCGAGCTTCCCCATCGCGATGACGGCGAGGCCGCCTTCGAGCCCGCGCTCGGCGAGGGCGCGCGTGACGGCGCGCTCGAGCGTCTCGTCCGCGAGCGCGCTGAGGACGAGCGTGGCCTCGCGCGCGCGGAGCTCCCCCGCGAGCTCGGCGAGGCCGACCTCCATCGTCACGCGGGCCTTCGCGCGCCGGAGCGCGCCGACGAGCGCGTCGGTCGCGTCCGTGTCCTCCGTCGCCTCCGCGGCGGCGGCGACCTCGATCTCGACCTCGCTCCGCGCGACCTCGGGCCGCGGCGTGATCTTCGCGAAGACGACGCTGTCCATCAGCTCGGGGCGGTAGACCATCGACTCGCCGAGGAACGCGCTCGCGCCGAAGAGCCCGACGAGCCGGCGGAGCACGTGCGTGTCCTCCGCCATCGCGCGGGAGTAGACGCTCGGCGCGCCGAGGCGGGCGAAGAACGCCGCGAGGAGGCGCGCGGCCTGCTCCGGATCGGCCGCGCCTTCGAGCGCCTCGATCACGGCGGCGGCGAGGCCGGGGTGGCGATCGCGCGTCGTGCCGCCGAGCGGGAAGTCGGGCCGCCGCGCGAGGGCGAGGAGGTGGCGCGCGAGATCGCCCGACGCGGCGTGGAAGCCGCCGGCGCCCTCCGCGATCGCGGTGAGGACGAAGGCCTCCTCCCCCGACTCGATCGCGGTGAGGAGCGCCTCGAGCCCGTCGTCCTCGACGGTGGGACCGGGCGAGACGTCCTTCGTCAGCGAGGCGAGGCGGGCGGCGACGCGGCGGCGCGTCTTGTCGACCTCGCGCTCGAGGTCGAGGCCGCTCGCGTGGCCGAGCGAGCGCGCGATCGCCTCGAGCATGTCGCCGCGCGGGAGGACGTGGGTCTGGATCCCGGTCGCGAACTGCACGCGGTGCTCGAGGCGACGGAGCGTGAGGTACGCGGCCTCGACCTCGCGGCTCTCGCGATCGGTGACGAGCCCGCGCGCGCGGAGGCGGCGGAGCGCCTGGAGGGTGTTCGTGTGGCGCAGCGTCGGCTCGCGGCCGCCCCAGATGAGCTGGAGCGACTGGACGAAGAACTCCGCCTCGCGGATGCCGCCGGCGCCGAGCTTCAGGTCGCGATCGGGATCGTGCGAGGTCTCCTTCCGTGCGCGGAGGGCGAGCTGGGCCATCTCCGGCGCGATGCGCGGATCGATCGCCTTGCGCCACACGAACGGGACGAGCGCGTCGATCACGCGCGCGCCGAACGCGGGGTCGCCGGCGATCGGACGCGCGCGCACCATCGCCGCGCGCTCCCACGTCCGGCCCCACGTCTCGTAGTAGCGCTCCGCGGCTGCGAGCGCGTTGACGAGCGGACCGCGCGCGCCCTCGGGCCGGAGGCGGAGGTCGACGCGCCAGCACATGCCGTCCTCCGTCACGTCGTCGAGCGTCGCGACCCAGCGCTGGGTGATGCGCGCGAAGTGCTCGTGCAGCGTCTGCTCGCCGGGGACGCCGTCCTTCACCACCTCGCCTTCGTCCGTCTCGTAGAACGGGATCAGATCGACGTCGCTCCCGCAGTTCAGCTCGCGGCCGCCGAGCTTGCCCATCCCGAGGACGGTGAACGCGCAGCGCTCGCCGCTCGCGGTCATCGGCGCGCCGAAGCGCTCCTCCGCCCAGCGCGAGGCCTCCGCGAGCGCGACCTCGATGCACGCCTGCGCGAGGTCGGAGAGCTCGCGCGCGGTCACGTCGACGTCGCCGGCCTCACGCGCGCGGAGCTCGCGCGCGGCGACGCGGAGCCGCTCGCGCTGCGCGAAGAGGCGGAGCCCGCGCCGGACGGCGTCGAGGTCGGTGAGATCGGGCACGAACGTCGCGGCGAGGCGGCGGTAGGTCCGGAGGTCGCGCGCGATGCGGAGGCGGCCCTTGCCGATCGCGGCGACGTCCTCGGGCCGCCGCGCGATCTGCGCGCGGAGCGCGGGGTACGCGGCGGAGAGCGCGTTCATGAGCTCGGTCGTCTCCTCGCTCTTCACGGGACCTCCCAGCGCCGCGGCGGCACCGCGTCGGCGACGACGTCACCGCTGTCGGCGTCGACGATCCACGCGAAGAAGTAGTACGCGCCCGGCTCCTCGATCGCCGCCTTCGCCGCGCCGAGGTTCCACGCGAGCCGGTACGTCATCCACGCGCCGAGCGGGCCCGGCGAGCGGAAGACGACGAGGTTCGCGCGCTGGAAGTCGCCGCGCTCGACGTGGCCGAGCGGGATCGGCGTGTCGTCGTCCGCGAGCGCGAAGACGCGCCGGCCGAGCAGCTTCGCGTAGAGCCGCGGGTCCTCCGCGTCGACGTCGGGACGCGTGTCGAGGAAGAGGCGAGGGTGGATCGCGGAGACGTTGGCGAGCATGCTCGGCGCGCCGTCGTCGTCGACGAAGACCTCGAGGTCGACCTCGTTCTCGAGCTCCGCGAAGGCCTCGTAGCCCTTGGTCGGGAACGTCGTCTCGAAGCGCACCGCCCACCGCGCGCGCGCGCCGGCGTGATCGCGCGGCTCGACCGGACGCGCGCTCACCGCGAAGGTGAGCAGCACGGCGTGGGGGAGCGCGAGGAGGTCCGCGTTCGTGCGCACGAACGCGCGCGCGGCCGCGATCGCCTCCTCCTCCGTCACCGGCGCGGCCGCGGCGGGGCGCGGCGCGGTGTTGCGCGCGCGGCGGAGGAAGCCGGCGAACGGATCGACGACGGTGCCGCTCGTCGCGAGCGCGGCCTCGTTCACCTCCCAGCCGGCGCCGCTCCGCGCGCGCAGCTTCGCGACGAGGGCGAGCCGCTCCGGCGTCGTGAGCGCGCGCACGATCTGGACGTGGCGCGTCGCGGGCGCGGGGATCGTGGGCGGCGGCGACGCCGGCGCGGCGCACGACGCGACGAGCGCGAACGCGATCGCCGCCGTCCTCAGAGGCTCGGGCCCCACAGCCGGAACATCATGAGGACCGTCCAGTCGAAGAGAAGATGCGAGAAGATGCCGGGGAGGAGGCGGCCGAAGTAACGCGCCATGCCTCCCCAGACGAGGCCGCAGCCGAGCGCGGCGATGACGATGACCGGGTTCATCCCCGCCGCGCCTTTGAGCTGCCACATCGTCGGGACGTGCGCGACGGCGTAGAGCACCGCCGCCCAGATCCAGGCGCGCCGCGAGCCGACCTGCTCCTCGAGGAGCGAGGTGACGAGGCCGCGCCACACCACCTCTTCGCCGACCGCCATCACGACGAGCGCGACGACGACGGCGCCGACGCTCTTCCGCAGCTCGTTCGGGTCGCCGATCTGATCGTAGAGGCGCGCGAGCCAGATCGCCTGCGGCGACGTCGGCGGCGTGACCACGCGCGAGAACGCGTAGGCGCCGCCGAAGAGGACCGCCGCGGAGGCGAAGCCGCGCGTGAAGTCTCCGCCCTTCACGCCGACGAGGTCCTTGACGACCCCGTCGCGGTACGCGCGCACGACCGCCACGATCGCGAACGCGACGGTGGGCACGCCCATCGCGACGAACACGAGGCTCGTCCCCGCCCGCGCCGGCGCGAAGGCGACGTGCGACGCGATCGCGATCGCGATCACGATGCCGGCGAGGTAGATCCAGTTCCGCAAGGCGTCCTGCTTCTAACACGAGCCCCGCTGTTTCAGGGCGTGAAGTGCCATCCCACCGTGAGGCTCGCGGCATCTAGAAGGGCGGCGCCTCGGGCGCGGTCGTCGGATCGGGCGGGGTCGGGCGGCGCGTGAGGCGCTCGGCGATCTTCGCCTTCAGGGCGGCGAGGCGATCCTTGTGCGCCCAGACGAGGAGGCCGACGAGGACGAGCCACGCGGCGTGGAGGAAGCCGACGAAGCTGGTAGTGACGTAGACGACGCGCGGCTCGAAGGGCCGCTCGTTGGAGACGAGCTGGCGGCTCGCGAAGACGTAGCGCTCCGAGGTCGGGAACGAAATCGACACCGGCGTGATGTCCGCGCGCGGATCGCCGTGCGCGATGACGTCACGGGCGCCCGCGGTCTCGGGGCGCGGGAGGTCGCTCCGCCCGACGAGCATCTCGTATTGGGGATCGCTCGTCGCGTCGGATTCGAGCGCGAAGCGGCCGCCGAGGAGCGCGAGGACCGCGAAGAGGCCGGACGCGACCATGAGCCACGTGCTGCGGAGGAACCGCGACGCGAGGAAGACCGCGCCGGCGAAGAAGAGCGCCGCCGTCGCGACGACGAAGGCCTCCTTCGAGACGAACCACAGCCCCGCGGTGCAGAGGCTCGCGATCGCGCGCGTCTTCCGGGTGCGGAAGCCGAAGCACGCGAGCGCGACGCCGACCGCGATCGCGACGAGGTCGCCGCGCGCGAACCCCCAGCGCGTGCGATCGCCGCCGAAGACCGCGAGCGGACGCACGTGCTCGGGGAGGCCGATCGTCATCTCGGACTGGCCGGTGGTGAGCGGGAAGCGCGTCGACGGGATCTTCACCGCGCCCGCGATCGGCCAGAGCGACGCCTCGTCGAGCGACTGCACGCGGAGCTCGTGGCCGCCGCTGCGGACGGGGACGAGCATCGCGCGCGCGCCGGCCTCGGTGTGGAGGATGCGCTGCGCGACGTGATCGGTGGAGAGGTACATCGCCTTCCCCGCCGGCGTGACCATCAGGTGATCGAGGCCGTTGTTGTCGTACTCGATCGTCTCGTCGCTGATCAGCTCCCCTCGCCCCGTGATCGCGACGAAGCGGCGATGCTTGCGCGCGACGGCGGCGAGGACGTCGCCGCGCACGAGCGAGCGCGCGTCGACCTCGAGCGACTGCCCCTTCTGGACGAGGAACACGCGCGCGCCGGGGAACTGCGGCGGGATCGGCGACTGCGAGGTCTCCACCATCTTCGGCTCGCCCGCGGCGTCGAAGCGGTGATCGGGATCGGCCTCGACGAGCCACCACTCGTAGGCGGAGCGGCCGTCGGGCTGGAACGTCTTCGCTCCGCCGACGACGCCGGGCATCGTGCCCGCGATCGTGATCTCCGCTTCCTTTCCGGCGACGGGGAGGACGAGCTCGGTCCCCTCCACCGTCCAGCCGCTGGATCCCTGCACGTCGCCGACCTTCTCGCCGTAGCGGAGCGGCAGGCGCAGAGACCCGATGTCGCCGTCTTCTTGCGCGGTGACGCGGTAGACGAAGCTCGTCTCGCGACCGAAGCGGAGCGCGCGCGCGAGGCGGAACACCGGCGGCGCCTTCGGCTTGCTCTCGCCGTCGGTCATCGGATCGAAGTGGAGGACCGCGCCGGAGACGCCGGAGAGCGAGTCGCCCTCGACGAGGCGGCCGCTCGACAGCTTCGCGTCGACGGCGACGACGGGACCGGCGACGGAGAGGAGCTGGTCGGACCCGACCTTGAGCTTCCCGCGCACGGTGAACGCACGCGCGGACGTGTAGACGTAGTACCGCTCGCCGTCGAAGCTCACCTGCGCGGGGGCGCCGTTCACGGTGACGTCGTCGAGGCGGACCTGATCGGGTGGTCCGAAGAGGGGCACCTTGATCGCCTCGCCTTGTTTGTCGCGGATCGTCCCCTTGAGCTCGAAGCTCATCTGCTCGCTCACGGAGCCGCGGAGGCCGAGGGAGGCGAGGAGGAAGCAGTCCTCCATGCACGGCTCGGGCGGCGCCGGCGGGGTGAGCGGATCCTCGGAGGGGACCCCGGCGTAGAGGGTGCCGATCGGCCGCGGGCGTTCCTGGGCGGCGGCATCACCGGCGAAAATCAGGGCACAGAACGACGCTGCGAGCGCGATCGAGACGCGCCCGCTCTTCGAGAGAGCCAGCATGGAAGACACCTCGTGGGGGCCCACCTTCCGCGGCGGCCCGGCCTCAGCTTCCGAACCGACCGCGGGCGTCCGGCTTTGTTCCCGGAGGCGTGCGTGTCCGGTGAAACCTTAAAATTCCTGGCGCCGGGGGCGGCGCGGGGCTACGCCTCACGCTTCCGTGATCGTCGGCGCCGACAAAAGGGTCAGCAGCGCGTTCCTTGCGACGCTTCGCGAGGAGCCGTCGTCGGTCGACCTGAGCGCGGCGTTCCAGCGGCAAGAGCGGGAGCGCACGGCGATCCTCACGGTGTCGGGGCTCGCGCACGCGATCGCGCGCGCCGAGGAGCACATGCGCGAGCAGCAGCGCGCGCGCTCGAGCCAGCCCGACATCTTCGCCGCGCTCGCCGCGACCGACGACTGCGTCGGCCCCGCGCTTTACCAGCCGTACATCCCGACGCCGATCCCGCCGCGCCCCGTCGCGGCGATCGCGGTGGAGGACACGGTGGTGATGCCGCGGATCCCGTCGCTGCCGCCCCCGCCCCCGGTGGCGCCCGCGCCCATCCTCGTCCTCGATCGCCAGGCGTTCTATCACCCGGCCGGACCGATCCGCCCGTTCGCCGCGCCCCGCTCCCGCCGCAGCGCGCTCGGCTGGGCCGCGCTCGCGCTCGCACCTTTCATCGCGCTCGTGGCCCTCGCGAGCGTCCTCATCGCCAGCCGCTGGCACCCCAAGGTCGGCGCCGCGCTCCCATCGAAGATGGAGACCCCACCCTCTGTCGTCGTCGCGCCAGAGCCCCCGCCCCCATCCCTCGACGTCCCAAAGAGCGCAACGCCGGAAGAACCAACCATCATCGTCGTCGACGTAAATTCGCTAAAGCCGGCAAAATCAAAGAAACGCTGACGCCCCCGCAGCGCGAGAGCCCGTGCCTGGGTTTGGGTTGTCGGGACAAAGCGGCGAAGCCCCCAACCTCGAGGAGATTGATCCGCGACAGCGCGGATCGCCTGGCGAGCTCGCGCGCCGCGGCTCGCCTGGCGCGACAGCAGCGCGGAGCGCTGGCGTGCTCGCGATGGCGCCGCGCGTGGCGACGGGCACCGCGCAAGACCGCCCGCTTCGCGCTCGTCCGCCGGGGTTCTGTGACCGAACGCACAAGGCCGGACGCGTGCAACTGCTTGGACACGGGGCTGGGTTGTGGACTCGGGGAGGGTGCGGTGGCTGGGATGCGGGCGCGATGCGTAGCGAAAGGCTGATCCTCGCGACGCCGCATACCGAAGGCGTTGCAGCGGGCTGGAGAGTCGTGCACGCCCAAATAAAAGAACTCCCCATCGCACTGGCTTGGGGCGGGGCAGCGGCTTAGTGGCCGTATGGGTTGCCTTCGAGCTCTGGCTTCTTTGGGGCCGGGGCCTCGTGGGGGGCGGGCGATGGACGGGGGGCCGGCGGGCGGACGCCTCGGGTTGGTCTTACTGCCTTGCCGGCGTTGGACGGGTGCGGTTCGGGGGCCGGGGCCGGCGCGGGCGCGGGTGCGGGCACCTCGATCGCCACTGCGCTCGTCGTCGCGGGCGCGATCGGGGCGCTCGGCGGCGGCGCGGGCGCGGGCGGCTCGGGGGTGGGGGCCGGGGGCGCCGTCACCGTGGGCGGTGGCTTCTTCGCGAGCACGCCGTAGGCTGCGCCGCCTGCCGCGCCGAGTAGGATCACCGCGAAGAGGCCGACGATGAGGCCGGTGCGGCGCTTCGGCTCGGGTGGCGGGATCATCAGCGGAATTGGGCCGGTCGACAGCACCTCGAGCGGCGACGGGATCTCGTCGACGACCTGGACCGAGGCCGAGCGCACGGACGGGGGGAGGATGTGGCGCGCGCTCTGCTCATCGAGCGCGAGCGTGACCGCCTCGTCCATCGGGGGCGGCACCGTCGCGGTCGACGGCTCGACGATCTTCTTTCGCTTGCGCGAGGTCTCCGCCGGTGAGGGCACGCTCGCGGTCGAGACGATGCGCGGGACCCGCTCGGCGTAGTCCTGCCAGCGCGGTGAGGCGTACGGCGCGAAGGCGCGCGCGAGCTGACCGGCGTCGTCGTAGCGATCGTCGCGATCGCGCTTGAGGCAGCGGTCGATGATGTGGTCGATCTCCTCCGGCACGTTGACGCCGAGGGAGCGCAGCTTCGCGGGGCGGGACTCGAGGATCGCGGCGAGGACCTCGCCCGTCGTCTCGCCGGGGAACGGGAAACGGGTCGAGAGGAGGCGGTACGCGACGACGCCGAGCGACCAGAGGTCCGCGCGGCCGTCGACGTTGCGCGGGTCCTTCACGTGCTCGGGCGACATGTACGGAGGCGAGCCGAGGAAGCCGCCGTCGCGCGTGCGCGTGAGCGTGCGCTCGATCTCGGGTGAGCCCGTGCTCGCGATCATCTTCGAGATGCCGAAGTCGAGGACCTTCACGAGGCGCGCGCCGTCCTTGCGCCGATGCTCGAAGAGGTTCGAGGCCTTGATGTCGCGATGGACGATGCCCGCGCCGTGCGCGTGCGCGAGCGCCTCGCACGTCTGGAGCACGCAGTCCGCGACCTGCGCGAGCGGCATCGAGCCGACGTCGCGCACCTTCGCGCCGAAGTCCTCGCCCTCGAGGCGCTCCATGACGATGAAGGGGCTGTGACCGAGCTGACCGACGTCGAGGACGCGGACCACGTGGTCGCTCGCGATCTTCGTGACGAGCCGCGCCTCGCGGAGGAAGCGCTCGATGTTCGCCTCCCCCGTCACTTGCAGCAGCTTGATCGCGACGTCCTTGACCTCGCGCTCGTCGCGCGCCGCGAGCACGACGCCCATGCCGCCCTCGCCGATCGGTGAGCCGACGCGGTAGCGGCCCGCGATCAGCGTGCCGGCGGCCGGGACGGACGATCGAGCGGCATCCATCGTCCCCTATCGTAGCACGCGCTAGTTGCAGACAACCTTCGGCGCGCCGTTGCAACGATCGAACACGGTGGGGATGGATGCGCTGTTACCCAGGGTCGCCGGTATGAGCTTCAGGCGCATCGCCATCGAGAAGGAGTCGCACGCGGCGGCGGTGCCGTCCTCCGCCGGGCTGGCGGGCAGGTCCGAGGCGTTGCAGGCGCTGCTGCCCGTGCTCTCGTAGGTCGGCGCGTAGCAGACCGTGCCCAACGGGGTCTCGATCTGGCCGATCGACGCGACCAGCTCCGTCGTGTTCGCGCGGCCGGCGACCTGCACGTCCGGGAGCCGGAGGTCACCGCCGACGTCGACGATGTCGCCGAAGAGCGTGGCGTGCCGGAGCGTCGCCGGCTGGAACGTGTCCTCGAGGAAGAAGATCTGGATCGAGTCGAACAGCGCGACGAGCTGTCTCTTCGCGACGTAGGCCTTCGTCGCGACGACGCCGGGGCCGATCGGCCAGCTCTGCACCTGGGTGAAGTTGACGTTCCCCGAGCCGCGGCCGGGTGAGGGATGGAACGTGACCTTCACGTCGTCGTCGTCGTCGAGGCCGTTGTAGCCCTCGATCCGGAAGACGTTGCCGTGCTGGCCGTTCTGGATGCGCGCGTTCGCGAGCGAGATCATGTTGAAGCCGCCGGTCGTGCTGAGGAGCGCGGCGAAGCTCGTGCCGGCGATGTTGTCGAGCCCGGTGCCGTCCTCGGGGTCGCAGGTGACGGCGCCGGTCTTCGACGTGCACGTGGGCGGGAGATCGTCGTGGCAGGAGCAGCGGCCGTCGAGGTCGAGCCCCGCGCGACGGTCCGACGGCGTCGAGTCCATCTCCTGGAGCGCGAACACGAGCTCGCGATCGGTCCCGCCCGCGGCCGCCGGCGGCGGCGGGTGCACGTGCTTCGGCGTGCATGGGGTCTCCGGATCGCCGTCCTTCGAGCTGCCGTCCGGCCGCGTCACGTCGTCGTCGTCGTCGTCGTCGCCGGGCGTCGGCTCCGTCGCGGAGGGATCGAGCTTCAGCCCGTTCATGATCGTGCACGCCGCGCCGAGGAGCGCGAACACGCCGGCGAGCAAGCTGCGGCGCGCGCTCATCGCCACACCCAGTCCGACGCGAACGTCGGCGCCTTCGCCGCCGTCTTCGACGACGACGAGCCCCAATCGACCAGGAAGACCGCGATCGCCGTCGTGAGCACCGCGAGTCCAATCGTAGCGCCGAGCGCGATGTTCGTCCGCAGCTGGGCGTCGTTTCCCGCGTCGAGGTTCGCCTGCGTCTTGTTGGCGAGGAACGCGTCGCGGTTTTTCACGGTGTTCAGGCCGAAGACGACGGTGAGGCCGCCCGCCGCCGCGGTCAGCACGCCGCCGCCGACGACGAACCAAGGCGAGATCCCCTTCTTCACGATCACGACTGGCGGAGGAGGTGGCGGCGGCGTCTCCTTCGGCGGCTCCAGCGTGACGCTGACGATCTCGCCCGCCTTCACCGAGACGACACGACGGATCGGGCTCGCGCCGTCGTTCGCCGTCGCGGTGAGCACGTGCTCGCCCGGCGCGACGTAGGCGAGGCCCTCCTTCGCCGGGGCGTTGTCGAGCTTCGGGTCTTGCACGTAGACGATCTGGATCTGGATGCGGCCGACGCGCTTCGTGATCGCGGCGAGCGCGGCGTTCGCCTCGGCGCGGTTGGGCGCGTCGGTCGGCGCGTCGTGGAGGTAGCGCTCGAGGAGGTTCACCGCGGTGAGGTCCTCGCCCGCGCGCTGCCACGAGCGCGCGGCGTTCCAGAGCGCGGAGTGGTGCGGCTTCGCGGCGTACGCCTGCTCGAAGAGGCCTGCCGCGCGCCGGAAGTCCCCCGCCTCGAAGGCCTGCTGCCCTTCCGTGAACGCCTTCGCCGCGCGCTTGTCGTCGGCGGTCTGGGTGGACGCCGCCGGTGCGGCGAGCGCCGTGAGCGGCGCCGCGAACACGAGTGAGCAGACGAGGACGAAGACGCGCGCTCCCACCCTTCACTGTTTCTTCTGATAGCCGACGCGTTCGAGCATGCGATAGAGACTCGGTCGCGCGATGTTCGCAAGGTCGGCCGCGCGGCTCAAGTTGTTCTCGGCGCGCTTGAGGAGGCGCGGCACGTACTGCTCCTCGAAGCGATCGACGACGAGCTTCCGCGCCTCGTGGTACGGCAGCATCGCGAGCTCGTCGTCGGCGGACATCTCGACCGCCTTTGCGTGATCGAAGAGGCCCTCCTTCTCGCCGAGGGCGGCGTGGCGCTCCATCACGTTGCGGAGCTCGCGCACGTTGCCGGGCCACGAGTAGGCCTTCAGCATCGCGGCGAAGTCGGCCGGGATCTCGGCGAGCGGATCGTGCTTCAGCGCGCGGAACATCGCGCGCGCGATCGGGAGGATGTCCTCGGCGCGCTCGCGGAGCGGGGGCACCGTCACCTTCACGACCGCGAGGCGGTAGAAGAGGTCGCTCCGGAACTCGCCCGTGCGCGCCGACTCGGCGAGGCGGCGGTTCGTCGCCGCGATCACGCGGACGTCGATCGGACGCGGCGCGCGGCCTCCGACGGGGCGCACCTCCCGCGCCTCGAGCGCGCGGAGCAGCTTGGGCTGCATGTCGAGCGGGAGCTCGCCGATCTCGTCGAGGAAGAGCGTGCCGCCGTTCGCCTCCTCGAAGACGCCCTTGCGCGCTTGATCGGCGCCGGTGAACGCGCCGCGCTCGTGGCCGAAGAGCTCGCTCTCGATCAGGTTCTCGGGGATCGCGCTGCAGTCGGCGACCGCGAAGGGCCCGTCCTTCCGCGCGCTCTTGCCGTGGATCGCGCGCGCGAGGACGTCCTTGCCGACGCCGCTCTCGCCCTCGAGCAGGATCGTGAGGTCGGAGCCCGCCACCTTCTCGAGGATGTTGAAGAGGTGCCGCATGATCGCCGACGAGCCGATCGCGTCGCCGAAGCGATCGTTCGCGGAGAGCTGCAGGTCCATCGACTCGTGGCTCACCGAGATGCCGAGGGTGGTGCCGCCGATCGTGATCGCGGTGTCGCTCGTGAGCGTGACCTCGTGGATGCGCGCGCCGCCGAGGAACGTCCCGTTCTTGCTGCCGGGGTCCTTCACCCGCACGCCGTGGAGCTGCAGCGTGAGCCGGATGTGCTCGCGCGAGACGCCGGGATCGGTGAGCCTGAAATCGGCCGCCTCGCCGACGCCGATCACGAAGCTCGGTTGCTCGATCGTGACGGATCGTCCCGCGTCCGGCCCCTTCGTCACGTGGACCGTCACCGAACGCACGCGCGAGACGGTGGCACTCTGCGCGACCGTCAGCGTCCCCTTCTCGGATTGCACACCCGGATCATACTCGCGAAATCACGGGAAATGCCGGGCAAATGCTCGCACGCCACCACATGTAATCGGTGATCTGGAACGCGCGGGCGCCCACGGCGCTCCACCACCCCGCGCGCGCGCAGCGGTGATCTCTGCGCTCACCCCGTCGCGCTCGCGTCTCATTCCCGCCGTTTGCGGGGAGAATCGTCGCGAAACGCGGCTGGCATCAGTCCTGCGATAAGGCGGAACGACGCCCGGGCGCTCGGCGCACCGTGAAAGTCATGAAAAATATGAAATACGAGACGCGGTTCGGCGCGCCTCGTCGGCGTTGCGATCTCAGGAGGGCACGATGGGGATTCGTCTGTTCGATGGTCGTTGGTGGCTCGCGGGCATGGTGGCGGTGATGGGGCTCACGGGCTGCGCCTCGATCGAAGCGGGTCAGAAGAAGCGCAGCCGGACCTCGACGCTCGGCACGCCGAAGGCGACGGTGATCGCGCCGGCGTCGGCGCTCACGACGCAGCGGCTCGGCATCGTCGAGTGGCGCCTCTTCCGCAGCAAGAAGGAGCTCCACCTCACGGGCTACGACGCGCGGGGCAAGGCGGTGAAGGGCCTCACGACCGGCTTCGGCAAGAGCGAGGGCGGCGAGAAGTTCGTCACGACGCGCCTCAACGACGGCTCGAGGTTCCAGGGGTTCCACGGGCTCCGGAGCCACGAGAACCTCGCGACCGAGACGTCGATGACGGACGCGTCGGCGGACCTCGTGCAGCGCGCGTTCGTCGATCTCAGCAAGGCGAACCACGCCTTCCGCAAGAGGATCGTCGCGCCGGCGGCGACGGCGACGGCGACCAACACCGCCGCCGCCGCGTGCGGCGCGGACCTCTCTGCCGTGCTCGCCGAGGCGCTCAAGTGCATGCAGGGCAAGGCGCAGTCGAAGGCGGTGCAGGCCGCGTGCATCGCGTCCGCGAAGAAGGCGGCGGAGGCCCAGGAGGCGTGCCAGAACACCGGCTCGACGACGAGCGCACCGGCGCCTGCGCCTGCTCCGGCGCCTGCTCCTGCGCCGGCTCCTGCTCCTGCGGCTCCTGCTCCGACCGGCGGCAGCGGAGGCGGCGGCCAGGAGCTCGACAAGCTCGAGGACGCAATCTTGAAGCAGGAGCTTCAGAACGAGCTCCAGCTGCTCAAGCTGGAAGAGCAGCAGCTGAAGCAGATGGAGCAGCTCGCGAAGAACGGCGAGCAGAGCAACAAGCCGGTGGACGACAAGCCGGGAGACGGTCCGGCCAAGCCGGGCGAAGAGAGCAGCACCGGCGGCGGCGACAACACCAACAAGCCGGGCGACGGGGACGGCGACGGCGACGCTCCGGGCAAGCCGGACGACGAGGGCGACAACCCGCTCGAGAACGAGGCGCTCGAGGACGTCGAGGCGGATCCCGAGACGGGCGAGACGAGCTACGACGAGGACGGCGACGGCGGCTACGACGACGCCGCTTACGAGGACGCGTCCGACTACGACGGCGGCGACGACTCGTACTACGACGACGGCGGCAGCTACGACGACGGCGGTGGTGGTGGCTACGACGACGGCGGTTATGAGGAGTGATTTCGAAAAGGTCGCACCTCCTCGCACTACGATCCGCCAGGTCATCTGGAAATTTTCAGACCTCCATGAGGAAGCGCCGATCGGGTGATCGAGATCCGTCGCAGCCCCGTTTCCTCGTGAAATTGGAATTTTCCAGCGGCAGCGTCCGATGGCACCACACGTGCTCCAGGATCATCTCGCGAGCGGCAGGGGTTGCTCGTGGAAGGACGCAAGAAGAGATGATCCGAAGCGAGACGCGCTGGATGCTCGGGGGGGCGTTGGCTGCCGTGATGGCGATCACCGGATGTGCGGCCCCAACCGCCGAGACGAGAGAGCGCAAAGGCTCGACGGTCTCGAAGCTCGGAGCGCCGAAGGCGGCGGTGAAGACCCCCGCCTCGAAGGCGACGAAGGACAAGTTCGGGATCGTCGAGTGGAAGATCTTCCGGGGGAAGAAGGACCTCTTCATGACCGGCTATGACAAGAAAGGTCAGGCCGTGAAGGGCCTCACCGCCGGCTTCGGCAAAGCCGCTGATGACAGCGAAGACGTCGTTCACACCAAAATCAACGACGGGTCGGATTTCACCGCCGTCCACGGCCTCACGTCGAACAAGAGCCTCGCGAACGGCGAGCTCAACGAGGACGGCGCCGCGTTCATGCAGGCGGCGTTCGTCGACGCGAGCAAGGCGAACCTCGCGTTCCGCGCCGCGGCCGCGACGGACGGCTCGGCGTGCGGCGAGGACGTCTCCGCGATCGTGACGCAGGCGCTCGCGTGCACGCAGGGCCAGACCACGTCGAAGGCGGCGCAGGCGGCGTGCGTCGCCGCGGCGAAGAAGGCGGCCGAGTCGAGCGAGGCCTGCAAGGGCGCGAGCGAGACGACGCCGACGACGGACGAAGGCGAGACGTTCGATCCGAACGACGCTGCGTTCGATCCCGGCGCGGAGGAGTTCGACCCGGGGATCTTCGGCGCGTCGCTCGATCCCGCCGCGCTCCTCGAGAGCTTCGGGAGCCTCGGGAGCCTCGGCGGCGACCCGTTCGGCGTCGGCGACGCCGACGACGTCCACGCCGACGGCGGCACCGGCGAGGTCGACTGGGGCGGCGGCGGCGGCTGGGGTGGCGGCGGCGGAGGCGGCTGGGGTGGCGGCGGCGGTGGCGGAGGCGGCGGCTGGCTCGACTTCGTCGGCGGCGCGTTGGGGGGCCTCTTCGGCGGCTGGGGTGGCGGTGGCGGCGGCGGGGGCGGCAACGACTACTCCGGCGGGGGTGGCGGCGGCGGCGGCACGAGCAACTGGGGCGGCTTCGACCTCGGCGGCTTCGGGTTCGGCGACTGGGGAGGCTGCTGACTCGAGCCCCATTGAAATTCTCGGGCCCTGCTGGATCCCGAGGGCGGATCGCGCAGTGTTCGATCGTCGTTACAGATCGTCACACTCGCGACGACACCGTGCGAGGACGTGAGCCTGTGCATGTCGCGCAGTTGCGTTGATCCACCCTCGTAGCCCGTCACTGGCATTTCCGATGCAGTGACGGGCCTTCGATGAACTGGCTCAGCGCGCGCGTCCTCGTCGGTGTTGCATGTGTGGTGATGGGCGCGTCCGCGTGCTCGGAGCCGCCGGCGCCGAAGGAGCGGCGCTCCTCGACGACGTCGACGCTCGAGAAGCCGAAGCCCTCGATCCGCACCGCCGCCTCGAAGGAGACCGCGAAGAAGTACGGCATCACCGAGTGGCGCATGTTCCGCGGCAAGCAGGACCTCTTCATGACGGGCTACGACGAGGACGGGCAGGCCGTGAAGGGCATCTCGATCGCGTTCAACGAGTCCGACGAGGACGGTGAGGCGCAGCTCGTCACGCGCGTCCACGACGGCTCGAAGTTCACCGCCGCGCGCAGCTTCGCGACGCAGAACCTGACCGCCGATCAGCTCCCCGCCGGCTCGGCCGACTTCCTCCAGCAGATCCTCGGCGACCTCGGCGGCCTCGGGGACATCTTCCAGGGCGGCGGCCTCGAGGCGGCGGGCATCGACCTCCCCGACAACGCCGCCGCGTGCGGCGCCGACCTCACGGCGATCCTCGATCAGGCGATCCAGTGCACGCAGGACGCGGGGCAGGCGAAGGCCGCGCAGGCCGCGTGCATCGCGGCGGCGAAGGTCGCGGCGCAGTCGGCGGCGGACTGCGCGAACGTCGGCGAGGTCGACACGACCGGCGCCGAGCTCGGCGGCATCGATCTCTCGCAGCTCGGCGACCTCGGCGGCATCGACCTCTCGCAGCTCGGCGGCGCGGGCGGCGGCATCGACATCGGCCAGATCCTCGGCCAGCTCGGCGGCGCGGCGGGCGGCGACGGCGGCAACCCGTTCGAAGGCCTCGGCGGCCTCGACCTCCAGAACCCCTTCGGCGGCGGCCTCGGCGAGCTCTTCGGCAACGCCCAGAACGGCGACGTGTCGTTCGAGAATTTCGGCGGCCTCTTCGGATTCTGAGGCGTTCTGAGGCCCATTGCCCGCAGTTTTCGGCTTTGACGGCCGGTGTGCCGCGATGTATTCGTAGGGTCGCGAGCAAAAGGTGGCCGACTGAGAGAGCTCAGTAGGCGCCGCCGCTCGCCCAAGCGCGAGGGACCGAAGGGGGCCTCGCGGCACACCAGCGAAAGACGAAAGACATGACGTTTACGGAAGCCGCAGCCGAGGTGCTGCGCATCGCCGGCAAGCCTCTCCACTACAAGGAGATCACCGAGCTCGCCATCGAGAAGAACCTCCTCTCCCACGTGGGCAAGAGCCCCGAGGTCACGATGGGCGCCCGCCTCGCCGCGCTCCTCAAGAAGGAGGACAAGGAGAACCCGATCGTTCGCGTGAAGCCGGGCGTCTTCGCCCTCCGCGAGTGGGACGGGAAGAAGGGGAAGAAGAAGGTCGAGGCGGCCGAGGCCGAGGCCGAGGAGGCCGCCGACGTCGAGGTGAACGCGCTCGAGCTCGAGGCCCGCACGATGGGCGAGCCGGACGACGAGGACGACGAGCCGATCGAGGTCTCCGGCGAAGACGCGCTCCGCGCCGATCTCGCGGCGAGCGCGGCGGAGATGTTCGACGACGAAGACGACGACGATCAGCCGATCTTCTCCTCGTCCCCGAACAGCGAGGAGCCGCGCACGCAGGGCGGCGCCGACGCGCGCGGCGCCGCGGGCGACGACGGCAACCGCCGACGCCGACGCCGCCGACGCCGACGCGGCGGACGCGACAACGTCGAGGACCGCGCGTCCTCGCCGCGCCTCGAGGGAGATCGCAACGGCAGCAACGGAGAGCGGATCCAGCCGACCGCGATCCTCTCGGTCGAGGGTGACTCGTCGATCGACACGTCGCGCGATCCGCTCGCGCCCGCGCCGCGCCCGATGATCCGCGACCGCCAGCAGATCATGGCCGGCGGCGCGCCGACGGGGATCGACATCCCGCCGGGCGAGCAGGACGAGCTGTCCGGCCGCGAGCTCGCGGACGCGACGGTGATGATCCTCTCGGGCTTCGATCGCGCGCAGGGTCCGGTCCAGGTCCGCAGCGTCGTCGACGCGCTGATCCGTCGCGGTCGCCTCGGCGGCGACTCGATGCTCGCCGCCGCGCAGCTGACCGCCTCGCTCCGCGCCGACAACCTTCGCCGCAGCGCGAACGGGCAGCGCCCGCGCTTCCGCTTCGGCCAGGGACCGCGCGTCGCGCTCACCGACTGGACGCTGTCGACCGACCTCGTCCGCCTCGAGGCGGAGGCGATCGGCGCGATCGAGCGCTACCGCGAGGCCTCGCGTCGCATGATGCTCCGCAAGCTCCAGGAGCTCCCGGGTCACGCGCTCATCGAGCTCGTGCTCCTCGGGCTCGAGCGCGTCGGCATGACGAACCTCCGCACCGTGCGCCGCGCCGGCGCGCCCGGCGGCGAGGCCCACTTCGCCGCGACGCACAAGACGGGCACCGACGAGATCAAGACCGCCATCGTCGTCCGTAAGGACGGGCGCGAGGTCGGCCGCGAGCGCGTGAGCGATCTCCGCGGCGCGCTCCACCACTACGGCCCCGCGTCCGCGGGCTGGCTCATCACCACCGGCCAGGTGCTCTCCGGCGCGCGCGAGGAGTCGGGCGCGCCGGCCGCGCCGATCGCGCTCTTCGACGGCGTCGCGCTCTGCCGCCTGCTCGAGGAGAACGACGTCGGCGTCCTCCGCACGCGCCTCACCACCGCCATCCCGGACCTCGAGCTCTACGAGACGCTCCGCGGCGGCGGCTGACATGAAGCGCCGGCTCTTCGTCATCATCGCGATCGCGCTCGCCACCACCGCGAGTGACGGCGCGTTCGCCGAAGAGCCGGCCACCCCCGCCGCGCCGGCGGTGAAGCTCGAGGTCACCCCGACCGCGAGCGGACCGTGGACGATGAAGATCACGAACGGCGGCGAGGGCCCGGTGCGGCTCGCCGCCGATCCGCGCCTCCTCTCGTTCGAGCTCGTGCCTCCCGGCGGCGGCGCGATCGAGCTCGACAAGCCGAAGAAGGGCGCGCCGGCAGGTCCGATCCGCTGCGCGTTGCCCGACGAGTCGCGGCCTTCGACCGACGAAGGGCGCGAGCTCGTCGTCCCCGGCAAGCGATCGTGGTCCGCGACGTTCGATCCGTTCTTCTATTGCTTCGGCGCGCGCGAACGCGCCGCGCTCGTGAAGGACGCGCAGGTGAAGGCGCGCTTCGGCTGGAGGCCCGTCGCGACGAAGGGCAAGACGGCGGCCGCGCCTTCCCCGCCCTTCGCGCTCTCGCCGGTCGGCGCCTCCGTCGGCAAGATCGACCCGGTGAAGGAGCTCGAGGCCGATCCGGTGACGCTGCCGGACACGATCTCGATCGCGCCGAAGCCGGCCGGCTCCGAGCCCGCGACGCCGCCGCCGAGCGTGTACCTCACCGTGCCCGAGACGATGGACGCGGCGAAGGGCGACGACCTCACGACGACGGTCTCGCTCGTGAACGAGACCGATCGTCCCATCGCGCTGCTCTTCCGCCCGGACATGGTCACCTTCGCGGTGAGCGGCCCCGGCGGCAGCGTCGCGTGCGGCGCGCCGCGGACGATCGGCTCGCCGATCAGGGAGCTGTTCGTCACCGTCGGCGTCAAAGGGAAGACGTCGCTGAGCATCCTCTTCACCGCGACGTGCCCCTCCGGCACCTTCGACCTGCCCGGCCTCTACCGCATCACGCCGAAGCTCGACACGACGAACGCCTCGGGTCGCTCGATCAACATAAAGAGCTGGGACGACGTCGCGACCGCGAAGGCGCCGCTCCTCCTCCGCGTGCGCCAGCCGAAGCGCCCCACCCTCACCGGCCCGCGCCCCGCGCTCGACTGACGTGTCGCCGCCGGCCACGCTGCCGTTCGTCGCCACGGCCGAGGACGAGGTCGAGCTCACGGTCGTCGATCTCGGCGTCGCGCGCGCGCTCTGGGAGGGCGTGCCGGTCGGACGCCTCCTCGCCCGCGTCCGCCTCGAGCGCGACGAGCGCGACCTCGTCGAGGAGGTCGACCGCGCGCACGCGACCGCGAGCGGCGCGGAGCTCGACGCGTCGTGGGACGTGCTCCTCGCGCGCCTCCTCGCCGCCGCGCCGCCCGCGCTCGATCGCGTCAAGCGCGCCGTCGCCCGCCACGCGCGCGCGGCGTCCGACGAGGGCCCGCTCGTCGCGGGCGACGCCGCCGTCGCGGCGCTCGTGCGCGTGCTCCTCGCGGGCGCGGACGCGGACGCCTCCGCGGCGGAGGGCGCGGCGGAGGCAGAGGCGCAGGCGCAGGCGCACCGAGCGCTCATCGTCGACGACGCGGTCTCGATCGCGTGCGCCCGCTTCGACGATCGCCTCGCGCGCGCGAACGGCGTGCGTCCCGCCGCGTTCGAGGCGTGCCTCGAGCTCGCGAAGCGCGTGTCGGCGCCGGCGTGGCCGCTCGACGCGCTCGTGAAGACGGCGCGCGCGCTCGATCCCGACGCCGCCGTCGTCGCGTCCGCCGCGACGTTCTACCCGTGGAGCGACGACGGCGAGATCGCGCCCGCCGATCGCCGCGCGGTGCTCCTCGATCGCGCGCCGTTCGAGCGCGCCTTCCAGCAGGGCGAGCGCGCCGTCGCGCGCGCGGCGGCGACGCTGCCGGGGCTGCCGCTCGCGAAGATCGTCGCCGAGAATGTGGCGCCGCTCGCGACGCACGGCGCGCTCCTGCTCGTCGCGACGCGCGAGCCGCGCTCGAACCGCGCCGCGCCGTCGCTCCCGCCGGCGTCGTGGCAGCCGATGGATCCGGACGCGGCCTCGAACGCGAAGGCGCTCGCGGCCGCGCTGGAGCGGGGCGCGATCACGGGCCCGCGCGCGCGCACGCTCCTCCTCCACGGCGGCGACGCGGCGCTCGACGCGATCGGCAAGGAGATGCTCGACGTGTCGTCGCATCCCTTCGCGAGCGCGGTCTTCGCGGAGGTCCTCGCGCCGCTGGCGCGCGAGCGCGACGTCGTCCGCCTCGTGAGCTACTTCGCGATCGCGCCCGATCCGAGCGCCGCCGCGCACGCGCTCGATCTCTGCGCCGCGCGCGACGTGGTGAGCACGGTCCTCCGCACGTGGCTCGAGACGATGCTCCCCTCCGACGGCGCCGTCGCCGAGCAGGGCGACGATCCCGACACGTCGACCGGCGCCCGCGTCGCCTCCTGCATCGCCGCCCTCCGCCCCTACCCCGCGCTCTACCAGGCGGTCCGGCCGCTCTTGAAACGTGTCACCGAAGCCCCGCCGATGGCGTAGCTACCGCGCGCTCGAGGACCGCGATCTCACCGTCCTCGTCGCGGTCCTTACGTGCAGGTTAGAGCTTGGTGAAGTCGCAGCCGAAAAAGTCCCCCCCGATGAGCGGTCCAATCGGCGGGATTGGTGGGCCATACAAGGAGGACCTTCGTCGTGGTGCCCGTCGATCGGATCACATGAAACAGGTGCCCGTCTTGGATGGCCTGCGTCGAAGCGTTGTTCACGGTGAGCGCGCCCCAGTTCACCTTGACACTGCAGTCCGCCAGGTAGTTGGTGTTGGCTACTGTGACCAGCTCGATCTCGACGAAGGAAGGCGCCCCCATACCGTGCACGCCGAACATCGCCCATCGGCCACTCGATCCAGTTGGCTCGAACGAGAAGAGACCGGAGTATAGGATCTTGGCGTTGCCGCTGTTCGGTGCCTTCGGGGTGACGCGGAACTCGAACTGGGCAGGCAGCGAGGTCGCGTTCGCAGCGGCCGGCAACGCCCTCGCTCGCTGAAGGCGCGCGGCCGGAGTCAGCGCAGCAGGAGGAGCGATCGACAGCAGCCTTGCCGCGCCGACGGCGCTGGCGGGCTGGACTTGGGCCGATTCCGGAGGGAGCTGCATTGGCTTGAACGGTTGAGCGAAGACGGAGCCAGCAACGACGACCAGCGCGCCCGCGACGGGCAGAGAGACCTTGCGCATTTCGACACCTCTTTATCCGGCGATGATTAGAGCACGAGTGGATGGTGTTCGCGCCCGAGAGGGGCGCGTTCACGTCCACGGGAACACGTGTTACTCGGTCACAGTGAGCGTCGACGCTGTCGTCGACGTCGCGTTCCTGGACGTCGAGGTGGACCGCGGAGGCGACGAGCGGCCTTGCGCGTGTCGTCCTCGATGCGCAGTCTTCTCGCCCATGCGTTTCGTCATCGTCGCCGGTTCGTAGCCCGCCGCGGGCTGCCGTCCTTCGACCACGAACGGCGCGCCGTCGCGCGCTCGGAGCGCATCATGAAGAGTCTTCGTCACCTTCGGGAGGCCCGGAAGCGGGTCCTCGACGCCGCGGTCCGCGCGGCGCTGCGGCGGGCGACGCGGGTGGGTCCGCGCGTCGTCGCTGCATTTCAGCATCTGCTCGCGACCGTCCAGGAGCGTACGACCATCCTCTCGCCGCGCAGCGTGGCGACGGATCGATCGCGCGCGCTCGTCGACGCGCTCCTCGCGATGGCCGTCCATCGCTGGGACTGGCGACGACCCGTCGGCGCGTGGACGCCGCCGGAGACGCGCTCCGACGCGCGGGTCCTCGCGTCGCTCGCGGAGCACCTCTTCGCGTCGTTTCCGGTCCCGCGGTTCATGACGGCGGCGTGGCTCGGCGGGCATCGCGCGCGCCGGGAGCAGCGCTGGTACATCCGCCTCGGCGCGGGGGAGAGCGTGCGCGCGATCGACTTCCCGCTGCGCCCGAGCCGCCGCATGGCGCACGCTCTTCGCGGTGCGCCCGACGATCTGTCGATCATGGCCGCGCTCCGCTGGGCGCAGGTGCGCGGCCTGAACGGCTCGCCCGAGCTCGCGCGCGCGGTCGCGATGACGCGCCTCGGTCGCGAGAGCGGCGACGAGGGCTTCATCGCCCACGTCGTCGCGTTCCTCGTCGCGCAAGGAGACCTCGATCGCGTGCTCGTCGACCGGCTCGTGGAGTTCTTCCACGAACGGAGGAGCGCCCGGACGTCGACGTCGCTCGCCGGGACATGGCCGCCGAACACGGATCCGCGCGCCGACGTCGCGCTGTGCGGGCTGGGCTCGAAGACGCGCGACCGCATCCTCCGCGGGTGGGGCGGCCGCGCGGTCGCGCCGCGCCCGCGGTCGAGCGGGCTCTCGTGGAAGCCCGCGCCGTTCGGCGGCCTCGTGTGGCTCCGCGCCGACGGGACGGACGCCCGGCTTCGCGCGTGGCGTATCCGAGAGCTCCGCACGAGCGACGAGCTCCGCGAGGAGGGCCTCGCGATGCGTCACTGCGTGGCGACGTACGCTCCGAAGTGCGCGTTCGGAGGCAGCTCGATCTGGTCGATGACGGTGGAGGAGCACGGCGAGCGCCTCCGCGCCGTCACGATCGAGGTGAACCGCGACCGCCGCGAGATCTGCCAGGTGAAGG